>DASWTQ010000654.1:0-17713 GCA_036402055.1 Herpetosiphonaceae bacterium
AGCGTCGACGGCTCGCCGCAGCTCCTGGCGATCGCGCACGATCTGCGCTTTGTGGTCTCCGACGACGGCGGCGCGACCTGGAATGAGCGCGCTGTGCCCTGGGGCCTCGCCGGCGATGCACGCCTGATGCAGCTATCCAGCCCCGAGACGCTGATCGTGGTGGCGGGCGGCGCGACCTACCGCAGCGCTGACGGTGGCGTGAGCTGGGAGCGATACGTGAGCTGGCCGCAGGATCTGACGCCGGTGCGTCTCTTCGCCTCCACCGATCGCCACGAGGTCTACGCGATCGCTCATCGTGGTGTGTTCGATCCGCGCCCGGTCGGCAATACGCTGCTGCGCTCACGTGACGAGGGCCGTAGCTGGGAGGCTGCGGGTGTGAGCGATACCTGGGCTGCTGTCGGCGCACGCGGCGATCGTGTGGTGGCGGCCTCCTGGCGCGGCGATGTGTGGTATCACGACGGCGGCGATTGGCAGAGCCCGGACGCGTGGAAGCGCTGGCCGCTGGCGCTGGTCCAGCCGCTGTATCTGCGCGAGGACGTGAATCCTACGCCAACGGTCACCGATCTGCTGCCGGGTCCACAGGGCGATCTGGTTGCCAGCACCGTGCTGGGCATGTATCGCTCGGAGCGAGCCGGCCTGCCGCTTGAGCTGCGCAGTCGCGGCCTGCGGCCCACCGCCGCGCTGCCGACGGCTCCGATCGAGCGTGCGATGGCGCCCGAGGGCAGCCGCTTCTTTCCACAGACCGGCCACGCGCTGGCGGCTCCGTTTCTGGCAGGCTGGGAGCGGTTCGGCGGTCTGCGCACGCTCGGCTATCCGCTGACCGAGCCGTATCTGGAGCGCAATGTCGAGACGGGCGTCGATCAGCGCGTGCAGCTTTTCGAGCGCGGACGCCTGGAAGAAGCGTCCGACGGTACGGTGATGGCCGCGCGTCTGGTCGTGGAAACTCTGCCGATCCAGCCCGCTGCCGCGCCGGTCGCCGGCTGTCACTACAGCGCCGCGACAGGGCACAACATCTGCGATCGCCTGCTGCAAACCTGGTTTCAGCTCGGCGCTGAGTCCTGGCTGGGCCTGCCGCTCGACGAGGCGCAGCTCCAGCACGGCGTGCGCGTGCAGCACTTCGAGCGCGGACGCCTGGAGCAGCCGCTGACTGGTCGTGGCGTCCTCATGATCGGGCTGGTCGGGCGCGAAGAAGCGCAGCGCCGGGGATGGCTGCCGTAGGAAGAACCAAGAACCAAGAACCAAGAACCGAAATAGAACAGAGAACAGGCAAACCAAGAACAAACAAGTACCGATCTACCCCTCGCCTGCCGCAACCGAGGCGGAAGTCCGCCGAGGTTCGGGGCAAGAGGGTGAGGCCCTGAACAAGAGAACAAGGACACAAGGCTAAAACCTTTTTGTTCCCTTGTTCTCTTGTTCTTTTGTTCTACCTATTCGTCGATCTGCTGCTGCATCGTCGCCACGTCCGTCGTCGGCAGGTTGCACACGAAGGAGCGGCAAACGTAGGCGGTGGGCTGTCCGTTCTGCTGCGGACGATCGCGGAGCAGCGGGATCAGCTCGATGGCGGCGGTATCGTCGGGCTGTGCGGCGGCGACGATCAGGTTAGGCATAAAGCGCTGATCAAGCGCGGCGAAAAACTGCTGCGTCGTGGGCTGTGCCGGATCGCCGACGATCGCGACCTCACGCGGCGTGGCCAGCGCGAAATCGAGCGCGTTGAGCATCGTGGCGAAGGCGGTTGGGTAGCGCTGGAGCCCGCCCGTGACCAGCTCGATCGTCGCGCGGCCCCGGCGATCGTACTCGGGATCGCCGACCAGCGCCGCAAGCTGGAGCAGCACCTGCGCCGCGACCGCGTTGCCGGACGGCACGGCCTCGTCAAACAGATCTTTGGGCCGCGCGATCAGCGTCTCGTGCTCGTCGCTGGTCTGGAAGAATCCGCCGTCGCTGTTGTCCCAGAAGTGATCCAGCAGATGCTCGGCCAGCGATCGGGCGGCGAGCAGCCAGCGGGTCTCGAACGTGGCCCGGTAGAGCGCGATCAGGCCCTCGGCGTAGAGCGCGTAGTCGCTGAGAAAGCCCCGGATCTTAGCCTGGCCATCCTTGTAGGTGTGCAGCAGCCGATCGTCGCGGCGCATGGTGGTCAGCACAAACTCGGCGTTGCGCCGGGCGCTATCAAGAAAATCGGCGCGACCGAGCACCCGCCCGGCCTCGGCCATCGCTCCCAGCATCAGGCCGTTCCAGTTCGCCAGCACCTTATCGTCGAGGCCGGGATGCACGCGCTGCTCACGGATCGCGAAGAGCGCACGCTTGCCGCGCTCCACGACCTCGCGCAGTCGCTCCACGGACTTGCCTGTCACCCGCGCGATATCTTCCAGCGGACGCGGCAGGTGCAGAATATTGGTATGCTCCCAGTTGCCCTGCGCCGTGACATCGTAGATCTGCGCGAAGAGCGCGGCATCCTCGCCCAGCGCCTGGCGTACCTCGGCCAGACTCCACACAAAGAATTTGCCCTCGACACCTTCGCTGTCGGCGTCCTGTGCGGCGTAGTAGCCGCCCTCGGGCGCTGTCATCTCGCGCTTGACGTAATCCAGCGTCTCCTCGACAATCCGGCGATACTCGGCGTTGCCTGTCAGCTGGTAGGCGTGCAGATAGGCGCGGGCGAGCTGGGCATTGTCGTAGAGCATCTTCTCGAAGTGCGGCACCAGCCAGCGCTCATCCACACTGTAGCGATGAAAGCCACCGCCGAGCTGATCGTACATGCCGCCGTGCGCCATCTTGAGCAGCGTGGTCTCGACCTGTTGCAGCGCGGTTTGATCGCTGTGGCGCTGGTAGGTGCGCAGCAAAAAGTCGATCGTCTGGGGCGCGGGGAACTTGGGCGCGCCGCCCCAGCCGCCGTTGCGCGCATCGAAGCGCTGTTTGATCGAGGCGGCCGCGCGATCCAGCAGCTGGGTGGTGAGGCTGATATTGCTGGGCGGAATTTCAGCCGCCTGCGAGAGCTGGCCAGCCAGCTCACGAGCGCTGGTCACGGCATCATCGCGGCGATTGATCCACACATCGTGCATGGCCTCCAGCAGCTGCGGAAAGCCGGGCATACCGTAGCGCGGCTCGGGCGGAAAGTAGGTTCCGCCGTAGAACGGCTCGCCCTCGGGCGTCAGAAAAACCGTCATCGGCCAGCCGCCATGCTGCGTCAGCGCCTGTACGGCCTGCATATAGATCGCGTCGATGTCAGGCCGCTCCTCGCGATCGACCTTGATATTGACGAAATAGCTGTTCATCACCTGCGCGGTCGCCTCGTCCTCGAAGCTTTCGCGCTCCATGACATGGCACCAGTGACAGGCGCTATAGCCCACGCTCAGCAGGATCGGCTTGTCCTCGGCGCGGGCTTTGGCGAGCGCCTCCTCGCCCCAGGGATACCAGTCGACCGGATTGTGCGCGTGCTGGCGTAAATAGGGACTGGTTTCGTTAATCAAACGATTGGTATGTGTTGGCTCACTCATCGTTTTATTCCTTTAGGCAATCGAGATCGATCAGATTGCAGATCTGTCGTCCGGTTGTGTCGCTTACCAGCATGATCCGCTCCATTATGATCACGAGTCTTTTGCAGGTTACGGCAGCGATCGGCCATGATTGGTGTTCGCACGTTGGTCAAAAAGAACTCTGCCCGGTGACACCGAGGTTCCAAAATCGGCGAATTCGGGGCTAGAGCGGCCTGTGATGCGGATTCTCTGGCACAATCTGTGATATAGTTAGTTCGGTACACCATCGCAGGATTGCGATCGACGGCTTGCAGAACTGCTCTTATGGTCAAGAAAGATAACTCGTCTTGCAAAAAGTTGACTATTTGTGCGGTTTAATGCACAATCGCGGTAACAGGCAACCTGACTAGGAGGAATTGTATGGCAAACGCAGTCAGTACGTCACAACTTGTCGAGCACGTTGCTCAGCAGACGGGTTTGTCGAAGGCTCAGGCCAAGCAAGCTGTCTCGGCAGTCTTCGAGGCAATGGGCGAGCGCCTCGCCGCCGGTGATCGCATCCAGGTAAGCGGCTTTGGCAGCTTCGAGATTCGCCATCGCGCCGAGCGCCAGGGCACCAACCCGCGCACCCGCGAGAAGGTAACCATTCCCGCCTCGAAGGCCGTGGGCTTCCGCGCTGCTTCCAGCTTGAAAGACCGTATCGGCGGTGGCTCTGACTCTCAGTAAGCATTTGCTGCACGAGTAACGGCTCGACGGCGGCGCTTCCCCCGGAAGCGTCGCCGCTTTGTGTCCGCGCTAGGCCACGTACAGATATAGCTCGCCTGGCTGCAACAGATGGCAGCGCTGCCTGGGAAACCGCCGATCCAGATCGTCCCACAGCTCGGCGGGATTGAGCCGGTTATTGGGCAGGAGATCGTTGTGGATGGCGATCAGCACCTGCGCGCCGATCTCGTGGGCAAACTGCGTGGCCTCGCGCGGCAGCATGTTGCCGATCAAATCCTGCTGCTCGCGGAAATAATCGCGGCCGTTGATCGGCAGCAGCGCCAGATCGATCGGTGTTTCTTGCAGCGCCGCGTAGATCTCGGGCACCAGGATCGTATCGCCGGTGTGCAGCAGCGTAATGCCGCCGCAGCTCAGCACAAAGCCCATCCAGCGCGATCGTCCCGCCTCGATCTCAAGCTGGTAGTGCGCCGCTGGAATCGCGCGGTAGTCGCCGTCGGCGATGGCGTAGCGCTCGCCAAGCGTGGGCACGATCGCCCGCGCCGTGTCGATCCCGGCGTCTTCCAGAATCTTCAAGCTTTGTGCTGAGGCCACCAGCTGCGCATCCGGCGAGGCGGCCAGCAACGGCTTGAGCGTGGCCGGGTCGGTATGATCCGGGTGCTCGTGCGTGCATAAGATCAGATCGACGCCGCGCAGCATGGCCGGCTCCAGCGGCGGTGGAAAGCAGGGCTCGGGAGCGCCCATGCCCTGGAGGGCGTCCGAAAGATAGGGGTCGATCACGGCCAGCGTGTGGCTGCTCTTGACGACGACGCCCGACTGGCCCAGCGACCACAGCGCCAGCATGCCTGCGGGAACGTTAAGCTCGGCGATCTGCGCTCCAAGCTCCGCGCCGCGACGAATTGTCATCCTCTGCTCCTTTCGTGTGTGACTCCGCAAAACGAAAAGGCACGCAATGCGCGTGCCTCACGTGATCTCGATCGATCCTGATGTTATTTTTGAGCGGCCTGCGCTCGTTGCAGCGTGCTCAGATGCTCGATCACCCGGCGCTGCACCTCCGCCGACGGCACGCGATCCGTGTGCAGATAGAACGTCGCGTTGCGGCGCGCCGAGGCCAGGCGCTCGATCTGGACGTTGTAGAGCCACTCTGGAAACTCGTTGCGCCGCCGTCGCGTGATCGTGGCCGGGCTGGCATCAAGAAAGATCAGCGCGTCGGGCGTGCCGCCGTGCTTCCATAGCTCCGGGATCTGCGAGTGCTCCTGCGCGACCGCGCGCGCCGTGTAGCCCAGCGCCTGAAGCCGCTTGACCAGTGTTGTTTTGCCGCTGCCGCACGGCCCGACCACAACCACTAACATACGTAGCCACGCGTCGCGCTCCCCCGCATCGAGCGGTTTTGCCACGCCACTATTTATACACCCGTTCCAGCGGGAAGATGATCTCCTGCCGCCGAATCTTCGGCGTGTCTTCGTCACGCGGCAGCGCCGAGAGCACCATCACGCTCATATCGTCGGTGGGCCGCTTCTGATCCAGCTCCAGCGCGCGCATCAGAATGCTGTCGGCCAGCTCTTTAGCCGTGCAGCCGCCGTTGCAGTGGATCGAGGCCAGGTAGTTGGCCAGATCCATATCTTTGCCGTAGCGCTGCCCGGCCTGCGCGATGCCATCCGTAAATGCGATCACAAACATGTGCGGCTCGATCTCGTGCTGGCTGATAACCGGCTTGGTGTTCGGGTACAGCCCGATCGCCGTGGACGGCTCGTTGCTTGAGATCAGGCCGCTTGACTTCAGAATGTAATAGGGCATCGGGTTGTTGCGTGACATAAGAATACAGCTGGTCGGAAAATCAACCGATAAAATATTCAGCGTGGCCGATACCTGGCCGTTGCGGTAGCCATACAGATAATCGTGCACCGCGCGAGCGACCGCGCCGTCACGCGCGCCGTCTTTGAGCATGGCAACCGCGCGGGCGGTAACCAGATTGCTCAGTGTTTTCGCGCCGCGACCGCTGCCCTGCCCATCGACCATAACCAGCGAAAAGCCGCCCTTGGGCCGCTCGATCATTTCAATCGTGTCACCGCTCTCCGGCGATGCGTATTTGCCAACTTTTGCAACTGCGGCTTGCAATTCCAGCATTACAGGTTCCTCTAGCTTTTCTCGTTGCCACATCATACCACACACCCTTCCTTCCCCTTCGAGGGAAAAGCACGTGCTTCCCTTAAGTGTTCAAACTCTCTGCTTCTGCCAAAAGTTACGAAGACTCCCAGGTCTTTACATCTCTTATAAAAAAGGGTTTCTTCAAGGGTTAAATCTTACACCACAGCCTTTCTTGACGGCACAGCGCGCCCATGCTATCCTCACGCAGGTTTAAAAAAGGTTAACTGCTCCTACCAGCGGTTGACGACCGATGCCTCATCCACTTCTGATTCCTCACCCCCCGCGTGTCCTACCATTCTTCGTCGAGGAGGAACACCATGAATGTCCACAGGCTTGTCACGGCACTGGTCCTGATGCTGAGTATGCTGCCGCTGGCTAGCGCGCCGGGTGCAGCGGCGGCGAGCGGCTACGAGTACTATGTGACCGGCAACTCCGGCAACGTTAGCGGATCGACGGCGGCCGGGCTGATGCTGATGGGCGGCGGCACCGATGTCGACGCGGCGTTTCAATGGATGATCAACAAGGCCGGCGGCGGGGATTTCGTGGTGATTCGCGCCTCGGGAACTGACGCCTACAATCCGTATATCAAAGGGCTGGGCACGCTGGACTCCGTCGAAACGTTGATCATCAAAACGCGTACCGCCGCCGGCAACAGCTTTGTGGTCGATAAGATTCGCAACGCCGAGGCGCTCTTCATCGCCGGCGGCGATCAGGCCGACTATGTGAGCTTTTGGAAAGGTACGCCGGTAGAGGATGCGATCCACGCGGTGGCGGCGCGGAACGCACCCATCGGCGGCACGAGCGCGGGGCTGGCGATCCTGGGCCAGTTCGTCTTCGCGGCGCAGAACGGCTCGGTCTACTCCAGCGAGGCGCTCTCCGATCCCTACAACCGCTACATGACGCTCGACCGAGATTTTCTGACGCTGCCCAACATGAGTCATATCATCACCGATAGCCATTTCGTGACGCGGGATCGCATGGGCCGGCTGGTGGGATTTCTTGCGCGGATTGTGCAAGACGGCTGGGCGGCGGAGGCGAAGGGCATCGGCATCGACGAGCGCACGGCGATCGTGGTGGAGCCCAGCGGCGCGGCGACACGGCTCGGCAGCGGCGCGGTCTATTTCCTGCGCACGCCGGGCAAGCCTGAGCTATGCGCCAGCCGAACGCCGTTGACCTATCGTAATGTGGCGGTGTATCGTGTCTCCGGCGCGGCAACCTTCAATCTCGCGACCTGGACCGGCAGCGGCGGTAGCGCCTACAGCCTCTCGGCCGTGTCGGGAGCGCTCAGCTCCACGCAAACAGGCGGCGGCATCTACTGAGGCTGCTTCGATCATAAACCTGGCCCGCAGGTCTGATGGCACGCCATCGGGCCTGTTGTATGTCTGAACCGCGATCGCGCCGCCTCCAGCCAAACAGGCGCTTCAGCAGACGCAGCAGCCAGCCCTCCGCAGAATTGGCAGGTGTGGACCAAGAGGCCATACTCATGCTCCGACATAGCGTTCGGGCGCTAGATAAACATCCGGTCGAACAGCTTCACATGCGGTGTATTCAACACAAAGCTGCTTTTGCTCGGCGAGTAGGGGACGAACATACCGCTGGCGGCGTCGTACTTGAGCGTCTGGGCATTGATCAAGCCGTCGAAGGTAACGATCGCGACTTTGCGCGGTATCTGCGTGATCACCGTGCCGCTGGGCAGATGCGACTGGAGCCAGATGTAGACGGTATTCAGCGGCGTAAAGGTTGTGCGCTGGTTGGCGCGAACCGGCTGAGCGTTGAGCGGGCGAAAGTTGAAGGCGGTATCGTTGATGATCGCGTTTTGGACCAGACCGAAGACCAGCGCCGGATAATTGGCGGACGGAACGTCGTTGCTGACGCCGAACTGGTTGGCATCTGAGGCGCCGGGCTCCTGAGCCGGCCCGTAGAAGCTGGCATCGGTGGCGAACGAGTAGTAGGCGCCGGGCTGTGCCGGGTAGGGCATCGAGCTGGTCTTGAGGATGCGCGCGCCGTGAACTAGATTGGTGTTTGAGGCGTAAATGCCGTACTCCTCGGACCAGGTAACAACATTATCGACGATCGGATCGAAGCTCTGCCAGGCAACATTCGGAATATACGTATCGCTGACCGGCTTGGCGAGAACAATCTGCTCTTGAGCAGCCTTGATCGCGCTCAGATCCTGAGGGTCGATAATCAGCTCAATCGAGTACGTCAACATGCAGAGGTCCCTCCTGATGTGTCTGTAGCTGCGCGGTGCGCTAGGCGAGTTGCCTGTATTACAGCACTAACCTGGTATCGATAGGTATCACAAAGTGATACAAGCGAAAGCATCTGATTTCATATCGTTTAGAGATACAACCAGGGCCGGCAGGACGTGTACTTTGGATACAAGCAAAAGGAGAGAAATACGATATACTGATACTTCCAGCTTGGGCGCTGGAATCAGCTGCATCAGCCGGATGCGCGACGCTCCCTTCGCAACCCGATGGACGGAAATAGCAGGGTACGAATCTGCCGGCAGCGGGTCAACTCCCAGCTATGAACTTCCAGACCGCATAGCTTCCTGGTACGACACGTTGGTCAACAACCGCTAGGGAAGAGGTGCCCGCCGTGGAAGAGATCTTCTCGTTCGGGATCTGGTTACGCCGCCGACGCAAAGCGCTGGATCTGACTCAGGCTGAGCTGGCGCAGCGGATTCCTTGCGCGACGATTACCATTCGCCGCATCGAAGCCGATGATCTGCGTCCGTCGCTGGAGATCGCCGAGCGCCTGGCAACCTGTCTGGATATTCCCCAGACTGAGCGGAGCGCGTTTCTGGCAGCGGCGCGCGCCGAGCGCTCCGTCGATACGCTTCCGCAGCCGGTGAGCTTGTCGCTGGAGAAAGCGTCAGGCCAGCCGCTAAGCGTGCGCCGGACCAATGTTCCGTTTCCGTTCACAAACTTTGTTGGCCGAGCCAGCGAGCGCGCCGAGCTGACGAGTCTGATTCTGGCGAACCGGCTGGTGACGCTTATCGGTATGGGCGGGAGCGGCAAGACCCGGCTGGCGCTCCAGCTTTCCAGCGATGCGCTGGCAAACTTTGCGGATGGCGTATGGTTTGTGGATCTATCGCCGATCCGCGATGGCGGGTTCGTCGCTCAGGCCATCGCTAATGCCCTGGATATGCGGAAGCTGGCCGAGCGCGAAATGCTGGCAGCTCTTTGCGCGCAGTTGCAGTCCAAGCATATGCTGCTGATTCTTGATAACTGCGAGCATGTGCTGTCCGCCTGCGCCGCTGTCGCCAACGATCTGCTGAACCAATGTTCCGATCTGCATCTGCTGGTGACCAGTCGTGAAGCGCTGTATTTGCTCGGCGAGCACGTCTACCCGATCCTGCCGCTGGCCACGCCCACTGCCCATGATGCCGATTCGCTCGACGATCTGATGCGGGTTGAGTCGGTGCGGCTCTTCTACGAGCGGGCGCGCGCGGTGCAGCCCAAGTTCGCCGTCACACACGACAACGCCCACGCGATCGCCGAGATCTGCCGCCGGCTGGATGGCCTACCACTGGCGATCGAGCTGGCCGCCGTTCATGTGCGGCGCTTCACCCCTCAGGCGTTGCTGGAGCGGCTGGCCGAGCCGCTGACGGTGCTGGTCGACGGGCCGCGCAATCTGCCGGCGCGCCAGCAAACGCTGCGCACAACCATCGATTGGAGCTATCGTCTGCTGGACGCTGACGAGCGCCGGTTGTTTGCGCGGCTGGGAATCTTTGTCGGCGGCTGGACCTTGCCGGCGGCAAAGGCGGTCTGCAATCGAGCCGGCGATCTCCATCTGCCGCTGGAGACCGGCCTGGCATCACTGCTCGACAAAAGCCTGATCCGCCAGGTCGAAGGCTGGGACGGTAACGAGCGCTTTACGATGCTGGAAACGCTGCAATCCTATGCGCTGGAGCGACTGATCGACAGCGCGGAGGCCGAGCAAGCGTACTGGGATTATGCCGAGTATTATCTGAGTCTGGCGGAGCAGGCGGAAGGCGCGCTGACGGAAGGCGTGGCGACGGATTGGGTCAGGCTGCTGGATCAGGAGTACGAGAATCTGCGCGCGGCGCTGATCTGGGCCTTTGATGGCATCGACGCAGCGCGCATCGAGCGAGCGCTGCGATTATCCAGCGCGCTCTGGCGCTTCTGGTGGATCAGAGGCTATGTGTATGAGGGTCTGCGCTGGCTGAGCCGTGCTCTGGAGCAGCCGGAGGTGAATCACTATCCGCATATGTGTGCCAATCTCTCGTATGGCAGCGGCGTGCTCATGCGCATGCACGGCGATCTGGATCAGGCCAGTCACTACCTCAACGCAAGCTTGGAACTGTGGATGGCGCTCAACGATCGCTACCGGATCGCGCTGACGCTCAATAGCCTGGGCGTGCTTCTGTTCAACCAGAGCGAGTACGATCGCGCCAGGAAATTTTTTGAAGAAAGTCTGCTGCTCTACCAGGAGCTGGGCGAGGCGAATCGGGTCGCGATGGCGCTCAACAATCTGGCCAATATTGCCTTCGAGCAGGGCCATCTCCAGCAGGCGGCTACTCAGTATCACGAGGCGCTGCGGCTTCTGGAGGGCGATCACGCCAATAAGCGCACGATCGCGCTGATCAAAAATAATCTCGGCGAGGTTGCCCGGCTGAGCAAGGAGTATACTCAGGCAGCCATGCTGCTGCACGAGGGCCTTACGCTCCATCTTGAGCTTAACGACATCGAAAATATTTTGTACGGCCTGAACAATATCGTCGAAATTGCGATCGATCAGGGCCAGAATCCGCTTGCGGTTCAGGTGCTGGGCGCTGCCGATGCGCTCTACGAGCACAGCGGCGCGGCGCGCTCACCGGTCCTGGCTCAGGACTACGAGCGACAGGTGACGGCGCTGCGCCAGAAGCTGCCCGAGTCTGCCTTTGAGCTGGCCTGGTCGCAGGGCCGCTCGGCAACATTGGATGAACTGATTACCGATGCTATTCATTCCATTCTTCAACAATCCCCGTAGTAAGGAGATCCATCCATGTCCAACGTCCAAATCTTGATCGATAACCTGGATGTTAGTAAGGTTCAGGTTCAAACGGATGATAAGGTTATACAAACTCTGTATAGCGGAAACAATTTGTGGTTTGCAGTACCACTCAATAGTGATGTGCGGATCGAGTATCTTTCATCTTCACAATACATGACAATCACACTTGAAAGTGCTGGCGCCGGCGAACCTGTAGCTGTGAGCAAGACTCCAGTAACATTAGAACTGTTTGAGAATGTACCGCTTTATATCAAAGCGACCTCGTCTATGCGTTTGAATGCGCAGCTTCTTGCCTCGTCTTCCCAGGTTGGAGACAAAGAAGCGAACACCGAGGATTCTCTAACTTCATTCCAGGCCGTCAAGTGCGGCGAGGTCATCATTTATCCGCCAGCCTAGCCATCGATGTATCAAGAAGATTATCCAAACCTTCCAGCTTTATCCTAACAAGGAGTCTCTCCCATGTCTGACATCTTCGTCAAGATCCAAAATCAAGGGTTTGATACAGTTACGATTCTCAAAGCCAGTACCAAAGAAACACTCGGCACGATCAACAAAGGGGGACCGGGTCTAGAGTTCAAGCTGCTTGATGAGTCGCCGACCGTGACGATCTGCGCCATAACCAAAGAGACTGCAACGGTTTCGCTCGACGGCGTCGAGGGAGGGGAAGTAATCCCTGTTCATAACCAGGAGATCAAAGACCTTGAAGAAAATACGGACTTGAAGCTCCATCTCCAGGCGTCTACGGTGTTGACACTGCAACCGTCTAGTCCAGATGCGAATGCTGTGAAGTGCGGCGAGGTGATTATTCAGCCGCCACTCGCTCAATAACGAGTAGCAGCTACTGTTCACGGAAGCGCGGGAAGGCAAAGCCCGCGCTTTGTGCTGGGTTGAGGACAGGTCCTCACGCCGGCCTGCGGGCAAGCAAAGGATAGTTGTTTTTTTGTTCTTGGTCAGGCCCTCACCCCCGCCGCGTGGGCATCCCCTTCCCCACTCCTCGGCGGGCTTCCGCCTCCACCCAGAGGGTACCCGCGATAGGAGAGGGGAAATATGGTACTGCCTTTGTTCCCTTGTTCTTTGGTTCTTTTGTTCCTTCGTTACAAACCGGCTCAAGCATTCCAGGGAGCGCAAAAAGGACGACTCCGCGAGCCGTCCTTGTGCAAGATAGAGCAGTCCTCGATCGCGCCGCTACGTGCCGATCACCAGGCCGCCGTCGACGCTCAGCACGACGCCGTTGATAAACGATGCCTCGTCCGAGGCCAGGAACAGATAGGCGTTGGCCACGTCCTGCGGCTCCCCCGCGCGTCCAACCGGCGTGTGGTCGATCATGCCCGCGAAGACGCGTTCGGGCATCGCCTGGGTCATCTCGGTCACGATAAAGCCCGGCGCGATCGCGTTCGTGGTGATGCCACGCTTGCCCAGCTCACGCGCCCACGTTTTGGTCATGCCGATCACGCCAGCCTTGGAGGCCACATAGTTGGTCTGGCCGAAATTGCCGTAGAGCCCGACCACCGACGCCGCGTTGACGATGCGCCCGTAGCCCTGGCGCACCATCGCCGGAACGACGGCCTGGGTGCAGTTGAAGACGCCCTTCAGATTGACTGCAATCACCTGATCGAACTCGCTCTCGCCCATCTGACCGACGACTTCGCCGTCTTTGACTTTGACCAGCTGCGCGTCGCGGGTGATGCCGGCGTTGTTGATCAGAATATCGATCCGGCCCCAGCGCTCCAGCGTGGCCGCGACCGCCGCCGCAACATCCGCCTGCGCGGCGACGTTGACTTTGCAGAACAGCGCCTCACTGCCGGCGCTCTGAATCTCCTCGACGACCCGCTGCCCGGCGGCCTCGTTGTAATCCCACACCGCAACCTTCGCGCCTGCTCGGGCGAACGTGAGCGCCGTCGCATAGCCGATGCCGTTTGCGCCGCCTGTGATCACGGCGACTCGATCATGTAGCTCAAAGCCCATTCTACGCTCCTTCGCGCTGGCGATTATTATGCATCAAGCTTAGCGTAGTGTGAAGCAGTTACAACCGAGTTCATACCGAGTTACAAGGCTTACAGCTAATCGTCGCTGCGGGCCGGAGTGCGCAGACGCTCCTGCTCGCCGCGTTTGCGCGCCTGCTTCGCCAGCTGTAGCGCGCGCTTCTCCCCGTGTCGCGCGATCGAATACTTGGTTCGGGCCTGCTTGCCGGCGCTGGTGGCCCAGGTTGCCTCGTAATACTCGGTGTCGCCCTCGCGGCGGCGGCGCACGCCGGTAATGCCACTCGGCGAGTGCGTCACGCCCAGTACCTGGCGCTCGGTGCGCGGCTTGCCAAGCTCCTTCTCGACCATGTTGCGCCAGTCCAGGGCGGCAAAAAACGCCGCCAGCCGATCGCCGTACTTGCCGTCGGCGAAGAACTTGGCGCGGCGCTGGCCCTTCCATTGGACGCGGACGGAATAGCCGTGCGTGCGGCTCGGCTCGTGATCGACGCGCGAGATGTTTTTGTGCTTTACGGTTCGATTTCTCATTGATCTATGAACAGGTATCGATTAATCAGGGTTGGTTTAAGGCCATTATACCGAATCTGTACTCTGGTTCATAATAGCGATAAGGAATGAATCCTCGCTCATGAGTCGCGCCCGATCTCATGAGCGAGGTGTGCTACACAGGCGCAGATTTATTCTTCGATCGTGCTGAGATCGCCTTCGGGCTGGCCGAGCGCACGAGCCTTGAGCACGCGGCGCATGATCTTGCCGGAGCGGGTTTTGGGCAGCTTGGGCACGACTGTTATCGTCTCGGGCTTGGCGATCGGGCCCATGGTTGTGCCGACGTGTGCCTTCAGCTCGCTGACCAGCGGCTCGCCGGTATCCTCGAAGCCCTGGCGCAAAATCACATAGGCGTGAATCGCGTTGCCCTTTACCTCGTGCGGCAGGCCGATCACGGCGGCCTCGGCGACGGCAGGATGCGAGACCAGCGCCGACTCGACCTCGGCGGTACCCAGGCGATAGCCCGAGACTTTGATCACGTCGTCGGTGCGGCCGATGATCCAGGTGTAGCCGTCGGCGTCGATGCGCGCGGCGTCGCCGGTGAGATACGCGCCCGGCAGTTGGCTCCAGTACTGCTGAATGTAGCGCTCGGAATCGTTGTAGACCGTGCGCAGCATGGCCGGCCATGGTCGCTTGATGATCAGCCGGCCCTCGGTGTCGGGCGGCACCGGGTTGCCCTCGTCGTCGACGACCGCGATCTCGACGCCCGGCATCGGCACGCCACACGAGCCGGGCTTCATCGGCAGCGTGGCAAGATTCGAGATCATCGGCTTGCTCGTCTCGGTCTGCCACCACGAGTCGATGACCGGGCAGCGCCGCCCGCCGATCTGCTCGTAGAACCAGCGCCAGGCCTCGGGATTGAGCGGCTCTCCGGCGATGCTGAGCAGCCGCAGCGACGAAAGATCGAATCGAGCAGGCCACTCCTCGCCGAAGCGCATCAGGCCGCGCACGCCAGTCGGCGCAGTGTAGAAGATCGTCACGCCGTACTTCTGGACGATCTGCCACCAGCGGCCGGGATTGGGAAACGTCGGCGCGCCTTCGTACATCACCGTTGTGATCCCGTGCATAAGCGGCCCGTAGAGCACGATCGAATGCCCGACGATCCAGCCCGCATCCGAGGTGCAGAAGATAATATCACCCTCGCGGAAGTCGAGCGCCCACTGAAGCGAGGTGTAGAGGTCGACCAGATAGCCGCCCAGCGTATGCACCACGCCCTTGGGCGCGCCGGTCGAGCCCGAGGTGTAGATGATAAAAAACGGCTCTTCGCTGTCGAGCTGCTCGGTCGGGCACGGCTGATCCAGCGCCGGATCGGCCATTAGCTCGTGCCAGTCGCGGTCAAGCGGCTGCCTGGCGATCGAGTTGCCGGCGTGCTTGACGCAGATCACGGTCTCGACGCTGGCCACACCCTCGATCGCGGCGTCGGTGATCTGCTTCAGCTCGACGATCTTGCCGTTGAGATGGCCGCCGTCGGCCGTCACGACGACTTTGGCGGCAGCATCCGCGATACGCGCATGGAGCGCCTCGGTGCTCAGTCCGCCATAGACAACCGTGTGCACCGCGCCGATCTTGGCCGTCGCCAGCATCGCGATCGCCTGCTCGGGAATGCGCGGCATGTAGATCGCGATGCGATCGCCTTTGTGCACGCCCAGCGATTTGAGGACGTTGGCAAAGCGATTGACCTCCGTGTTCAGCTCGGCATAGGTGAAGCGCCGGGTCTCGCCGCTCTCGCCTTCCCAGATCAAGGCAATCTGGTTGCTGCGATCCGGCAGATGGCGCTCAAGCGTGTTGGTGACGAGGCTGGTCTTGCCGCCGGTGAACCATTTGTAGAATGGTGCTTGCGAGTCGTCGAGGACGCTGGTGAAGGGCGCGGACCAGGTGATCTGCTGGGCGGCCTCACGCCAGAAGGCTTCCGGCTCCTGGAGCGAGCGGCGGTGGAGGGCTTGATAATCGCCGACGTGCGCCTGCGTGGCAAGCTGAGGATTGGGTGGCGCGACGAACTCGGCGTCGCCGTAGGCCGCATGAGACAGCTGTGGTTCTCCTCGCGTCATTGCAATGCTCCCTCATCATATACATGGATCAAGTATAAGGGTGGCTGCAACGAGCCAGATGGTGAGTCGGCGATCTTTTGTAGCGCGTTTCTCAACAAAAATGTCGCGCTGTCCATAGCGAGGATGCTTGATGCGATCGTGGGCGTGGGAGCATCAGAAAGCCCAGGCATAATACCTGGGCTCATGCGCGGCGATTGGCTGTAGCAGCTAGGCCATCATCTCAAGGCGCGAGCTGATCGGCACGCCGTTGCGAATATTGTCGAACATCGGCGAGGTACGCTCGGCCGTGCGCAGAATCTCCTCGATCACCTCCTGCGGCGCATCGCTCTTGACCCGCACGACATACTGAACGTTGGTATAGCCGGGCCGCACGCTCTCGTCCAGGCCCAGGTAGCCGCGCAGATCCAGGTCGCCGGTGACCTCGATCTCGAAGTCGTCGAAGTCCACGCCACGCTTGGCCGCCTGCGTCACCAGGCCGATCGAGACGCAGCTGGTCAGCGCCGCCAGCAGCAGCTCGACGGGATCGAATGAGCTGTCTTTGCCGCCAAAAGCCTCGGGCTCGTCGGCTTTGATCACGCGGTCACGGGCGATCGTCTCGGTGACGGTGCCGTCTTTCCATACGGTTTTGGCGCTGAAGCTGAAGTTGGCCTTCGCGGGATCTTGCTGAACCTGTTGCAGAAAGTTGTTATAGTTGCCCAGGTTGAGCGTCATGCAACTTTTGGGCTTGACCGTCTCGCTCATGAATTCATCCTCCTTAATCGAGAATACGAATGCCGGCACGCCACGTCGGGCTCAGGCAAAGGCCGAGAGCGCTTTGGTTATTGCAAGCTGGAGCTGGGAGAACGACGAGGGTGCTGTACGCTCAGTCTAGCCCTTGCCGGCAGATACGTCTAGTTCCAAAGGATGAAGCGTTGGCGGCCATTCGACGGAGGGAAGCACGAAGAACCAAGAACCGAGAACCAGGAACCAAGAACCAAGAACCAAGAACCAGGAACCAAGAACCAAGAACCAGGAACCAAGGAGTACCAAAATTCCCCTCTCCTATCGCCGCCGAGGCGTGGGGAAGGGGATGCCCGCAGGGTAGGGGTGAGGGCCTGTAAAAAGAACAAAAGAACCAAGGAGTACCGAAGCTCCCCTTCTCCTGTGGCAAGCGAGGCGGAAGCCCGCCGAGGTTCGGGGAAAGGGGCTGGGGGATGAGGGCCTCAAGAACCGCGCTACTGGCTGTCTTCGGATTTCGCGCCCTTGAGCAGTGCGTAGATCGCCATCGCGTGGCCATGCCCGAGTCCAAAATCCTCCTTGAGCCACTGCACGATCGCTCCCGCTTTGACGCCATCCTTGATTGTGTGGCCGTCGGTGAAGCCTTTTTCAGCGGCAAGCTGTCGAAAGTCGTCAGGTCCCTTGCCGGTCTTGGCCTTGATATTGTCGAGGTAGGCTTGAAATGACATCGTTGAATCCTTTTGATCAAAGAAATAACGAATCGACCGCGAAAATCCAGCCCGGAACCGCCGGCTCAGCCTCCGCTTCCTGTCCACGCCGGTACACAGTAGCCACGTCGGGATCTTCGGCCTTGTACACGCGAATCACGTCCTCACCCAGGAGATCGACATCCCACACAACCAGCGTGTCGGCAGCAAAGTAGTCGGCGCGCTTCTCGGCCATCGCTCGCTCGGCGGCTGAGCCATAGTCGCCCTCGCTGCGCACTTCGACAGCAAAAACCGGCGCTCCCTGCAAAAACTTCATGTCCGTAGGCTGGCCGGTGTAAAAGGCGGCATCGGGGCTAAAC
>DASWTQ010000655.1:0-1709 GCA_036402055.1 Herpetosiphonaceae bacterium
GGCGCTCGATCCTGACAATCTGCGGCGTTTGGTCGCCGTTCTGCGTGAGATCGACGCCGTGCCGGAGAGCCCTGGCGGCCAGTGGACGATCCAGCCCGACGGTGAGCGGCGCTGGGTAGCGGAAGATCTCAGCGCCGCAGAGCGTATCGTACGAGCCGACGACTGGCAGCCCGATCCCGACGACATCACGACGCTGGATCATCTGTTTCGCTCGCGCTACGGCAACTTTGATGTCGTGCCCGAGATCGCGGGCAGCTACGAACACTTGATGCTGAGAGCCCAGCAGATGCAGCACGCGGGCCACACGCTCTGGGTCGCGCACATCGACGATCTGCTCTTGACGCTGACCGTGCCGCGTCGCAGCAAAGACATCGCTGGTGTGCGTGCGCTGCGCGAGCTTCAGCACCAGCGAGGAAGGTAGGCGCGGTACAGCCGCCGGACACGACGACACGCCGGGAATCGCTCCCGGCGTGTTCGCTGCCATGGGTACGATCTAGCTAACCGGCAGCCGTCGCACCACCTGCATCAGATCTTGAGCCAGCGTTTGCAGCAGCAGCGCGCGGGCGCTGTGCAGATAGAAATGATCGCCCGGGAACATACGCATCGTGAACTGGCCGCTGGTCTGCTCGCGCCAGCCCGCCAGCTGATCGCGGCTGACCTCGACATCTTGCAGCCCGCCATAGGCCGTGATCGGCACGGGCAGCGGCTCGGCCTGCGGGTAGTCGTAGGTATCGCACAGCTCGAAGTCGGCGCGCAGGATCGGCAGCATCAGCTTCATCAGCTCCTCGTTTTGCAGCACCTGGTCTGGCGTGCCGTTGAGCCGCCGCAGCTCGTCGACGAACTCGGCGTCCGGCAGATGAAAGATCGGGTCGCCCTCCTTGGGCAGCTGCGGCGCGCGATGCCCTGATAAAAAGAGGTGCACGGGCAGCGGCCCGCCCTGGCGCTGGAGCTGTCGGGTTAGCTCGAAGCTGGTCAGCGCGCCCATGCTGTGGCCGAAGAACGCGAACGGCACATTCAGATACGGCTCCAGCGCCGGAGCGAGCGCCTCGATCAGCGCCGGCACCTGCGTAAAGCCTTTTTCCCGGAGCCGGGTCTCGCGTCCTGGCGGCTGCACCGGGTAGATCTCGATCTCAGGCGGCAGCACGCTGGACCAGGTCCGGTAGATCGAAGCGCCGCCGCCGGCGTATGGAAAACAAAAGAGCCGCAAACGAGCGCCGGGATTGGCTTTGGGAAAGGTGATCCAGGGTGTTTGCGCGGGAGTCGTCGTCATAATCTACAAATCCTTGTTCTAGCTCAAACCCAATTCAACATGAACAAACCCTGGCGCATCGTTGCATGTGATCTGTGGCGCGCTGCTGGGACTCACAGGCCAGGTTGATCGCTTTATTATACTTGACGAATCGGCGATCCTCCCGAACGATTTTGCTGTGAATCGGGAGGACCGCGCGGTTGGCAGCGCCGCTAGCTACTGGCGTAGTTGCTCAGATCCAGGCCCACGATGCGGATCTCGCTGGTGTAGTGCCGGCCCTCGACGTCGCTCAGCCAGACCTGATCCGGCGCGGGCAGCATCTCGGAGATCGCGATCGTCGCCTCGGGCAGCCCTTGATCGATCACCCGCCGCACAGCCTTGGCGAACAGATCGACATAGATCGGGCTGGCAAAGTCCAGATAGCTCGGCTTGACCTCGATCGGCGATTTGAAGAAGACAA
>DASWTQ010000656.1:0-11389 GCA_036402055.1 Herpetosiphonaceae bacterium
CCGGTCTGCATCAGCGAGCCGACCAGCACCAGCAGCAGCGCGATCGCCGCAGTTCCCAGCAGCGCGCCCAGCCGCCAGCGCCGCGCGCCGAAGCCGGGCAGCCACGCCTGTACCGCCAGCCAGGTGAAGAGCATCAGCAGCGGCGCGATCAGCAGCGCGATCGACCAGCTGAGCAGCGTTGCCACCGCCACCCACACCACGACAAAGCCGGCCATCATCAGCAGCGTGGCGCGATCGGCGACCTCCCAGCCGTTGCGCCTGCTCACCAGAAACAGCAGCGCCAGCGGCAAGATCAGGCTCAGCAGCAGCGCCAGCGGCGTAATCGTCGTCTCGGAGGGCTGCACCTGTGGCGTGGCCAGGCTCCACGCGAAGAGATGTCCGATCCCAACCGCGCCGACCAGCAGCGCCAGGCTTGCACGCGACCAGCGCCGGAGATTGCCGCGTGTCCCGGCCCAGGCCAGCAGCACGACGACCGCAAACGTTGCGCCGAAGATCCAGCTACTCTGGCCGCGCAGCAGCGCCAGCGGCACGAGCAGCAGCAGCACCAGATTGCGCAACGGCTCACGGGAGGCCGGCCGCAGCAGCCCCACGCCCAGCGCGATCGTCGTCGCGACCAGCGCAGCCAGGCCAACGCTCTCGGCGTTCCAGCCGGCCAGCGCATGCCACAGGCTCAGCTGCGCCATGTTGTTGATCACAACGCCGGGCAGCAGGACCAGCAGCGCGCCGAATACAGCCAGCAGAGCGCTCTGCATCTGTCCGCCTGAGGACTGTGATCTGAGCGCGGCGCGAGGCACAAAGCTGTTGTAGAGCGCGCTCCACACGCCGAGCAGCGTCAGCGCCAGCGCGGTCGGGAGCACGTAGCGCAGCGTGGTTTCCGGGTACAGGCCCAGCAGTTTGTCTAGCAGCGCAAAAGGCAGACGCGCCGTGTAGGGCAGCGGATCATGGCCGCCGGCGAAGAACGGATCGTAGGGCGGCAGCGTGGCGGTGCGTACCAGAGCCGTCCAGCGCGCAACAGTTTCGGATGGCGCCCCGCCCAATCCCAGCCGGTAGAGCAGCACGCCCGCGATCAGCGTCAGGCCATACAGCGCCTGCCCGACGATCAGACCCGAGCGCCGCGCCTGGATAAACGTGTTGATCTCGCGGCGACTCTTCCACAGCTGCCAGCCGCCCGCGATCACCAGCGCGGCAAACCACGCCAGCAGCAGCCAGCGGCTCAGGCTCAGGAGCTGAAGCGCGCCCAGCAGCGCCGGCAGGCTGGCGAAGAGCAGCAGGCCGATCGGACGCGCCAGGCTCAGGCCGCGATCCGGCAGCGGCAATCGCAAGCGCCACAGCAGGCCGATCATGGCCGCGCCGAGCACCTCGATCGCCAGCAGCCAGATCAGCAATCCAACCAGGCCGGACTGCGGCGCGAACAGGTAGCGCGTATCGATCGATTGCAGCTTATTCCAGGCGCTGGGCGTGAGCTGAAGCGCGGTCGGCGCATCGTTGACCTGCTGTGGCCGCAGCCCGCGATACACCTCGTCCCAGTTCATGCCCTGCGTCAGCAGCAGCCGCGCGCGATCCGGCGAGAACTCGGCGGTGCGGCGGAAGATCAGCACGCGGGGATGATCATAGACCCAGAAGGCTTCTTCCGCGCCCAGGTCCGAGATCGGGATGCCTAGCAGCGTCGGAAACGAGCGCACATCCGCGACCAGCTGAAAGCCGAGCGAGCCGTCGAAGAGCGCCTGGTAGTAGCGCGCCGTCGCCGGGAAGCGCTGTGGCACACGCACGGTCGAGCCATAAACGCGCGGCGAGGTCAGCACAACATACTCGGAGCGCGACAGCTGCTCGATCAGGCCGATCGACGCGTCGTCGCCGGGATTGGCGCTGTCGAACTTGCCGGTGTATTTTTCTAGCTCGTCTTCGGCGTAGGGATAGGTCGTTTTTTGCTGGTACTTGTCGCCGGACGCGAACGGCAGCAGATCGTCCCACCACTCCCAGGTCGTCGTCGTGCCCTCGGGCTCGGCGCGCTCGATCCACTCCGCCGCCGTCACGCGAGTGTAGGGCCGCGTGTAGATCCGCGTGTAGGCCCAGGCCCAGGCCCAGGTCGCGCCCAGGACACACGCAGCCAATCCCAGCGCGAAAACCGGCCGCTTCAGTCGATTAAGCCCGCTGATCCAGCGGTAGGACCAGCGATAGATCGTCGAAGGGCGCTGCGGATAAACGCGCGCTCGTCGTCGCCGCGTGGCAAGCTCGTAGAGCCGCACCAGTCCCCAGGCCGCGAAGGCACACAGCGGCGCGTAGAGCGGCAGGAAGTAGCGCATCGTCGTGACGAACTGCTGGCCCTGCCAGCCGAAGTAGAGCGCGATCCAGATCCAGGGCACCACATGCACGAAGCGTCGCCGCGTCAACATCTGCCAGCCTGCCGCCGCCCACGCGATCCAGCCGACTAGACCCAGCGGAGCGCCAAGGCCCCAGAGCACCATGTTTTGCCACGGAAACAGCCAGGGCGTACGCGCCGCCCACTGATGGCTCGACGGCAGATCGATCGTGCCGTTGGCCGTCAGCCGGGCCTCTTCTAGCCGTGTGCGGAAGCGTGGCTCCAGCCCGATGTTCCACAGATTCGGGCCGGTGAACGCGTCGGGCTGGAAGATGCGAAACGCCAAAAAGGTGACCACGCCAGTCACGAAGAGCAAGAGGCTCATTCGTATGAGCTGACTCACCAGCGGAGGAGGATCGATCGCGGCAAGCGGATCGTCGTCTGCGCGCCGGTATCGCGACCACAGCAGTTGAAGCAGCGCCACGCCGACCAGCGCCACCAGCGCCGCCATGTTGATCTTACTGGCCACCGCCGCGCCGATCGAAAGCCCGGTCAGAATCGCGTCGCTCCAGCGTCCGCGCTGGCCCAGCCGTACCGCGAAGAGCAGCGCCAGCGTGCCGAACGCGACGGCGAAGTTGTCGACGGTAAAGAAATGCGACTGCTGGATCGGCATGACCGCGCCCGCGTAGAGCGCCGCCGCCAGCAGCGCCGCACGCCGCCCGTAGAGCGTGTAGGCCAGGAAAAACGTTGCCAGCAGCGTGATCAGATCCGAGATCACGCTCAGCGAGCGGCCAACCAGCAGGATCTCGCTCACGCCGTCGCGGTCTGTGGCCTCGGCAACCAGCCGCGTGAGCGTCGTCGGGAACGTGCCGTACACATAACTGCGCGACCAGGTGAAGTTGCGCGGATTCAGTGTCGAGCAGCCGCTATCCTTGCTCGGCGACCAATCCTCGATCTTGTCCTGCGGATTGCGCGGCATCGGCACCGGACTGGCGCAGGAGCTGGTCAGATAGGTCCCGAAATCGTCGGGCACTTCCATGCCGAAAACGGTGTAGTGCATGAAGCGCTCGTCGGGATGCTGTCCGGTCTGGCCGTCCCAGTCACTGAGGTTGACCGTTCGAAAATAAGCGCCGATCGCGACGATGATCACCAGCAGCAGGGCGGTGATCAAAAGCTGGCGACGCGTCGAGGGCAGCGCCGCTCCCGGCGTGGTTGGCTGTTGTGAATAATCCATGCTCGCGGGCGATCCTTAGTACAGGCTGTATCGCGCGTAGAAACCTATTATAACAGGGCGCGGCGCTAGTTAGCGGCTAGGCACCAGATACATCGCGAAATTCTTCCCCGGCGACATGGCCTGGATCAGCGTGTAGGTGCCGTCGGGGTAGCTGGCTTCGAGCTGCTGCTTGCGTTCGAGATCGTCGGGGTGGAGTACAAACAACATCGGCTGGCTATCGATGCGCTCAGGCAGATCGCGATCGTCCGGCAGGTCGTGCGTCGGCTGCCAGCCGGGATCGCCCAGCATCAGCGCCAGATTACGGCCGTCCAGCCAGTGCGGAAAGGCCAGCATATACACATGATCCAGCGCAACGCCTCGCTCCTGCATCTGCCGAATATGCTGGACGACCTCGTGAGTATTTTGCACAGCGCCGCGATATTGCAGATCGTAGTCGTGGAAGTAGCGCGTGTAGTTGTGCTGAGTCGAGAGGCCGAACGCGCCGAGCAGCAGTGCCACAGCCGACACGCGCCGGAGCGCTAGCTGTGGCCGCGATCCGGTTTGAGTGATCGTCCAGAGCTGACGAGCGGCATAGGCTAGCGGCAGCGCCACAATCACAAAGATCACCGGCGCGACCGTGCCCATACGATTGGCGCTCGGGTTTTCGACCGGAAAAGCCAGATTGAGCGTCGAGGGCAACATCAGCACCGGCGTTGCGATCGCCAGCGCGCTGTAGCGTGGAGATCGTCGCCCGATCTGGTAGCCGACGATCAGCAGTCCGGCCAGGAGCGCGCCGCCAGTGACCAGATCCAGAAACGGATCGTGATGCACCGCGTTGACGACGGTATCGTCGCCGCGCCAGTTGAAGGCCAGCAGCGCGTTGCGATTGTTGAGCAGAAACGTGCCCAGCGAATGTTGAAAACTGCCGATTTCCTGCTCAGCATTGGCCGCACGCGTCGCCACACGATACCAGACCTGATCGGGATGCTGCACGGTGTAGTGAATCAGCGGCAGACAGGTGACGATCGCCGTCGCCGTGATCAGCGCTCCGTCAGCCAGCATCCGCCGCCAGCTGCCGCGCCAGCGCCGATCCGTCAGCAGCGCCAAGCCGAAGAGCAGCGGCACCAGCAGCGGCACGATCCGAAACGAGATATAGCCGTGTAGCCCCAGGCCGATCGCCAGGCCGCACCAGAGCGCGTCTCGTCGATCGCCACGCCGCAGGTAGCGGAAGAGCAGCCACAGCACGATCGCTGTCGGCAGCGGGCCGTACGGAAATCGCAGCCCCATGCGCGCCGTGTTGACGACCCACTTCGAGATCGCGAAGGCCGTCGCCGCGATCAGGCCGACCGTGTTGCCGGCCAGCTCTCGGCCAAACAAAAAGACCGCTGGGATCGCCAGCAGCCCGATCAGCGCCGTGCCCAGCTTGAGCGTTTCGAAGCTCAGCGGCAGGCCGAACAGCCGCATCAGGCCATAGGTGATATAAAACTGGCCCGGCTCGCGTCCGGTGTTGCGTGGAAAGAACAATGGTCGCTGGCCGCTGACCAGATCATAGATGTCGAGCAACTTCTCGGCGTGATCGCTGGTAGGATCGGCGGGAACCTCGGCCAGGCGGTAGAAGCGAAAGAACGCGCCGATCGCCAGAATCGCCGCCAGCGCCAGCCAGAATGCGATCGGCAGGCGGCTCGATCGCGTCTCATCCGTGGGCGTCGCGGACGGCCACCAGGCCAGGCACCAGATCAGCGTCGCCGCGATCCAGGCGCAGACGCCGAAGAGCGTGTACACACCGCTGCCGGAGCCGATCCAGGCTAGCCCGATCAGCGCGCCGGACATGCCAAGCAGCGACCAGCGGATTGTGCGCTGCTGCGTGACCAGATCGTCCAGCACATCCGGCGCGGGCGGCGCGGCGCGCAGCGCGCTCAGCCAGGCGATCAGGCCCAGCACCAGCGCGCCAAGCGAGACCAGCGTCAGCAGACGATTTTGCAACTGGCTCTGCGCCACGACGAGCAGCACCAGACCGCCGCAGGCCAGGATCGGCGCGAGCAGTGTAGTGCGATGCAGCAGTGTCGTGGGGGGCGTTTGCGATGTCGATGTTACCGAAGTGCGCATAAATTGGTAGCGGTGCTCGCGCATCGGCGGCACGGGCCGTCCTTTTAGGCTTCCACGTTGACAACAGGCCGGGCTTCTTCGGCCGCGAAGGAGCTAACCGCCACGGGCTTGCGGGCTTTGACCAGCACGTTGACAAAGCTGCGCTTGCCCTTCACGCGCGGGCGGTCGTTCAGGCGATCGATGAAGCGGAAGATCGCCAGTCCGAGGTTGATCGGGTTGAGCAGGCTGCCGCTGTTTTCGGCGCCTGAGAAGCGATCCGCGCTCTTGCGCAGCGAGCTGGGCAGCAGATTATGCTCGATCAGCGGCTTGCCGATGCCATAGACCAGGAAGTGGATGAACGGAAAGCTGTAGTGCGTGGCCTCCTCGGCGACCTCGATCTCGAAGCCGGCGCTGCGGAAGCGCTCGACCAGATCTTCGGGCTCGTACAGCCGCTCGTGGTTCGACCAGATGCCGGCGATCGGGCCGCTGCGGATCGGCTGCCCTCCCAGCGCGATCCAGATATGGTTGATCGGGTCCCACCAGAAGGGATAGCGCGCGTGCGGCACCGAGAGTGCCAGCACGCCGCCCGGCTTGAGCACGCGATACAGCTCTTGCAGCGCGCGCCGGTCGTCGTCGATATGCTCAAGCACCTCGCTCATCAATACTTTATCGAAGGACTCGTCGGGGAAGGGCAGCCGCAGAATATTGCCGCTGAGCAGCTCGGCGGGAACCTCTTCGCTGCGCGCCCACTGAAGCCGCGCGACATCGCCGTCGAGCCCCACTAGCCGCAGATCGCGCAGGTTGCCCATCGCCATCAGGTAAAAGCCCATGCCGCAGCCGCAGTCGAAGACACGCTCGCCATCCTTGAGATCGAGCCACTCCAGCAGCCGGAAGGCGCGGCGGCGGAAGGCCATATCGGCCTCGTTGCGGAGCAGCACCTCAAGTTTGCGCCGATCCTCCGGCTTGAGCTGCGTCGACTGACGGCCCGTGCGCGATTCGCTCAACTCCTGCATACATGCCTCGTATTGATCAACCGTTAGCTTAAGATCGAAAACCTGGCGCACTGCCTCGGGGCTGGGCCGGTAGCGCTCGGCGTTGCTCAGCACCTCGATCAGTCCCTCCGCCAGCGCCTCGGGATCGCGCGGATTCACCAGCCGGCCCATGCCGGTCTCTTGCAGCACCACACGCGCGCCGGGAATATTGGCCGTCACCAGCGGCGTGCCGCTCAGCAGCGCCTCGACCTGCACGATCGCGAAGCAATCGGTGCGCGACGGCAGCGTAAACACATCGCACATGGCGTAGAAGTTGGCCAGCTGCTGGGGATCGCGCAGCAGGCCCAGCAGCGTGATGTCGTCGCGGTGCTGCTCGATCTGTGGGGCGCAGCGCTCATAGAACTTTTCATAGACGACATTGATCTCGCCTGCAAAGACAAAATGCACATTCGGGATCTGCGCCTGGATCAGCGGGATCGCGTCGAGCAAAAAATCGAAGCCTTTTTCCTCGACGAAGCGCCCGGCAAAGCCGACCAGCAGCTTATCGTCGAGGCCAAGCTCGGCGCGCCAGGCGGCGACAACATCCGGCTGCGGCTGCGGTATGCTGATTGGCGGGTAGATCGCGGTCAGCTTGTGGTCGAACTGCTGGAGAAAGCGCGAGTGGCTGGCGTAGTCGTGGCTGTAGGTGCTGACGCGATCCGCTAGATGGCCGCCCAGGCTCATCAGTTTAGTGACGGCCTTTTCGGTGAACTGGTTGAACGGCCCGGACGGCATCACCAGATCGCCGTGATGCGACATCAGCAGCGGCCGGTTGAGCGCCCGGCACAGCACCGCGATCAACGCCGACTCGAACATGGGCGTGTGCATATGCACGACGTCATGGTCGCGGATCTCACGGATCGCGGCGGCTGGAAACTGCGGCATGATCATGCCCCGGCTCAAGCGGCCCAGCGTCGGCAGGCGCAGCACACGCACGCCGTTGAGCATTTCTTCCGGCGGTAGCTCCGTCGAGTATTGAGCCGTCAGGACAGTGACGGTATGTCCCCGCGCCGCCAGCTCTTCCGCAACTCGCACCGCGTGCTGAGTCAGGCCGGTCCAGTGGGGGTAATAATAGGTCAAGATCGAGAGAATACGCATGTGGTGGCTTTCGGCGAGTCTATGAGCAACATTATAACGGCTGCGCTCCATTGTAACAACCCTTTGGCCAGATTCTATCTATTCCTGTCCAGGTCTACCCACGGCGGATCGAGGCGCCAACGTAGTATCGACGTACTATTGAGCTTCGGCAAGGCTTCTCGCTACAATCTCCACACATTAGCTCTAGCCTGAGTGCCTATGTTTATGCGCCGCCGCGTCCGGCAGCCTGCCGAAGACGCTACGCACAAACTGCTTTCCGAACTGCTTGAGGCACCTGTGGCCGAGTCCAGGGTGCGCGCAGTGATGCTGCGCTCCGTCGTCGATCAGCGGCGAACGGTGCTCGCGCCATACCCGCTTAAAAACTGGTTCGATCGTGTGCTCTCCTGGAGCGAACGCCTGCTCGGAGTCGTCGTCTTCGTCTTCTTTCTCTGGTGGCTGGCCGATGGCTACGGCCGCGACTGGTGGCACGCGCGCTACGCAGAGCAGCCGCCCGTCGCAGCGGCCCAGACCGTCGCGCTGGCTGCTCCCTCGGCTCCTCCCACGCCCCAGCCCCATCCTGAGCTTGGCGCATCGCTGCCGGTTGTCGAAGATGAGCGGGACCGGCCCAGCGTGAGCCTCGATTATCTGATGCCCGCCCGGACCTATGTCGCCCCGCTGCTGCCTACGCCGACGCCAGAGCCAGAGCCCGAAGCCACGCCGCGCCCCGAGCCCATCGATCTGCGACCCGTGCGCATTCAAGTCGCCAGAATGGGTCTGGACTCGAAGATTGTCGAGGTGTTTATCCAGAATGGCGCGTGGCAAGTCGCCGACTATGCGGTCGGCTATCACCATGGAACCGGTGTCGTCGGCTACGGCAACATGGTGATGGCAGGACATAAAGGGCTGCGCGGCGGCGTTTTTGCGCGTTTGGAAGAAGTGCAGCCCGGCGATGAGATCATCGTCGAGGCGGCAGGTCAGCGCTTCCAGTATCGTGTCCGTACTACGGGCAGCGTCTGGCCGAATCAAGTAGAGGTGATGTATCCCACGGCGCAGCCGCAGCTGACGCTGCTGACCTGTACTAACTGGGATACGCAGCGCTTTCTTGTTGTTGCAGACTTCATCGGTGCTATGCCAGCCCAGGCCCCTGCCGGTGGAACCTAAGAATTTGGAGGCTTTGCAATGAGTTTAACACCGAACCGCCAGCGACGACCAACGCCGCGGCCTCCGGTACGCTGGAGTCTGTGGGAGCTGGTCTTGCTGGCGATTAGCCTGGTGATGATCGCCTCGCCGCTGTTTGCGGCTGGCTACGCACTGCTGGTGCCGACCGCCGCGCCGGCCCGTGAGTCGAGCGGCCCGGTGCTCCAGGCGACAACCCGGCCAACGGCCTGCCCGCCCGATGAGCCCTGCCCATCACCATCGCCGAGTGACGAGCCATCGCCGAGCCCATCGCCGAGTGACGAGCCGTCTCCATCACCGAGCGATTCTCCGAGCCCGTCGCCCAGCGATTCGCCGGAGCCATCGCCGAGTGCTTCGCCGTCGCCGAACCCATCCGGCTATCCTGAGCCGTCGCCGACTGCATGTGCGGGCTATCCCGACCCGGTCTGCCCGTCGCCGTCACCCAGCCCGTCACCATCGCCGAGCCCGTCACCGTCACCCAGCCCGTCGCCGAGTCCATCGCCGAGTCCATCGGTAGAGCCGTCGCCGAGCCCGACGCCCTGCACTGGCTATCCCGATCCGGTCTGCCCGTCGCCGAGCCCGTCACCATCGCCGAGCGCATCGCCGAGCGCATCGCCGAGCACGTTCCGCGTGATCAAAGAAGCGCTGGATCTGAACGGCCAGGGCCTGGCGACGATCGCCCCGGGCGGCGAGTTCCTGTACTCGATCCGCGTGGATAATCCGGTCACGCCCGCTGTCGCCGTGCAACTCACCGACACGTTCCCCGGCGAGGTGCGGCCGGTGACGATCGTCAGCACGCAGAACGGCTCGTGTGGCCTGAACGCCCAGACGCTGACCTGTACGATGACTCCGTCTGCTGATCAGGTCGCGACCGTGGTGGTGCGCGTACGAGTTGTGGCCGAAGCCGGCGCGACGATCGCCAATAGCGCGACCGCAACGCTGGGCACAGGCCAGAGCGCGGTCGGCAATGCGCGGATTGTGCTGGTAGGCACGGGCAACCCGACTGCTATTCCGCAGACGCCCAGCCCGACGATTGTGCCACGCACGCCGGTGCCGACAGTGCCGCGTACGCCGGTGCCAACCACGCCGCGCACGCCGCAGCCGACGACGCCACCGCGCACGCCGCAGCCGACGACGCCACCGCGCACGGCACAGCCGACAAATCGACCGCCGCAGCCGACCGCTGCCCCGACGAATCGACCGCCGCAGCCGACTGTAGCGCCAACCGCGCGTCCTGGCCAGCCGACATCGCGGCCATCACAGCCAACGGCACGGCCGAACAATCCGCAGCCGACCCGGCCACCGGCAGGCAGCGGTAATCAACAGGCGACCGCACGGCCGAGCAACCCGCAGTCGACCGCGCAGCCGCAGGGTCCGGCTGCCACGTCAGCGCCGGCGCCTACGTTCGGTCCGACGCTGCCGCCGGTCACAACGCCCGCGCCAGGCCAGCCGTCGATCCGCTTCAACCTCAAGAGCGACTGGGGCCAGGTCTTCGTGGGTGATACGTTCGAGTACGTGATCACGCTCCAGAACGTTGGTCAGGAAGCGGGCGGCTCGTCGCCGATGATGTCACAGTCACGCAGTGGTAGCAAGGTCGAGGCGATGCGCAATATCGCGCCGCTCAACAACGTTGTGATCAGCGACGACATCAACGCGGCCTTCGAGATCGTTGATGCGACCGGCGATGGTCTGACCGTCAAGACGACCGGCCAGAAGGTCGAGGCGACCCGCGCGGTGCTGGCCGGTGGCGAAGAGGTCAAAGTCACGATCAAGGTTCGCGCGCGGCCCAGCAATGTGCTGCCGGTCACCATCAGCAACCAGGCGACGCTGCTCTACACCGGCCTGCCGATCAATGTCTTCTCGAACATCGTAGACATTACGGTTGCCGCCAAGAACGCGCCGACTGCGACCGCCGCGCCGACCAACGTACCGACCAACACGCCCGCCATTGGCACGAATGCGGCTGGCGGCACGCCGCCGGAAGTCCCGCAGCCGGCGCCGCCCGAGGAGCTAGGCACGGATCTGCCGAATACCAGCGGTGGCATCCCGCTCTACGGCTTCGTGCTGCTGGGCCTGACCCTGCTGCTGCACAGCATTCGCGCCCACCGATCCCGCGTGCGCATCTAGCGCTCCCGGTATCGATGGTAAAATCAGAGCAGGCTGAGGATCTTCCTCAGCCTGTTTCTTGTTGGAGCGTGCCGTGTCTGTTGTTCTGCATCCGTTCGCAACCCACTTCCCGATCGCGCTGCTGCTCATCAATCTCGCGCTGACGCTGGTCTATCTTCGCCGCAGCGATCCATTTCTGGAGCGCAGCGCCTATGGCGCGCTCGTGATCGGCTGGTGGGGCTTGTTTGCTGCGATTCTTACCGGCACGCTGGATCTGGCGCTAAGCTGGCCGCTGCGCGCCGAGACCGTTGTCTGGATCAATGCGCACGCCGCGCTGGGCATCGCGCTCTTGATCATCTATGGTCAGGCGCTCCTGCGTCGTCGTCGCGATCCGGCTGTGCT
>DASWTQ010000657.1:0-4610 GCA_036402055.1 Herpetosiphonaceae bacterium
TCTTGGTTCTAGGTTCTAGGTTCTTCGTTACGCTAGCACCTCGGCGATCTCCGCATACTCCGCGCCGCCGGTCAGTGCCAGGAAAATATCTTCCAGCGATTGGCCGGTGCTGCCCTGGCGCAGCTCGTTGAGCGTTCCTGAGGCGATCACGCGACCGCCGGAGATGATCGCGACCCGATCGCAGAGCCGCTCGGCGATCTCCAGAATATGCGTGGTCAGGAAAACGGCGGTGCCACGGGCGGCGAGCTGGCGCAGAATATCTTTGATCAGCCGGGCGCTGCGCGGATCGAGGCCGACGGTGGGTTCGTCCAGAAAGAGCACGCGTGGATCGTGGAGCAGCGCCCCTGCTAGAGCGGTCTTCTGGCGCATGCCGTGCGAGAATCCACCGACCAGCTCGTCGCCGTGATCCTGGAGATCAAACAGCTTGAGCAGCTCCTCGCCTCGGCGCTGAATGTCGGCTGCCGGAATGCGGTACAGCCCGCCGATGAACTGCAAAAACTCGCGCGCCGTCAGCTTCTCCGGCAGATACGGCTCGTCCGGCACATAGCCCAGCAGCGACTTGGCGGCGATCGGATCGGCCTGGATATTATGGCCGCCGATGAATGCGTTGCCCGCGCTGGGCTTGAGCAGCCCGATCAGCATCTTGATCGTGGTGGTTTTGCCCGCGCCGTTGGGACCGAGAAAGCCAAAAATCTCGCCGCCCCAGACGCTAAGATCCACGCCTGAGACGGCGACGTTCTGATTAAACTCTTTCCGCAAGCCTTGCGCGGCGATCATCGGCTGCGCGTTGCCATTGCTCATAGGTTGCTCCATCGGTGATTCATACGGGCATTGTAGCACGGCTCCGCGCGCCGACGCCCTTGTGTGCATCAGCTGTGCCGTGCCCGAGCAGGTTATGGGGAATACCAGGCTGTGCGGAGCGAGGTTGCAGCTAGGCTGCGGGATTGCGCGACGCGTGTCGCAGCCGGCGGCGCTGACGGAAGGATGGAACGACGCCGGTGCGCGGCGCGAACAGCAGGCTGAGGCCAAACAGCACGCCGCTCAGCAGCACGATCGTTGGGCCGGGCGGCAGATTACGCCAGTAGGAGATGTAAAGGCCGGTCACGCCCGCTGTGATCGCCAGGCCGATTGCGAGGAAGATCATCGTGCTGAGCCGTTGCGTCAGCAGCCGAGCGGTTGATGCGGGAGCCAGCAGCAGCGCCAGCACCAGCAGATTTCCGACCGTTTGAAAGGCCGTGGTTAGCGCCAGCGCCAGCAGCACCAGCAAGATGCCATCCCAGGCGATCAGCGAGCGGCCTTGCGCTGCCGCCAGCGCGGGATCGAACGAGACCAGCACCAGCTCTTTGTAGAATATCCCGACGACTAGCACGGCCAGCACGACGACCGCCACCGTCAGCCACAGGTCGAAGGTCGAGATGCCAAGCACGTTGCCGAGCAGAATCGTCGCCAGATCGCTGACGCCGCTCTGCGCGAAGTTGAGCAGCACGATGCCCAGCGCGAACGAGCCCGAGAAGAAAACGCCGATCGCGGTATCCTCGCCGATGCCCTGCTGCCGCCCGATCACGCCGATCAGCCAGGCCACGACCAGCGCGAAGATCAGCGCGCCGCCGATCAGGCTGCCGCCCAGCAGAAACGAGATCACCACTCCCGCGAAGAGCGCGTGACGCATCGCCTCGCCCATAAACGCCAGGCCGCGCAGGACCACGAACGTGCCGACCAGCGCGCACAGGATGCTGACCAGAACAACCGCCAGCAGGCCGCGCTGCATAAACGGATAGTGCAGCGGCTGAAGATAGGTGGCCGGATCGAGCAGGCTATTCATCGCGTGACGCCCCGTATGAGCCAGCGCTGTCGAGTTTCGCGCGCCGCCAGCACGCCGAAAAAGATCACGCACGCGCACAGCACGATCGCGCCGCCCGAGGCGATATTCGCGTAGTACGAGACATACACCCCGACGATTGTGCTGAGACTACCGATCAGCGCGGCCAGCGCCATCATCGGCGGCAACGATCGCGTCAGCAGCCGGCCGGTTGCGGCGGGCACCACCAGCAGCGCCACGACCATCACATTGCCCACGGTTTGCAGCGCGACCACGATCGTCAGCGCCAGCAGCGCAAAAAGCACGGCGTTCAGCAGCGGCACGTTGCGACCATGCGCCGCTGCCAGCGCGGGATCGAACGAGAGCAGCACCAGCTCTTTGTACAGCAGGGCCACGACCAGCAGCACACCGCCGCCAATAATCGCCGTTAGCCACAAATCCTGGACGCGTACCGCCAGCACGTTGCCGATCAATAGCTCGCTGAGCGCCCGGCTAGACGAGCGGCTGCGGCTCAGCAGCAGCGCGCCGAGCGCAAACGCAACCGTATAAAAAATGCCGATCGCGGTACTTTCGCGAATCTGACGCTGCTGCGCGACCAGGCTGATGCCGACAGTTGTCACGATCCCCGCGATCACACCGCCGATCAGCGGATTCAGATTGAGCAGATACGCGATCACCACGCCCGGAAACACCGCGTGGCCCAGCGCGTCGCCAAGGAACGCCAGCCCGCGCACGACGATGAACGCGCCCATCACGCCGCACACAATCGCGACGATCAGCGCTGCCAGCAGCCCACGCTGCACCAGGCCCAGACTCAGCGGCTCAAGATAGGTTTGGAGATCGAACCAGTTTGGCATACTCGCGGCGATGCTGTGGCGATCGCTCAAAATCCTTATTTATTCACAATCAATGTGTGCGAATCGCCGACGACCGCGAGCTGCGATCCGAAGGTTGAGCGCAGCACCGGCGCGGTAAAAACCTGCTCCACCGGTCCCGACGCGACGATCCTGCGGTTGAGCGCCACCAGCTGATCGCAGTTTTGCTCGACGGAGTGCAGATCGTGGGTTGACAGCAGCACGGTATGGCCCTGGCTGCGCTGCTCGCACAACAGATCAAAGATCACGGTCTGAGTCGTGGTGTCGATCCCGTTGAACGGCTCGTCCAGCAGCAGCAGATCGGCCTGCTGAGCTAGCGCCCGCGCCAGGAACACGCGCTGCTGCTGGCCGCCGGACAGCTCGCCGATCTGGCAGGCGCGCCGCTTGGAGAGCCGCACCTGCTCCAGGGCGTGCAGCGCAATCTCGCGATCGCGCTTGCTGGGCCGTCGCCAGAGTCCCAGCCGCCCGTAGCGACCCATCAGCACGACATCCAGGACGCTCAGCGGAAAGCTCCAATCGACATCGCGGCGCTGCGGGACGTAAGCCACGCGCTGGCGCACCGACTGAACCGGCTGTCCCAGGACGCGAATCGTGCCACTCAGCAGGCGGTTCGCCCCAACGATCGCTTTGAGTAGTGTGGTCTTGCCCGCGCCGTTCGGCCCGATCAGTCCGATGATCTGCGCGCTCGGCAGCGTGAGCGTCAGGTGATCCAGCACCACATGCGCGCCGTAAGCTACCGTCGTGTCGTGCAGCTCGATCGCGGGCGGTGCGACCAGCGCAGTGGCGGCTGATTGTGGGATAACAGTGCGATCAATCATGGTCTTTTTCTACTTGATATTCTGTATCAAGAACTATACGGAATAAACGACCTAACGTCAAATTCTGCCTATCGTAAGGCCGAGCCTGCATTGAGATATGTTGTCAGCAAGCGTCGATCCGGCCGGCAGATCGTGGTACAATTTCAAAACAATGCTGTGTCAAAGGATGGAACTGTGGGCTGGACGGAACGGGTTGTCGAACATTTAGCTGACGAGGGGCACCGGCTGACAGGGCCGCGCCGGGCGATTCTTGAGCATATTTTGCGCTACAGTGCGCCGTTCACGGCCGAGGAGCTGCTGGCGGATCTGCAAAAAACCGGTGTGCAGGTTGGCCGTGCCACGGTCTATCGCACGCTGGAGCTGCTGCATACCAACCAGTGGCTGGGCCTGGTGCATCGTCCCGAGGGCGAGCACGGCTATGTGGTGACTGAGCCGGGCCACCAGCATCACCTGGTCTGCCGGCGCTGCGGCTCGGTGATCGCGTTCCAGGGCTGCGAGCTTGAGACATTGCTCGGCGGTCTGGCGGAGCGGCTCAACTTCCGCATTGAGGGCCACTGGCTGGAGGCTTTCGGTGTGTGCCGCACCTGCCAGATGACCTCGGCCGCTTAAGATTTGGCCTCTACTTCTCTTGGCTTATTCTTCGCCTGACTTGCGCTGCTCAGCTCTGCGTGAATTATGTGAGTAGACCCTCGATCATCTCGATCGAGGGTCGTTTGTATGCCGTTGAGAGGCCAGTAGAATTACCACGCATCTCCGCAATCAGTCCATCCCTCACCTGTAGCCGTTGCGCCGCTACTATCTGTTACGGTCACTGAATAGCTGTTGTACTGATACGGAGTACAGTAGAATAAGACACGCGTGCCGCTGCCAAGATATGGTGCTGGGGTCCAGGTATAGGTATAACTCCCTGTACCACCACTGGCTGAGGCGTGACATTCGGTACGTCCCCATCCAGTTGGTAGGCAGTAAGCTCCTGCTGTCAGCGTCGAGGCGTGAGCGGGTGCGCTTGTGGACACGATGGCAATGGTTAACAGGACCAGGATTCAGTAGGCGTTGGAACATAGAGTGCCTCCAGTTCTGGAGGGGAGTGGGAGAAGG
>DASWTQ010000658.1:0-3310 GCA_036402055.1 Herpetosiphonaceae bacterium
CGGATCGACACGCAGGTCAAGCTGCGCGGCTATCGCATCGAGCTGGGCGAGATCGAAGCCGTGCTCAGCGAGCATCCCTCCGTGCACGAGGCGATCGTGGTGGCGCGCGCCGACCGCGTGGGCGAGAAGCGGCTGGTGGCGGATGTGGTTGAGAACCAAGAACCAAGAACCAAGAACCTAGAAGATTCATCCGAACCCGGTTCTAGGTTCTTAGTTCTAGGTTCTTCGTTGCGCGCGTTCCTGCGCCAGCGGCTGCCCGAGTATATGGTTCCCGGCGTGTTCGTGATGCTGCATGCGTTTCCGCTCAATGCCAGCGGCAAGTTCGATCTGCGCGCGCTGCCCGAGCCCGACTGGAGCGGCCAGACGTCGCAGCAGGTGTTTGTCGCGCCGCGCAGTCCCGTCGAGCAAACCCTGGGCGCGATCTGGTCGCAGCTGCTCGGCGTCGAGCGGGTGAGCGTCCATGACAGCTTTTTCGATCTCGGCGGCCACTCGCTGCTGGCGACGCAGCTGCTCTCGCGCATTCGTAACACCTTCCAGCTGGCGATTCCGCTCCACGCGCTTTTTGACACGCCGACAATCGCGCAGATCGCCGAGCTGATCGAGCAGTCGCAGGCGGCGGCGGTTGAGCCGGGCTTGCTGGCCGATCTTCCGCTCGATCGGGCGCTTCGCCAGCACACGCCGCCGATCGAGCTCCGCCAGCACGATCAGCCGCTGCCGCTGTCGTTTGCGCAGCAGCGCCTGTGGTTCCTGGATCAGCTGGAGCCGGGCAACGCGGCCTACAACATCTGCCGCTCGATCGTCCTGAGCGGCGACGTGAATGTCGCGGCGCTGGAGCATGGCCTCAACGCGCTGATCCGGCGGCACGAGTCGCTGCGCACGATTTTTGGCGAAGATGACGGACAGCCGATCCAGATTATCCTGCCGCAGTTGACGGTGCCGCTGCCGCTGATCGATCTGTCGCAGTTGCCCGAGCCGGAGCGCCAGGTGATCGTGCGTGAGCAGGCGCTGGCCGAGGCACGGCAGCCCTTCGATCTGACGCGCGCTCCGCTGCTGCGCTGGCGGCTGCTGCGCTTGGCCTCAACCGAGCACGTGCTGATCTTGACGCTACATCACAGCATCTGCGACGGCTGGTCGATGGGCGTGCTGTTTGGCGATCTCCATGCGCTGTATGAGCAGGCGCTGGCCGGGCAGCCCGACATGTCCGCGCTGCCACCACTGCCGATCCAGTACGCCGACTACGCGATCTGGCAGCGCGCGTGGCTCTCCGGCGACGTGCTGGAGCAGCAGCTGAGCTACTGGCGACATCAGCTTGCGGAGAGTCCCACGCTGCTGCTGTTTCCCACGGATCGCCCGCGCCAAGCGGTGCCGACCAATCGCGGCGCGCTGGCATCGCTGCGGCTTTCGCGACGGCTGGCCGATGAACTCCACGCGCTGAGCCGGCGTGAGGGCGTGACGCTCTTCATGACGCTGCTGGCGGCGTTCGACGTGCTGCTCAGCCGCTACAGCGGCCAGGACGATATTTTGGTCGGCAGTCCGATCGCCAACCGGACACGACCGGAGACCGAGCCGCTGATCGGGCTGTTTGTCAACACGCTGGTGCTGCGCGCCGATCTCAGCGGCCGGCCCACATTCCGCGAGCTGCTGCGCCGCGTGCGCGATACCGCGCTGGCAGCCTACGATCATCAGGATCTACCTTTCGAGAAGCTGGTCGAGGAGCTGCACCCCGAGCGCGATCTGACGCACACGCCGCTCTTCCAGGCGATGTTTATCCTCCAGAACCAGCAGCAGGTGCCGCGCGATCTAGCGGGCGTTGGGCTGCGCATGACCGCTGAGGATACCGGCACGACCGCCTTTGATCTCACGCTCTCGATCGAGGAGCAGCCCGACGGCTTGCTGGCCGAGATGCAGTACAGCAGCGAGCTGTTCGACGCCGCGACGATCGAGCGGCTGCTGGAGCATCTGGCGGTGCTGCTGGCGGAAGTTGTCGCCGCGCCCGAGCAATCGATCGCCCGGCTGCCACTGCTGAGCGCCGCTGAAGAGCAGCAGCTCACGGCCTGGAACCAGACTCGCGCGCTGTATCCCGCTGGGCGCTGCATTCATGAGCTGATCGCGGAGCAGGCCAGCCGCACACCCGCCGCGATCGCCGTGACGTTTGGCGATCAGCAATTGAGCTACGCGGAGCTGGATCGGCGGGCGAATCAGGTAGCCTGGCGACTTCAGGAGCTGGACGCTGGCCCAGAGACGATCGTGGGGCTGTGCCTGCCGCGCTCGCTGGATCTCCTTGTGGCGCTGCTGGGCGTGCTCAAAGCCGGAGCGGCCTATCTGCCGCTTGATCCGGCGCTGCCCCAGGAGCGGCTGCACTTCATCATGCACGATGCTCGGGTGCAGGTGCTGCTGTCGCGTCAGGATCTGGTGGATCGCATCCAGGTCACGGGCGCGCAGATCATCTGCCTGGATCGCGACGAGACGCAGCTTCAGCAGCCGGCGACGGCGCCCGCGATCGCGGTGCTGCCGCAGCATCCGGCCTACGTGATCTATACCTCGGGCTCCACGGGACGGCCCAAAGGCGTGCTAATCCCGCATCAGGCGCTGGTTGCGCGCAGCCAGGCCGTCGCCGATCAGTACCGGCTTCAGCCAGGCGATCGGGTGCTGCAATTTGCCGCGCTGAGCTTCGACGTGGCCGCCGAAGAGATTTTTCCGACGCTGATCTGTGGCGCGACGCTGGTGCTCTGGCCGCAGACCGAGGTTGTCGCGCTGCGTGAGTTCCAGCGCTTTGTCGAGCGCGAGCGGCTGACCGTGCTCAATCTGCCGATGCCCTACTGGCATGCCTGGGTCGCCGATCTGGATGCCGCGCCGCTGCCGCTGCCGTCATCGCTGCGTCTGCTGATCGCGGGCAGCGATCAGACCGCGCCCGACTGGCTGGTTCGCTGGCAGCGTCATGTCAGGACAGGTCTTCCCTGGTACAACGCGTACGGCCCGACCGAGGCCACGATCACCAGCACGCTCTACACCGAGGCCGACGCCGCTCTCGCAGCCGAGCGTGGCACGGTGCCGATCGGACGGCCGATCGCCAACACCGAGGTGTATGTGCTCGACGCCGAGCTGCAACGCGTGCCGATCGGCGTGAGTGGCGAGCTGTATCTGGGTGGTCCCGGGCTGGCACGTGGCTATCTCAGCCAGCCCGCGCTGACCGCCGAGCGCTTCGTTCCCAATCCATTCGCCTCGAATCCCGGATCACGTCTCTACCGCACCGGCGACCGGGCGCGCTTCCGGGCTGACGGCAACCTCGAATTTCTCGGTCGGATCGACA
>DASWTQ010000659.1:0-5117 GCA_036402055.1 Herpetosiphonaceae bacterium
CGCATCGAGCTGGCCGAGATCGAGGCGACGCTGCAACAGCATCCAGCCGTGCAAGCAGCCGTCGTGATGCTACGCGAAGATCGATCCGGCGATCCACGGCTGGTAGCGTATGTTGTAGAGAACAAAGGAACAAAGGAACAAAGAACAAAGGAACAAACGGAGAACCGAGAACTAAGAACCACGAACCACGAACCACAAAATACCGCTGACTCCCCCTCGCCTGCACAGCGGGAGAGGGGGTCGGGGGGTGAGGGCCTGCGCGCCTTCCTCGCTGCGCACCTGCCCGCCTACATGGTGCCGAGCGCGTTTGTGATCCTTGACGAATTGCCGCTCACGCCGAACGGCAAGGTCGATCGGCGGGCGCTGCCACAGCCAGAGTGGAACGCGAGCATCTCGGATCGGCCGTTCAGCGCGCCGCGCACCCCGATCGAAGCACTGCTGGTGCAGATCTGGATCGATGTGCTGGGCATCGAGCCGATCGGAGTCACCGATCATTTCTTCGATCTTGGTGGACACTCGCTGCTGGCAACCCAACTGATGGCGCGGGTGCGTACAACCTTCAATGTCGAGCTGCCGCTGCGGACGCTGTTTGAAACGCCGACGATCAGCGGTCTGGCCGAGCGTGTGGAGCGCGCGCGATCGGCAAGGCTGGAAGTGCTGCGACCACCCTTAGTCGCAGCATCCCGCGATCAGGATCTCCCGCTTTCGTTTGCCCAGCAGCGCATCTGGTTTCTTGAGCAGCTCGACCCCGGCAGCCGCGCCTACTCGCTGGCAGGAGCGCTGCGACTGCTGGGGCCGCTCGACACAACGGCGCTGGAGCGGAGCTTCAATGCGATCATCCAGCGCCACGAGGCCCTGAGAACGACCTTTGCTCAGAAGGTATCCGTCGTCGATGGCGAGCCCGTGCAGCGGATTAACCCGGCAGCTGCGATCGTTATGCCGCAGGTGGCGCTTGACACACTGTCCGACACGGAGCGCGCGGCCGCAGTCGAGCGGCTGATCCACGACGAGGTGCGCCAGCCCTTCGATCTCCAGCACGGGCCGCTGCTGCGGGCTAGCCTGTTGCGCTTACAGCCAGACGAGCATCGGCTGCTGATCAGCATGCATCACATCGTCTCGGATGGCTGGTCGATGAGTATTTTGATCCACGAGATCATCACGCTTTACCACGCATTCACGGCGAACGTCCCGGCGCAGCTTGCGGATCTGCCGGTCCAGTATGCCGACTATGCGCTCTGGCAGCGCGGCTGGCTCGTCCCGGGCGCACGCGGCGACGTACTGGACACACAGCTCGGCTACTGGCAAGCGCAGCTGCGCGACCTGATGCCGCTCGAACTCCCAACCGACTATCCACGTCCGCCGGTACAAACCTTTAGCGGCGCAACTCACAGTCTGAGCTTGCCGCCTGCGCTCAGCCAGTCGCTGGAAGCACTCAGCCAGCGCGAGGGCGTCACGCTGTTCATGACGCTGCTGGCCGGATTTAAGGTGCTGCTCCATCGCTACAGTGGTCAGGATGATCTCGTGATTGGCACACCGATCGCTGGTCGCACGCAAAGCGAGATCGAAGGGCTGATCGGGTGTTTCATCAACACGCTGATCCTGCGCACCGACCTGTCGGGGAATCCGACGTTTCGCGAGATCTTGCGGCGTGTGCGTGAAGTGTCGCTCGACGCCTACGCGCATCAGGACCTGCCGTTTGAGCATATTGTCGATGCGCTCCAGCCTGAGCGGGATGTGAGCCGCTCGCCGCTCTTCCAGGTCATGTTTGTGCTCCAGAATACGCCGATCGCACCGCTGGCCGTGCCCGGTCTCCAGATCGAGCCGATCGCCGTAGATACCGGCACAGCCAAGTTTGATCTGACGCTGACCATGGAAGCAAGCTCCGCTGGCCTGACGGCCGCGTTTGAATATAACACCGACCTTTTTGCTGAGAGCACGATCCAGCGTCTTGCCAGCCATTTTGTCGCGCTGCTGGCCGGCTGTGTTGCTGATCCTGAGCAGCGCATCTCGGCTCTGCCGCTGCTGCTGCCGGCTGAGCAGCAACAGATGCTGGTGAGCTGGAACGCCACGCACGCCGACTGGTCGCAGGCGAGCTTACAGTGTCGCTTCGAGGACCAGGTCGCCCGCACGCCAAACGCGATCGCCGCGAGCTATGAGCACACGTCGCTGACGTACGAGGCGCTGAATGCAGAGGCAAATCGACTCGCGTGGACGCTGATCGAGCGTGGAGTTGGTCCCGAAGCTGTGGTGGCGATTCTGGCCGAGCGCGATCTCCTGTTTTTGGTCGGCATCCTGGGCATTTTCAAGGCCGGCGGCGCGTATGTGCCGATCGATCCCAGCACGCCCGACCAGCGTATCAGCCAGATTGTGGCGCAAAGCGGAGCCGGTCTGATCCTTACCACAGAGGCGCTGCTACCTGCGCTGGCAGCCGCGATCGAGCAGCTTCCGACGCAGCCGCCGGTAGCCGTAGCCGAGCACTTGATCCAGGAGCAGCGCGCGACAACCAATCCGCCGGTGCGCGTCCTGAGCGATCAGCTGGCCTATGTGATCTACACCTCGGGCTCGACGGGCGTACCCAAGGGCGCGATGGTAGAACATCGCGGCATGCTCAACCACCTGGACGCGAAGATCGATGCCTTGCAACTCACGGCGGCAGATGTGGTCGCGCAGACCGCCTCGCAATCTTTTGATATTTCAGTCTGGCAATTGCTCGCGGTACTGCTCGTCGGCGGTCGCGTCGCGATTATGGGCGATCATGTCACGCATGATCCGGCACTGCTGCTGGCTCGCGTCGAGCACGAGCATGTTTCGATTTTGGAGCCGGTGCCCTCGCTCTTACACGCAATGCTCCAGGAGATTGAGCGACAAGATGGTGAGCATCTCAGCCTGGCCGCTCTGCGCTGGATCATTCCGACCGGAGAAGCGCTGCCGCCCGAGGTCTGCCGGCGCTGGCTGGCGACCTATCCACACATTCCGCTGCTCAATGCCTACGGCCCAACTGAGTGCTCCGACGATGTAACACATCACGTCATACGAGAGCTGCCCGCCGCGCAGACGGTGCATATCCCGATTGGACGTCCGATCCCCAATCTGCGGATGTATGTCCTGGATCGCTGGCTGTCGCCGGTGCCGGTGGGCGTTCCCGGCGAGCTATACGTGGGCGGCGTCGGCGTGGGACGCGGCTATCGCCACGATCCGGGCAAAACCGCCGAGGTTTTTGTCCCCGATCCATTCAGCCGCCCCGATGAAACTGGCGGAGCGCGGCTCTACAAAACCGGCGACCGCGTCCGCTATCGCGCGGATGGCGCGATCGAGTTCCTGGGCCGGATCGACTACCAGGTCAAACTACGCGGCTACCGGATCGAGCTGGGCGAGATCGAGGCCGCGCTGGCGCAACATCCCGCCGTACGCGAAAGCCTGGTGATCGTGCGCGAGGACGTGCCTGGCCGACAACAGCTGGTGGCGTACGTTGTTGGGGAACAAAAGAACAAAGAACAAAGGAACAAAGAACAACGTCCAGAGGGCACCAAGAACCAAGAACCAAGAACCAAGAACCAAGGGGATGAAACAGACGGTTCTAGGTCGCCCGGAGGGCACCCGGTTCTTGGTTCTGCGTTGCGCGAGTTTCTTGCGCAGCGCCTCCCCGAGTACATGATTCCATCGGCGTTTGTGCTGCTCGACGCGCTGCCGCTGACGCCCAACGGCAAGGTCGATCGCCGCGCGCTGCCGGCTCCAGCCTTCACCGGCGATGAGACGACGGCGTTTGTCGCGCCGCGCACGCCGACGGAAGAGCTACTGGCGGCGATCTGGGCGGATGTGCTGGGCGTGGGCAAGATCGGGAGCCGGGATCGCTTCTTCGAGCTGGGCGGCCATTCGCTGCTGGCGACCCAGGTGCTGGCGCGAGTACGCGACGCGTTCGACGTCGATCTGCCGCTGCGGACGCTGTTTGAAAGCGCGATGCTCGCCGACCTGGCTGGGCAGATCGACCGCGCCCGCAGCCAGCAGCCCGGCGATGCGATGGCGCTGGTGCCGGTACCGCACGCAGGCCAGGCCCCGGTCTCGTTCGAGCAGCAGCAGCTCTGGCTCTTCGATCAGCTCCAGCCGGGCACGACAATCTACAACATCGCCGCTGCCGTTCGGCTTCAGGGGCCGCTCAGCCAGCCCGCGCTCCAGCAAGCCTTCGACGCGCTCGTGGCCCGGCATGAGGTGTTACGCACCAGCTTCGCCCAGAGGGCACCCGCCGTCGACGGCCATCCGCAGCAGGTGATTGCGCCCACGCTTGAGCTGGACCTGTCGATCGTCGATCTGCGCGACGAGCCGGGCGACACTCACGAAGATCGGACGCGGGAGCTGGCCCAGGCCCTGATCGAGCAGCCCTTCGACCTCCGCTGTGGTCCGCTGCTGCGCGCTATGTTGATCGTGCTGGAGCCCGAGGCAGCGGTGCTGGTGATCGTGCTGCATCATATCGTGGGCGATCGCTGGTCGCTGGGCCTGCTGGTACGCGACATCGGCGCGCTCTACACGGCGGCGCGGACCGGCGAGGCATCCCTGCTCAGGCCGCTGCCGATTCAGTATGCCGACTACGCGCACTGGCAGCGCGCCCGACTCCAGGACGCCGCTCTGGAATCTCAGCTAGGCTACTGGCGAAACCAGCTTGCGAATCTACCCAGACTCCGCATCCCAGCTGATTATCCCCGTCCGCAGCAGCCGACGTTCCGGGGAGGAACCATCGCCTTTACGCTCAGCGGCGAAATCAGCAGCGCGCTGCACCAGCTGAGCCGGCGCACTGGCGTTACATTGTTCATGACTCTGCTCTCCGCCTTCCAGGTGCTGCTCGGACGCTATGCCCGGCAGGACGACGTCGTCGTCGGTACGTCGGTCGCCAATCGCCACCGCACGCAGCTCGAAGATCTGATCGGCTTCTTTGTCAATACGCTGGTGCTGCGCTCCGACCTTGCGGGCGAGCCGACGTTCCAGGAGCTGCTGCGACGTGTGCGCTCGGTTGTCCTCGATGCCTTTACCCATCAGGATCTGCCGTTCGCAGCTCTGGTCGAGGCACTCCAGCCGCAGCGCAACCTCAGCCTCAACCCGCTGTTCCAGGTCTTCTTTGTGCTGCA
>DASWTQ010000660.1:0-2267 GCA_036402055.1 Herpetosiphonaceae bacterium
CGCCGCGTAGGCCGCGCGCACGGCCTCGGCATTGGGCAGATTAAGCCGCACGCCGCCGACATCGCTCTTGTGCGTGATCGTCGGCGACAGCAGCTTGAGCACCACCGGATAGCCGAGCGCCTCGGCCTGCGCGACCGCCTCGTCGGCGGTGGTGGCTGTGCGCGTCTCGACAGTGGGCAGATCGTAGGCCGCGAGCACCTGCTTGGCCTCGACCTCGGTCAGCACGGTTCGGCCGGCTGCACGCGCCGCCGCGATCACGGCTTCGACCGCAGCCCGCCTGGGCGTTTCGTCGCCATGCAGCGGCAGCGGCGTTTCGTAAAGGCTGCGCAGCTGATCGCTGTAGCGCCACATCAGCGTAAAGATGCGCGCCGCCGTGTCGGGATACGGAAAAGTCGGCACGCCGACACGATTGAGCGTAGCCTCGCCGGCCTCGATCGCCGGACCGCCCATCCAGCTCGACAGGATCGGCTTGCCCGGCAGCTTGCGATAGGGCGTGATCGCATCGGCCACCGCCTGCGGCTCGGTCATCGCCTGCGGCGTCACAATCACCAGCACGCCGTCGCTGTCACGATCGGCGGCGACAGCATCCAGGACCTGAGCATAGCGCTGCGCATCGGCATCGCCCAGCAGATCGATCGGGTTGGTGTGGCTCCAGTGCGCGGGCAGCAGCGCGTCGAGCCTGGCGATCGTCTGCGGCTGAAGCGTGGCCAGCTGCCCGCCGTTGCGCAGCAGCGCATCCGTCGCCAGCACGCCCGGCCCGCCGGCGTTGGTGACGATCGTAAGCCGTGGCCCCAGCGGCCGATCCTGTTTCGCCAGCGCCTCGGCCAGATAAAACAGCTCGGCGATCGTCTCCGCGCGCAGCACGCCGCAGCGCCGAAACGCCGCGTCGAGCACGGCATCGCTGCCGGCCAATGAGCCCGTGTGCGAGACCGCCGCCCTGGCCGCGCCGGCTGTACGCCCGGTTTTGAGCACAATAATCGGCTTGGTCAGCGCCACCTCGCGCGCCGCCGACAAAAACGCCCGCGCATCGCCGATCGTTTCCATGTAGAGCAGGATGCTGTGCGTCTGCGGATCGTCGCCGAAGTGGTCGATCAGATCGCCCCAGCCCACGTCGAGCATCGAGCCGATCGACACAAACGCGCTGAAGCCGACGTTTTCGCGCAGGCTCCAATCCAGCACCGCCGTGCAGAGCGCGCCGCTCTGGCTGAGAAAAGCCACGTTGCCGGGCTGCGCGAGCGGACGGGCAAAGGTCGCGTTGAGGCCGATCTGGGGCCGCATCACGCCCAGGCAGTTAGGCCCGATCACGCGCACCTGGCCGCGCCGCGCCTCCGCGAGCACCTGCGCCTCAAGCTCCAGACCGGCCGGCCCTGTTTCTTTGAACCCGGCCGAGATCACGATCGCGCCCTTGACGCCAGCCGCGACGCACTCACGCATCACCTCGGGCACGGTCGCGGCCGGCGTCGCGATCACAGCCAGATCCACCGCCTCGGGAATCGCCGCGATCGTCGGGTAGGCCGGACGACCCAGAATCGTGTCGTGCTGAGGGTTGACGGCAAACACCTTGCCCGCGAAGCGCCCCTCGGTCAGATTGGCAAGCAGCGCCTGCCCCACACTGCCGGCGTGCTCACTCGCGCCGATCACGGCAACAGTTCGGGGCGCGAAGATCGCATCCAGAGGGCGGCGTGATGGACGCAAGGGATCGGCGCGTCCGGCGTTCGGGGCAGGTGGGAGCGTGGCCATGAGATCCTCCTTCCAGGAGCGACAGGCGGCACAGCGATCCTTGCTCAGTGTTCACATTCTGGCATATGATCAGGCAATCGGCGTAGTCGATCCGCAACGGCGCGGGCCGCTTCCGCAACGTTGCTGCTGCTGCTCGACTGCTTGATCATCCGCCGGATTCCGGGTTTGAAGCGCGGCGTTGGCTAACAACCACCGCTCATTGGTCCTTGTCGGCGCGCCACAGTTCGCGCAGCTCCTGGCTCGTGACCAGCAGGTCATCCAAACGTCCCTGGGCCTCGACGTGACCATCTTTAAGCACCACAATCCAATCCGCTCGTTGCAAGGCGGCGCGGCGATGTGAAACGGCGATCACCGTGAGATCGGCAGTTGCCGCCAGCCGTTCCCACAGCCGACGCTCGGTTTCAACGTCGAGCGCGCTCGAAAGGTCGTCGACTACCAGCAGCTCCGGCTCGCGCACAAACATCCGCGCGGCGGCGGTACGCTGGATCTGCCCGCCGCTCAGCCGCACGCCGCGCGGCCCAACCACC
>DASWTQ010000661.1:0-4591 GCA_036402055.1 Herpetosiphonaceae bacterium
CATGACAGCGAGCTACGGACTGATGTTTTGTCGCATCGCCATTGCCGTGATCTTTGGCTGGTCGGCGCTGGGCAAGCTGCGCGATCTGCGCGGGTTTCGCGATGCGATCACGGCGTTTCGGCTGCTGCCGCGTGATTGGAGCACGCCGCTGGCCTGGGCCTTTGTAGGCGGAGAAATAGCAGTGGTGCTGCTGATGCTGCGCGGCGTACCCACACTGCTGGGCCTGGGCTTCGCGCTGGCGGCCGGCCTGCTGGCACTCTTCACCGCCGTGCTGGTCTCGGCGATGCGACGCGCGCTGGCTGTGAGCTGCAACTGTTTCGGCAGCAGCGAGCAGCCAATCTCCTGGTATGATGTCGTGCGCAACGCGCTGCTGATCGTTTGTAGTCTCCTCGGCGGCTGGCTGCTCACGCTGCCTCGGCGCGGGCTCACGATCGATGAGACGCTGCTGCTTGGCGCGATGGCGCTGTGTTTTGTGCTGCTCGTCACCCATGTTGAGGATGTGGCGGAAACACTGCGCCGGCCGTTCGAGCTGCAATAACGGATCGACACCAGCCGCGTGAGGAGCTGAATGGAAACACTGTGGTCGGTGAGCCTGCTGATTCTGTGGATCGTGGTGCTCGTCAATCTGCTGCTGACGCTGCGGATGCTGCGCTGGATGCGCGGCCAGGAAGCGCTGCGCCAGCAGATGGCGGCGGCTGAGCAGCGGCCCGAGCTTCAGATCGGCGATGTCGCGTCCGATTTTGTTGCCAAAACGCTGGCCGGCGAGTCGGTCGGCCTGCACAGCTACGCCAACCAGAGCGTCGCCTTTATTTTCGTCTCGCCGCACTGTGGTCATTGCCGCCAGGAGCTGCCGCTGCTGGTCAGGCTGGCGCCGCTGGCGCTTGAGCGTGCCGGTGTCCTGCTGGTGCTCGTCAGCGATTCGAGCGCCGCGCAAACGGAGAGCTGGCTGGCGACGATCCGCGAAGAAGATCAGCTCGACGTTCCGCTGCCGGTGCTGGTCGCGCCGCGCACGATGTATCAGTTTGTGCTGAGCTACAATCCGCGCGGCCTGTCGCCCTACTACTGCCTGCTCGACGCACAGGGCCGGGTTCAGTCGCGCGGGCCGCTGGGCATGGGCGATTGGCCGCAGCTCCAGCAATCCTGGGGCGGGCCGGCCACTCCACGCGTGACTCCGCGCGTATCCAGCCGCTATCGGTAAATCTGGCTAAAGGGTTCCGGGCGTGATAAATCACGCCCCTACGGAGCAATCTATACACTCACACTACGGCCGGCGACCTTCGAGCACCATCGTTTCAAAGCGGCTCATCTCTTCATTGCCGATAAAGTCGCCATGCGAGTCGATGCCGCGCAGGTTCGGATCGTCGCTCGTGCCCGGGGCCGGGCTGGTGATCTCGACAAATCCGACCTGCTCCATGGTCTGCTGGAGCGTGGCGCGATCGTACAAGAATTGATGGCCCCAGTTGCGAAAAGCGTTGTTGAGCACAAACACCGGGCTGTAGGTCTGGACATCGGGCAGGAACGTATCGGTGATGAAGCGAATATAGCGCTGCTGAAGCTCGTTGATCGGCGCGGTGTACAGGCCGATCAGCGTTTCAAGACTCGGCGTCGCGATACGAATCCGGCCGCCGGGCCGCAGCACACGGAACGACTCGCGCAGCGTGACCAGGCCCTCGGCGTAGCTCAGATGCTCGATGTGATGCTCGGAGAAGACGTAGTCGAAGGAGGAGTCTTCGATCGGGAAGCGCTTTGTGGAATCGAGAAACACCACGCCCGATCCGGCCGGAACAATATCCGTGTTCAGCCAGCCGTCCAGCGGATTGGTGCCCGTGCCGAGCTGAAGCTTGCGCACGCTCTGCGCGGCCTGGTAGGCGTCGAGTGCCTGCGCAGTTGCGCGCGCCCACGCCAGCTGCTGCTGTAGCCCTATACGACCGATCATGCTACGCTCCCTTTGCCGCCTCACCGACTCGATCCGTCCCCTCACACCGGCTGCGCCAGCCGCTGCTCCTGCGCCCGCAGTGAGCGCGCCGCCTCGACGATCGCCGGCCACCACTGCAAGGACTGGCCGTAGCGCAGCAACAGGCGCTGCATTCCTTCGTGGCCGCCCGGCAGCGTGTACAGCTGCTCCACCGGCGCTACGGCGTGCTCTCGGGCCTGCGCGATCACCGAGCGGGCGTGCTGAACCCAGAACGCCGGTGGCGCTTCCCGGGCGTGCAGCCGCTCCTCCAGCGATGCGATCAGCGCGCTCATGTTTTCCATGATGTGCAGCCGCATATACTCGGCAAAGCTGTGCTGCGGCAGGCGGCCCATCTCCTCGATATGCCGCCCCAGCTTGTCCAGCCGATCGACGGCGCTCTGCGCAAATCCGGGATCAAACTGATTGACCAGCGACGGAATCAGATTGCCGAGGCCCAGGCTGAACATCGCCTGCGCGGAGAAGCCGCGCGCATCCGTGGGCGCGTGCAGTAGCGTCCAGGGCAGGTGCAGCGCATACCTGCGATCGAAGCAGCGCGACAGCAGCGCGCCAAACCCGACCTCCTCGGCGCGGCCCAGCGGCGTGAACGGCGGCAGCAGCTCGCGATTATCCAGGCCCATACACATGGCAAACATCGGATCGGCGTGCTCGGCCAGCGTCACCTGCGTGACAGCCTGCACCATCTCGCGGCTTCCGCGCGCCGCCTCGTACGTCTGCTCGGACTGTGTCAGGCGCTGGAAGGTCGTTCCGCGCTGGAACAAGAAAAAGTGCGGATTATCCCAGCTGCAATCGCCGAGCGAGCCGTTCAAGGTAAGGCCAATCCGGCCGCTGCGCTGCTCCAGGCGGCGCAGAAAGCGCGGATCGGACTCGTCGATGGCGAGCGGATCACCGGCGGATTGAGCCAGGCAGCTCTGAATGTCCGCGCCGATCCACTGCTCGTGCAGCGCCAGAATATCGTCGTCGGCACGCTCAGCCGCCACGATCGCCGCCTCGCGATTCGGAAACACCCACACGTCCAGCGGATTGCGGCGCGAGTGCAGGCGCAGCCCCGGCCGGAGATCGGGAGCAATGGCCGGCCGGCAGATGATATCGTCGTCGGCGCTGAAGATAATATCGCCGATCGTGTGCAGCAGCAGCGCGTTGCGGTTCGCGCCAACAGTGGTCACGCCGTACTCGGGGCTGCCCACACAGACGAATTGCACCACGTCCAGCGGCAGATCGCCCGCGCTTGCCAGCCGCTCTGCAAACGCCTGTTTCTCCTCAGGTCCGGCGTAGGCGCAGGCAAAGCCGTACTCGTCCTGAAGCTGGGCCAGCATCTCGCGGTATGCACGCTGCGTGTCCGGATCACGGGAGTCGTCCACCACGACGAGATCATGCGAGCGGCCAAAGCGCCGGCAGTGCTCCAGAAAGCTGGTCATGCCGCGCTGCAACGTCGCGACCCGGCCACAGGTTGGAAACCCGATCGACGCGATCCGGCTCGGGATTAACGGCGCGGGCGGCTCGTGCAGCTGCTCCAGGCTGGATCGCCGCGAGACGAGAAAGCCCTGCTCGGCTAGCTGTTGCAGGCTACGGCGCATCGAGCGCATCGTCGCCAGGCTGGCCTGACGGCCACGGCAGTAGCTCTGAATATGCTCGTCGAGCGTTTTGAACTCGCGGCACTGAGCCAACAGATCGACAATATCGGTGCGGAGCGTTTGTACCTGCTGCGTCGCGCGGCTGTAGGCCAGAACAGTATTCTCGCCCGCCGCAAACAGCGCCAGATCGGCCATGCGATACACGTCGTCAGTCGGCGGGAGCGACACGGGAGGCTGCATGTAGACCCCAAAGCCTAAAGAAACCAGTACGGCGTCTGGCCGAGTATAGCAGCCCCTTCCGGCCGGTGCAACCTCCATACGCTCGACATTCAACAGCAGTTATGTCTAGCGATCAGACTTAGATTGCTTCTCGCTGCTGCCCGGCGCGAGACCGGCGAACGCCAGGAGCTTGCCGAGCAGCGTTTGAGCGAACGGCCGGTAGCGAGTGTTATGGAAGGCAGCCAAACGCCAGACCTCGCCCTGTTTGACGGCAATCAGCGTTTGGATCGACAACCTTTTCGACGATGGACGCTGCTGTCCGGCCCGCAGAACCGCGCCCTTGCCATGGATCAGGGCGACATTCGGCGTGAGCAAGCGGATCGTCGGTGGTTCGCCGAACAAACGGCTACCTTTGAGAAAGTGCTCAAAAAGCGGCCGGTGGCTCTCCGCGATCGCCGAGCGACCTTTGGAGTGCGTGCCGTCAAAGGCGATATAATCCGCGTCCTCAGTGAAAAATCCGGCAAAGGCATCGGCATTGCCCCAGCTGTCGTAGAGCTGCGTGAGCAGACGCCGCACAGCCGCTACATCGCCGGGATCACCGATTGTGGCTTCGTCGGCGGCAACAGGTTGAGCCAGCATACGTTTCTCCTTACTCGTATTATACACTTCTACTACGATGAACCTAATATCTAGATTTGCCTAGATATTAGAACAAACTTAGAATATACAAAGATGCAATGCCTGTCAAGGGGGAACAATGCCCGAATCTCAGCGCGAAGAGCTGATAGCTGCGGTAATCGCGGCCAGCCAGGAGAGCAGTACCACC
>DASWTQ010000662.1:0-13828 GCA_036402055.1 Herpetosiphonaceae bacterium
GCTGATGATTCTGGCCTGCGGCGGTCTGGCCGCGCTTTGGCGCTACACCAGACCCAAGATCACAGAAGCGTTCAACCCAACCGCAACGCCTACCGTTCAAGTGGTGATGACCACGCCGACGTTCTTTGTGACCGACACGGCTTTACCCTTGGAAACTGTTGTGGCGATCGCGACCGATGTTGTGGCACCACCTCCGCCGGAGCCGACACTCGTGGTGCCGCCGGTTGTGGTTCCCCAGCAGCCGACAACCGGCGCGCCGCAGACGCTCCCTGTAGCCTCAGCCGCACCCGCCGCCACCACTGCGCCGACGGCCACACAGCCGCCGACGCCGACGGTGTTTATCCAGCCGACAGCCACAAACAATCCTACCTCGACGACAGCGCCGACAGCCACCGAAGAGCCAACGCCGACGCTGTTCGTGCCGACGACGATGATCGTGAATACATCGGTGCCGTTGCCCACATCCACGCCAGCGCCGACCTCGACGCCGACGATCACGCCAACGCCGCTACCGCTCGTGATCACGGCCTCCGCGAACAACACCGAGCCGTCGAGCCGGGACTGTACCAAGATCTTTACCTTTAACGGCACGATCAACTTGAATGGTCCGGGGTTGGTCAAATACCAGTGGGAGCGCAGCGACGGAACATCCAACGAGATCCAGGAGATCAACTTTGCCAGCGCCGGCACGCAGAGCGTGTACCACACCTGGAATGTGACGACGCCTTCCAGCGGCTGGGCGCTGCTCCGCGTGCTGGAGCCGAAGCCTGCAATATCCGATCGCGCGACCTACACGCTGAGCTGCGATAAACAGCGCATGGCCTATATCTACACCACCGACACGCGCAGCCGCGATGCGTTCAACAAGTTTTTCTTCAACCAGGAGTTTGTGATCGATCTGGTTCCGCAGTCCGGCGTGAGCAACCATCCTAATGCCGCATCCTGGACCAATGTCGTGATCGGCAATGACACGAGCTGGTCGGCGATCGGCGCGGATACGCAAAGGATTCTCGGCCTGGGCAAGCCGGTGCTCGGCATCGGTGCCGGCGGCCAGTCGTTCTTCGCGGCGGCCGGTCTTGGCGGTAGCGGTCAGCAGTTCAGCGGCAAAGATATCAGGCCCTTCAGTAAGCAAGATACCACTATCTGGGATGGCATTAACACGGCTGCCAATGTGCCGCTGTATACCACCAGCACGCAGATGGTGGGCGTGTATAACCCGCAGGCCAAGAAAGGGCTGATTCGAGTCGGGCAAGATCTCAGCAGCGCCGATCACTACCCGATCATCGCCGAAGAATTCAAAGGCCAGTGCTTCAAGCTCTGGGGCTTCAACGGCATTCCTGAGGCGATGACGGATCAGGGCAAGCAGCTGTTTAGCAACCTGTTCTACAAGAGCGCCTGCCCGCCGATGATCTCGCTGATCAAGATTACAGTGAGCGAAGTTCACTGTACCAAGGCCCTAGAAGAAAGTCCTCCGTTCGGAAATGGCGATGAGATCTATTTCAAGATCACCGGAAGAACCGCCAACGGCGCCACCAAGACCAGCGATACAACGGTTCGGCGCGAGGTGATACAAGGCGTCGCCTATGCGCCTGGCATGACCACGCCGCTTGAGTTTGGCGATCCTGCCGACTCGCTGGAGATCAGCGTCGAAGGCGTGGAGCTGGACTCGGGCGAGTTCAACGACGGCAATAACACGTTGGTCGGCGCGCCGCAGACGATCTCGCGTGATGAGCTGTTCGCGGTGTTCGGCAAATCGACGACGCGCGAGTTCTATGTGACCGAGAATAACATGGGCGGCACCTACAAGGTCACTGTCCAGATCAGTGTGCAATAAGAGCCTGGATCGAGAGCGGCTCGATCCAGGCAGACCACAACTCACCCATCCCACGCGGCAGATCACACAGGCGCGATCTGCCGCCGCCGGAAGCTCGCCCATCGGAGCCCGCTCTCCCGCCCAGGCCGCAGGTCGATCCTAACGCTCATCCTTAGCATAGATAGGTAGCGCAGACGATGGTTCAGACAGTGGACTCGCAACAGCTTCATCCTTCACCGGCGCCGCTCGAAGCAGCAGAGACGGAGCTGTCGTTCGGCATCATGCTGATCTGCTATCCTGACGAGCGCCAGGAGATCTTCGACCTGGTCCGGGCTACCATCCATGTCGGCCGCGCGCCAGACAATGATCTCATCCTGGACGAGGACCTGATCGCCGAGCATCACGCGCAGATTTTGTGCGACAACAGCGGCTGCCAGGTGCTGGATCTCGGAAGTCATATCGGGAGTCAAATTCTGGAGCGTGACGAAGACGGTAAGCGCTCCATGACCGGCCTGAGATTGCCGCCCAAGATGCCGTACGCGCTGGTCAAAGGCACAACCGTGCTCATGGGCGAGATCCTGCTGATCTATTATCCAACCACTAAAGACATTCCTAAGCCTGTCCCGGCTGATGAGGGGCTGCTGCGCCGTGTGCTGCGTGTCGCGATGTTCCTGCTGCTCTTGTTCGTGCTCACCGGCGGCAGCGTCGTGTGGGTGCGCAGCTGGATGAACAGCTCGACCTCACTTGCCAGCAGTGCGGCTCCGATCCGCGAGACCAGTGTATCCACGCCCACGCTCGTACCTGAGAGCACGGCAACGCCGACGCTGACCAGCAACATCTATGTGGTCGATACGACCTTTGAGCTTAATCTGCATATTCGCAGCGCTCCCGGTCTGGATCAGCCGATCCTGGGTAAAGTAGCGTATGGAACTGTGGTGCGAGTGTGGAGCGAGCCGGTGCGCGTCGGGCCATATCACTGGGTGCGCGTAGATGCCCCTACGCTTTCGGGCTGGTGCATCTTTGACGGGCTACGCCCACAGCCATGATCGATAGGACGGCTTCCACACGTAAGCTTCGGCTACTGCGACATCATCCGCACATCTTCTATTCCCCGAGCTTAAGATCGTGAGGCATACACCAGCTCTACAGGCGTGATACCCGCAAACAGTGAAATATTTACAGACTCTAGTACTATTGCGACCGATAGTTCTACAGATTATCTTGTGCCTATTACTCCCCAACAGGCTAATCGTTCAGGAATTTTCTTGCATACGCATACGGAGCGCCATTCATGACTCACATTCCCTACCCACGGCTTCGGCCGCTCGCTCCTGTTTCTAAACGTTTTGCGTTTAAACTTCTTTCGTTGAGTCTTATCTTGAGCCTGCTGCTCTTCGAATTCCAGCACATCTTGCAGCGGTCTCAAGCTCTGGTTGATATGCTGCCTGCGGCGTCCACATCGGCGCTCGACACAAGCCGGCTGCCGATCGATTTTGTGCCCAATCGCGGCCAGACCGATAGCAGCATCCAGTATCATGCTCAAGGCTTAGGCGGCACCATCTCCTTCGCCGCAGATCAGATTATCCTCACGCTCCCGACTAATGCCGCAGGCGAGCAGCTGAGCAGCGCCGAGGACCGCACGCTCGCAGCTACCGACAATGCTATGGTTCGGCTGCGATTTGTCGGCGCGAACGCTGCGCCTCACATCCAGAGCAGCGAGCAGCATCCAGGAGTCGTGAACTATTTCCTGGACAACGATCCGGCGCAGTGGCGAACGAATATCCCGACGTATGGCGCGCTGCACTATCAGCAGCTTTATCCCGGCATCGATCTGCGCTACGACGGCCAGGCAGGACGGCTCAAAGGCACCTACACCGTCGCCCCGGGTGCCGACCCGTCACGTATTCGCTGGCGCTACGACGGCACCACGAGCGCAGCCGTCGACCGCGACGGCAATCTGGTTGTAACCCTGCCTGCCGCTCATACCAGCACGCCCGCCCCGACGCTGATAGAGCAGGCTCCGCTGGCCTGGCAGACGGTGAATGGAGAGCAGATCCCGGTCAGCGTCAGCTACGCCATCGCCGACGACAGCAGCATCGGCTTTGCGCTCGGCAGCTACGATGTAACCCAGCCGCTCACGATCGATCCCGAGCTGATCTACAACACATATTTTGGTGGCTCAGGTTTAGATAGCGGCAATAGCGTGGCCGTAGATCAGACAGGCGCGGCGTATATCACAGGCAGAACCCCGGTTGCGCTCCCTTTATTCAACGGCATTGATGCGTTTATCGGCAAGTTCACGCTTGATCAGAATAATCAGGTTATTCGAGCTTATACGACCTATATCGGCGGCATTGGCGACGACATTGGCTATGGGATTGCCGTAGATAGCGCGGGCGCAGCCTATGTTACAGGCCAGACCTTCTCGGGGGATTTTCCGACCTCCCGCGCGCTGCAAAGCTCTTTCGGCGGCGACAGCGATATGTTTGTCCTGAAGCTCAATCCTTCAGGTGCACTCGTTTATAGCTCCTACCTGGGTGGATCAAAAGGTGATGCCGGCAACGGCATTGCCGTAGATAGCGCGGGAATTGCCTATGTGATCGGTACCGGCCGCAGCGGCATAACCACAACCGGTTCCTGTAGCTATCCCTTCGACGGCAACGGCAGTAGCAACAATACTACCGACGCATATTTTGCCAAGCTTGAGCTGCCGGCGTCAGGCAATCTCCAGCGGAGATATGCCTCCTATTTAGGCGGCAGCTCAGATGATACCGGCCAAAGTATTGCGCTGGGTGAGCAGAATAAAGTCTATCTTATCGGCACTACTTCCAGCGACGATCTGGATCTCGTAGCCGGCGACGGTTCCTATGGCGGCAATCGAGATGCGTATGTCGCAAAGTTCGATATTAGCAAGTCATCGGGCTGCCTCGAATATAGCACGTACCTGGGCGGCTCCGCAGAAGATCAAGGGCGGAGTATCGCGCTCGATAGCGCCGGGCATGCCTATGTAACCGGCTGGACGGATTCCAGTAACTTTCCACGCACCGGAAACAGCTATAGCAGTCATAGTGGCGGTCAGGACGTTTTTGTCACAGAATTGGATTTTCAGCAGTCGGTACCGGTGTATAGCACCTTTTTCGGCGGCAACGGCAACGATCGAGGTCTGGGGATTGACATCGATAACTTAGGCAATGTGTACATCACAGGCGATACACGCTCGCCGGCTAATGCTTCGGCGCCAACCGCCACGCCAACCCCGACCAACACGCCCACGAATACACCGACGAATACGCCAACCAATACCCCGACCCGAACATCAACTCCGACCAACACGCCAACCCCGACGCGAACACTCACGCCGACGCGAACGCTCACCCCGACCAATGGTCCGTCCAGCACACCAACCAATACAGTCGAGCCCACGGATACGCCGACCAACGGCCCGTCCAGCACGCCGACCCCGACGCCGACTAACGGCCCGTCCAGCACGCCGACCCCGACGCCGACTAACGGTCCATCCAGCACGCCGACGAATACGGCCACACCAACCAATACACCAACAAATACGGCCACGCCGACGAATACGGCCACGCCCACACGAACACCCACGCCCAGCAACACACCGACGAATACGGCCACGCCCACGAACACGCCAACCAATACACCGACACCAACATCGACCGACATCCCGACCACGGTTCCAACCAGCCCGGTTAACACTGCCGGCAGCAACCCGCGTATCATGGAAGTTACGGGTACTCCTGAGGGAACTGCCACCGTGACCCCAACCGTTGAGGCGACGGCCACGCCTACCCAGACTTCTGGGGCGACGGCCACGCCTACCCAGACTTCTGGGCCAACCGCGACGCCGACGCAGACTTCTGGGCCAACCGCGACGAACACCACAATCCCAACCAACACGCCGACCCCGATTCCAACCGCGCCCGGCTCCTTGCCGACGAGTCCTGATGCCTTCAGTACGGCGTATCTGGGCGGCTTGACGGATGGGTTTATGGCTATGATCAATGTGAAAACGTCAGTGGTATCGGAGCAATTGGTCTTCAGCACCTATCTGGGTAGCACCGGAAACGATGTTGGGCGGGGTATTGCCCTGGATGTTGCCAGTAATATTGTCGTGACCGGCGATGTGGGCGGCTCGTTCAAAGCTCCGCCGGTCAAATCTCCCTCTACCGGGGGCACGCACCAGGGCCAGAACGATGCCTTCGTGATGAAGTTCAAGAACCCGGCGCCCAGCGATACGCGCATCCTTCTCCAGGTTAATCCTTTGGAAGTGCCTGACACACAGATCGGCTGGGGGCAAGTGTTTAGCGTGGATGTCAGGATCGATCGCGGGAAGAAGCCGATCACCGCACAAAAGACGTATATCGTCGACGCAGATATACAATTCAGCGCCGCCGATCTTGAGGTCATCGATCCGGTATCGCTCAATGCCGCAACCACGATCCAGCCTTCCGCCAACGTAATCAACGCGACGAGTAGCGTCAACAACAGTACAGGCACAATCGGGTTCGCGGCGACGGTACAGCAATCGGTTCTGACCCAGGAGGTCAGCGTTGCCACCATTCATTTCCGAGCCCGCAGAATCGCCAGCGAGTCGTCAATAACGGCTGTCACCAGCTCAAAGCTGCTTGTCAACAATATTGATACCGGCCCTTCATTCGAAGGTGATAAGGTCGGAATTACCGATGGCTTCTGGCTGAGAGGCAAGCTTTCGAGTGAGCCGGGCACCAGGCTGGATCAGGCGATCGATCTGGGGCGCGACACCGTAGCCGGCCTGACCTTTACCAACGGAAATCAATCTACGGCCGTGAACGGGATCAGGACCGGCGCGGACGGGAAGATGATTGCCAGTGAGATGATCGGCGATCTTGTCAAGATCAAGGGGATTCCGGCCGGCGTCTACGATGTCACGATCAAGGGCACGAACACGCTCAGCAACATGTATCCCGGCGTTGATCTGCGCAAGATCCAGGAGCAAACGTTCAACACGCTCAGGGCCGGCGATACGAACAACGACAATCGTATCAACGGCGGTGATGTTTCGTTCCTCGCGCCGTTCTTCCAACAGCCGGTGCCTACCGCTACCAACACCGCGTTCAACTATGCCAACGTCGACAAGCGCGGCTCCATCGACGGCGCAGATGTTTCGGCGATCGTCTGCAACTTCTTGCGGGTCGGGCCGCTCCAGAATGGCGGCGACGATACCTGCTCACCGCCGCCAACGCCGACCGGCCAGGCCATCGCGGCATCTCAGCCAACTTTGAGCGTGAGCACCAGCGCGCAGACGTTGCAGGTCGGCGACATCTTCACCGCCAGCCTTGAGCTGGATCTGAGCGCGGCGACGGCCGACACGATCGACGCGTATCTGGATTTCGATCCGCGCTATCTTGAGGTCGTAGACGGCGCCGGGCAGCCGGCAGCACGCCTGGATCTGAACCAGAGCCTGTTCAGCAGCGCAACCTATAACATGGTCGACCAGAATCGTGGCCGGATGGGCATCTCTGCCTCACGGTTCAGCAAGCCATGGCTGAGCGGCAAAGTCAAGCTTGCGACCGTTCGGCTGCGAGCAAAAGCGCCGATCGCGGCGACCAGGATCGAACTGGTCGATGCCGGCACGCGTCACAGCGACTCATTCAAGGCGGGATACGCGCTCAATGTGAAGCGAGTCAGCGCGGAGGTCGCTATTCAAGGCGTAACCTACAAGCTGTTTATTCCGAACGCGCATCCATAATCTCAGGGTGCGGGACGGCGAACGGTCAGGCGTCAGCGCAGGTGCCGTTCGCCGTCGCCCGTGGATCGCGGCGAACTTCAGGACACGCAGCCAAGCATATAGTCGAAACCAAAAAAGACGCTGGTATTAGCGAGCCACTATAGATAACCAGGCGCATACGTTGTTCAGATCCAAAAAGTGGAAGCTCAACACATGGTAGTCATACGCTTAGCTTTATATAGTTCTTCGTTGATCACGCAGCCTTCTCTACCTACGGAGCGCTATTCATGACGTACATCCGATACCCGCGCCTTCGTGAGTCTCTGCCATTTTCTCAGCGCCCTTTATTTGGCGCGCTCACTCTGCTGATGATCCTGAGCGTTGTGCTGGGCAATCAGCCGGGATCGTCTCTGGCGACTCCTTTACCCGGCGTAGAGCCTGCGGCGATCACTCATGCGCTTGCCGGCCGACCACTGGCGTTTATCCCCAATGTCGGGCAAAGCTCTTCAGATGTCCAGTTCCAGGCTGAGGGCCTGGGCGGCATGATCTTTTTCAATCGCGATCATATTTTGCTCTCGTTGCCGGCCAGCAGCGCGGCCTCTGCCTCCGACTCGCACAAACCGCTGATGGCGATGGCGGCGCAGCAGCAGATCACAGCCGAAGACCAGCAGCCGGAGCCGATGCATACGGTGCAGCTACGATTTGTCGGGGCCAGCACGGCGCCACAGATTCAAGGTCTTGAGCGATTGCCCGGCATCGTCAACTATATGGTCGGCAGCGATCCAGACCAGTGGCACACGCACGTGCCGACCTACGCCGGTATCAGCTACCAGCAGCTGTATCCCGGGATCGACCTGCGCTACGATGGCGACGACGGGCGGCTCAAAGGCACGTATATGGTCGCGGCCGGCACCGATCCCCGCCGGATTCGCTGGCGCTACGAGGGAGCTACCGCGCCCAGGGTGGACGATCAGGGCAACCTGATCCTGACGCTGGCAACCGGCGACGGCCGCGCCTCAGCGCTTACGACGCTCACCGAGCAAGCGCCGGTCGCCTGGCAAACGGTGGCAGGCCGCGACATCCCCGTCATGGTGCGCTACGATGTCGCGCCCGACAACACGATCGGCTTTACGCTCGGCGCGTATGATCCGACGCAGCCGCTGGTGATCGATCCGACGCTCGACTATAGCACCTTCATCGGCGGGAACGGCGACGATGCGGGCCGAAGTATCGCGGTCGACAGCACCGGCGCGGTCTATATTACCGGCGAAACCACCTCCAATAATATGGGTCCGGCCGGCTCCTACAAGGGCGGCAAAGATATTTTTGTCTCACGGTTGAGCAGAATGGATCGTCCTGGTGGTCAAATCGTCGAATATACGACCTACCTTGGGGGCAGCAATACCGACATTAGCACCGGCATCGCCGTCGATAGCGCCGGCAACGCCTATATCGTCGGCACGACCAACTCAACCAACTTCGCCAACGCCGGCAACACCAACAGCGGCGGCAACGATGCCGTCGTGGCGATCCTGACGAACACCGGCGTGATCAGCTATAGCGCCTATCTTGGCGGCAGCCGCTCTGAGAGCGGAAATGGCATTGCGATCAGCAGCGATAAGATCTACGTCGCCGGCCTGACTGAGTCGAGCAACTTCCCGATGACCGGGACGAATCCCACGCCTTTTCCTGATATTCAGCTCGGCGGCAGCGCCGATGGTTTCATTGTGCGGGTGGATAAAGCAACCCGCACGCTGGATTACAGCACCTATCTGGGCGGCACCAGCTCTGATGTCATCAACAGCATCGCAGTCGACAGCAGCAATGACATCTATGTCACCGGCTACACCACCTCCTCGGACTACCCGATCCGCAGCGCGGTCTACCCGGTATTCGGCGGCAGCGTCGACGCGTTTCTTACGCGGCTGGCCTCGGATGGTCGTTCGCTGGTGTACAGCACCTATCTCGGCGGCTCAGGCTTCGACTACGGCAATAGCATTGCGGTCGGCCCACAAGGCGAGCCCTACGTTACAGGCTACACCAGCTCGAAGGACATGCAGATTATCAACGGCTACCAGTCCACCTTGAAAGGCGGCTACGACGCGTTTCTCGTCAAGCTCTACTCTGACGGCTTCCCTGTTGACTACAGCACGTATCTTGGCGGCTCCAGCGGCGACTATGCTAAAGATGTTGTGGTAGGCGAGCAGGGCGCTGCCTATATCATCGGCTCGACTGAGTCGAGTGATTTTGTTATTCAGAACGGCCTGTTATCGCGGCGCAACGGCAGCTCGGATGCCTTCGTCACCAAGTTTGTGCCCAGCGGCTCGGGTATCGAGTACAGCACCTTCTTTGGCGGCACCAACAACGATTATGGCGAAGGAATAGCCATCCAGTGCCAGGGAGCAACACCGTTTACACCGCCGTGCTCCTTATACATCACCGGTCTCACGGATTCGGAAAACTTCCCGGCGGTCAGTGGCTCCTGGAAGACTGATTACAGCGGCGGCAGCCACGACGCCTTTGTGGCCAAGCTCGACCCGCTGTCAAGCAATACCCGCATCTTTCTCGATCCGCCGATCCAGTTCGTGGGGCAAAATCAGCAGTTCAGCGTCGACATCTCGATCAACACCGGCGGCAAAAGCAGCGATACCGTGGATGCGTATCTGAAGTTCGATCCGACCAAGCTCGAAGCGGTATCGGTGATGACGGCAACCAACGCCCTCGTCCGTACAATTGGGGAGTTCGACAACGAGGCCGGACGCGTAGATTTCTCGGCGACCAAGCTGAACTCCCCACAAAATGGGTATTTGCCCGAGGGAAACCTGAGGGTCGCGACAGTTCAGCTCCGCTCTTTGAATACCGCCTCGGCGGGCGAACCGCTGAATATCTCGCTGGTTGCCGAGGGAGCGCGTCAGAGTACGCTGTATCTCGCGGGCAAGCCGATCTCGACGGCGGTGAGCAATGCCAATATTCGGATCGTCGACGGATCGATCCTCAACGGCAAAATCTCGTTCGCCGGCGATGTACGCGGCACGCCACCCAACCCCGGCTGGATCACGCCGCTGTATCGAACGGTGGGCAACAACGTACAAAAAGAGATCATCGTCTACTCGCGAGGACTTGAGCAGATTAAGGGCAGCGCCGATGCGATCACAAACGAGGCCGGCGAGTTCTCGGTCTTTCTCAAAGGCATTCCCGCCGATCGATACAGCGTCCGCGTCAAAGGCGGCGATACCCTGAGCAACATCCGCCAGGTCGATCTGGCGACGATGGATCAGGTTGATTTCGGCAGCCTCGCGGTCGGCGACAGCACCGGCGACAATATGATCAACGGCGGCGACGTTTCCTACATGGTTCCGGCTTTTGGCCTGGATACGACCAATCCTCAGTTTCGCGCCTATGGCGATACCAACAAAGACGGCCAGATCGATCGCCCGGATGTCGTGACGCTGAAAGAGAACTTCCTGAAAACAGGCGTTGTCTCCGACACCGGTTGTCTAAACGCCGCCTGCGCACCGCCGGCTCCCAGCCCGGCCAGCGTCGGTATTGCGGCAACCGAACGGCCAACGCTGATGCTCTTGCCGGAGACGCTCTCGGTCGAGACAGGCGAGGTCTTTACGGTCAGTCTTGAGGTCGATCTCAAATCCCAGCGCGCCGACACGATCGACGCTTTTCTCACCATCGAGAATCCCGGTACGCTATCGTTCATCGATAAGGCCGGCAACTTGATTGAAGCGGCGTATGTCAAAGGAGAGATCGACTTCAGCACGGCCGTGCTGGGGAACAGCTCCTGCGAGACGACCTATAACAATACGCTCTACCGGGCGGCGAATCAGGTCGAGGCGAATCTTTCGGTGACGTGCTATCAAGAGCCATTCTTGCCGGATCGATTTACGCTGGCTCAGTTCCGCGTCAAGGCGAACAAGCAAGCAGAAGCCGCGACCATCACCCTGGAGAAAGGCAAACTGCTTACGGCGGTACGTACCAGCGATCTGTATCTTGGCGGTGTCTCGCTCAATCCAACCCGCAACAAAGTAACCGTGGAGATCAAAGGCAGCCGAGCCTATTTGCCGGTTGCCGGCTCCTGACCACGCGAACACATAACGCATAAGCGAGCAGCGGTCGATCGGCCGCTGCTCGCTTGGTTTAGCCCGCATATGTGGAGTGTACGCTCCCAAAAAACAGGACTGGTCGCCGGCAGCTATCCCATTGTTCGCGAGTGCTCCCGCAGCGGCTGTACCTCCGCTCGATCGCCGAGCAGCGCGCTGTCTAGCGAGATCGGACCAGGACCGAGCAGCGCCAGCGCCGCCGAGCCAAGCAGTAGTAGAACTTCGGTCCGAGTATCATTGAAGCCCTGAACGACGTTCTCAGCGCCGAACATGGCCGGCAGGGTGACCAGCAGCATCGCCACCAGCATATTGGCGACGAACAACAGGCTGAAGACACGTGTGAGCAGCCCAAGCATCAGCGCCAGGCCGCCGAGCAGCTCAAGGTAGGCGATAAACGGCCCCATCAGGCCCGGCAGCGGAATGCCCAGGCTGCCAAAGAAGCCGGCCACGCCAGCCGTGCCGCCTAGTACTTTGCCGAGACCGGCCAGAAAGAACGTTAGTCCAATGCCGATCCGCAATAACAGCGGAGCCAGAGATTCGTATCCTGCAAGTCGCCGTAGCATACAACCTCCTCACTCGCAGCGCCGCTCTCAGCAGCACCTATTGATCAGATCTACGAGTGATTACGATCGGTTGAATCTTCTTTACTATTTCGGGATCGAATTTTAAAAGATCTTCGATCTTGAAACGTGAGATAAGGTTCATGGTAAGGTGGTACTGGTAAAGTATAGTCCATAGAGCACTGACATTGACGAAAGACACCCAACTACGGTACTATACACGGCGGGACTTCTCAACCAAGTGCTCACACCAAAAACATTCACACCAGTTGAATCTATATCCGACCAACTGCTCAGCGAAGAGCGCGCCGCCCAACGACGGCTTGTCCGAGGCTGCACGCCAACGTCACACCCGCTCTTAGTCGTATCAACACATACCACAATCCATTAGGGAGGAAACCACCATGAACGCAGCTGCTGAAATCAAGAACCTCTACCTTGGCCTGCTGGAAGCTTACAACACCGGTGACGATCGCTTCATGGCCGATTTTACCGCCAGCGAAGATATGCTTGTCATCGGCACCGACCCCGATGAGTGGTGGGAGACTCACGAGTCGCTTCTGGATGCGCTGCGGGTGAGCTTGAAGCAGTTCCGCGATGCTGGCGTTCATGTGGTGCCGGGCAATCCCCAGGCGTTCGTCGAAGGTTCCGTGGGCTGGATTGCCGACCGCCCGATCTTCCATCTGCCGGACGGTACGGAGATGGAGTCGCGGGTGACGGCGGTGATGCGCCGCCAGGATGGCGTGTGGAAGTTCGTTCAGCAGCACTTCTCGTATGCCGTCCGCAACGAAGAGCTTGTCGACGTGAGTGATCAGGAGATCAGCCGCGAAGTCGGCGCCTAGTCGCTCTCCCAATACGATCCTTCCTTCGAGATCAGTGGTTACCTCCTCGATTGTTGTGCAAAACACAGGGCGTCTGGAGCATCGAGTGCTCCAGACGCCTTTGTATCATCGCGCCTCTGCTGGGCGCCGCCGGGGGGATTACTGCTCGCGCCGCATCACACAGAACAGCGCGTACGGCGGCGGGTCCAATGTTCCTTGATAGACGGTGTCGTCGATCGAGAGCACGGCCAGCTCACCGCCAAAGATTTCGCGCACCTGCTCGGGTGTGAAGCGATACGGTCCGACCTCGCCAGGCTGCAATCGGCTCATGCACTTTAAGCAGAGATAGCCGCCCGGCCTCAGAAGCTTGCTAACCGTCTTGACGTACTCCGGCCGCTGCTCAGGCGGGAGCACATGGAAGCAGCCGCGATCGAAGATCAGGTCGAACTGGCCGTCGAGGCGCGTATCCAGAACGTCGTCCTGCACCCAGGTGATAGCCTGCCCTTGTTCCCCGGCCCTGGCCTGCGCCTGCTGAAGCGCCGCCGCCGAGATGTCCGTAGCAGTCACGGTAAAGCCGCGCCGCGCCAGATGTACCGCCTGCGTGCCAGGTCCGGTGCCGAGATCCAGCGCGGCTCCGCTTTTCAGGTCAAGCTCGTCCAGCGCCCGTTTCAGATCCTCGTCCAGCTCAGGGTTGAACCAGGCCATAGTTTCGAGCTGGTTGGCCTGGTAAAACTCTTCCCACTGCGGAAGCTGGTGCTCATCTGCCGACATGATCGATCCTCCTGGTTTATAGT
>DASWTQ010000663.1:0-12056 GCA_036402055.1 Herpetosiphonaceae bacterium
ATGTTGTCGCGCGCTTCGAGCTTAGGCGGACCCGCGCTGTTCCCGCTCGGAGTGGCCAGCGGCTCCGAATCAATCGGCGTGTTGTCGTCGGCATCTGCTGGAACGATGCTGTAATAATCGACGCAGCCATTGTTGCAAAGACTATGCACTACAAAGGCACGTCCATCGGCGGTCACCGCAAGATCATGGTATCGAATGTCGAAGCTGGAGCCCTCTGCAAGGATATATTGGTAGATCGGCGCGCCGAATCTGATGCGCTGATACACTAGCCGGCAGCCCCCAACACGGCATTCGTTCCAGGCGTAGTGTTTAATTCCGTTGGCCTGCACTGCGACGGCAACATTATAGGCGCTGCTGTCGCTGTTGCCGGCGAGCAGCGGACGCACTGGTGCCAGCGTGGTGACGCAGCCAGTCAGCAGCGATAGCGTGAGAACACAGACGAGTACAAGACGGAGCGAACGACGAGTGAACATATGAAACCTTTCTTGCGATGTTGTTGGGCAGGCCCTCACCCCCGGCCTGTCGGTCACCCCCTCTCCCACTGCCGTAGGCGAGGGGGATTGAAGTACTTACTTTGATCTTCTTGGTTCTTGGTTCTTGGTTCTTGGTTCTTGATTCTTCGTTTGCTCTTTGTTCTTTGTTCCCTCTTCTTCTACAATAGCAGCGCAAATCATTTTTGTGAAAGAATAGATTTCTATGCCGATCGGTGAGATTCTTGAGGCGAATAGCACGTCGTTTGTGGCCGGGACGTACCGTCTGCTGGAAGCGCCGCCGCTGGGTGCGCTCGTACGGGCGGATGGAAACGATGGCTGCTCAGCCTACGCGCTTGTCTACGATATTCATACGGCGAGCCGCGAGCTAGGCGGTCGAGCGGTGGTGCGTGGTCGTGAGGGCATGTATGACGGCGACATCTACGCTGAAAATCCTGATCTTGAGGTGGTGCTGCAAACCGAGTTTCGCGCCCTGACCGTTGGCTTCTGCGACGGTCCCGCGATCCGCCAGTATTTGCCGTCGCTGCCGCCGCCGGTTCACTACAGCGTACATGTTTGCGCTGCCGAGGAGCTGCGCCGATTTACCGAGCGGCTGGACTTCCTGCCTACGGTGCTGTCCGCGCGCGATCTGCCCGCCGACGAGCTGCTGGCTGCCGCTCTACGCCGCGCCGCCGACGTGCAGCCCGATCGCTACTCGTTCCTGGTGCAGGCCGGTCGCCAGCTTGCGCTGCTGCTGCGCGACGAGCACACGCGGCTGATGACGATTTTGCAGCGCATTCGCTGAACGAAGAACCTAGAACCTAGAGCTAAGAACCGAGGGGGCGGTGACTCGTGGTTCTAGGTTCTGGGTTCTAGGTTCTCAGTTGTTCTAAGTTCTAGGCTCTTTTACCGCACTGTCATCGGCATCACAATGATCAGCAGGCTTTCGTCGCCGACCGGGCGAAACACGCCGGGCGCGGCCTGGGTCTGCATCTCAAAGCCGACCTGCGGCGTATCCATCGCGTTGAGCGCCTCCTGCAAGAACTTGACGTTCAGCGCGATCTGCCCGCCTTCGCCCGTGATCTGCCCCTCAAGCTCCGATTTGTTATCGCCGATCTCAGTCGCGTTGGCCGAGAGCGTCATGCGGCCCGGCCCCCACTCGGCGCCCGACTCCAGCGTCACCTTGGCGATATTCGCGCTCGACGTGGCAAAGACCGAAGCCTGCTTGGTCGCCTGAAGAAAGGAGCTGCGATCCATCACGGCGCGCGTCGAGTACTGCTTGGGAATGATTCGCTGATAGTCCGGGAACTTGCCGTCGATCAGGCGGCTGACCAGATCGACGTTGTCGGTGTGGAACAGGATCTGGCTGCCGTTGGGCGTGATCGTGATGTCGACCGGGCTCTCGCCGTCGCCGATGATGCGGCCCAACTCGATCAGGGCGCGCGCCGGGATGATCACTTCCTGGGAAACGCGCGCAGGCTCCGGCAGATCCAGCGTTTTGACCGCCAGCCGGAAGCCATCCGTCGCCGAGAAGGTGAGCGTATTGCCCTGAAGCTTGAAGAGCACGCCCGCCAGCACTGGCCGCGTATCGTCGGTGGCGGCGGCGAAGGCAACCTGATTGATCGCCTCACGCAGCGCGTCGGGCGCGAGCGAGATCGTGGGCTCGTCGGCGTCCACGGTCGGGATCGACGGGAACTCGTCGGCCTCGATGCCCTTGATATTGGCTTCGGAGCGGGCGCAGCGCAGGTTCACCGTCTGGGTTCGCTCATCGAGCGAGAGATTCACCGCATCGTTGGGCAGGTTGCCGACGAAATCGGAGAGCAGCTTGGCCGGAATCGTCACGGCTCCCTCATCCTCGACTTTCGCGCCGATCCAGCAGGTAATGCCGACCTCCAGATTCGTGGCCTGGAGCCGCAAGCGCCCGCCCTCAGTCGTCAGCAGAATGTTGGAGAGCACCGGCAGCGTGCTTTTGGAAGCTACCGCGTGGCTCACAATCGATAGGCCGCGCTTGAGATTTTCTTGCAAACAGGAGACCTTCATAGCCGCTTCTCTACTCCTTACCACGTTTTCTATACCGGCAACGCTGCACGGCGCAACGGTCGCCCGACGCTTAATTATGTTTTGGCTTGTCGCACGATTATAGCATAGCGACTCATGCTTGTCGGCATACTGTTTGCTGTCATGGTTTCGCAGCTATCAAGATCACAAATCTGTGAGAGTGACGGGGAGGATCTATATGGCCTGGTTTGGTGGCAATAAAGAGCAGCAGGCAGCCGAGGCGCTGATCATGACCGGATTGTACGCGGCGTCGCTGGCCGCTGCCGAGTCCTACGATGTTGCGATGGAGCGCATCGAAGAGGGCGATGTGTTTACCCTGTTCGGCAAGCTGCGCTCGACGCATCTGGATTTTGCCGACGATTTCAGGAAGCGCGTCAAGAAGCTGGGCCGCGATCCCGAAGATCGTACGGGCGTGATGGAGAGCAGCGTGCGCGTGATCACGCGGCTACAGGCGGCCGGCTCCGTGCGCGATGTGCTGATCGCGATGCGGCTCGGCGAAGAGAACGGCGTGGCGATGTGTCGCGAGATCCTCGAAGAGAGCGAGCTGAGCGGCAAGAGCCGCAGCCTGATCGAGTCCTACAACCGCACGCATATCGATCACATTCGCGACCTGAGCGAGCAGATCGCGCTACGCGGCACGTATGCCGGCACCAGCGCCGAGTTTTCCGCGCCGCAGTGGCTGCGCTATCCCAAGGCCGGCTTCTGGCTGCTGGAGGTGGCAGTGCTGGGCCTGGGCTATCTCTTCGGTCGTGGATCGCGCAGCGGCAGCAGCCAGATAACTCGAACATCGCCGCGCGCCGATTTGGAGCGCAAAGAGGCGCAGCCGCTGCAATCGCGCGAAGTCGGCCGCTGATCCGGCGAGTGTCGAGATCGAGCCGGGCGCAGAGACGATCCACACGGGTCGTCTCTGTGCATGTCGGGCCGATCAGCACGCGATCACGGCGCTTTGTTACAATATAGCTTATGGAAGAACGAAAACCTGGCTTTACTATCCTGGCGCTGGAAACATCCTGCGACGAGACGGCAGCTGCGCTGATCCGCGACGGACGGTTGATCGTGTCGAATGTTGTCGCCTCGCAGATGCATCTCCACGAGCGCTACGGCGGCGTCGTGCCCGAGCTGGCGTCGCGTGAACATATCACCAGCCTCGCGCCCGTGCTCAACGAGGCGCTCGCGCCACTGCCCAACGGCTGGGCGGATGTCGACGCGATCGCGTGTACCTACGGCCCTGGCCTGCCCGGCGCGTTGCTGGCCGGCGTCAATGCCGCCAAAGGTCTGGCCTGGTCGCGGAGCAAGCCGCTGGTGGCGGTGAATCATCTTGAAGCGCACATCTACGCCAACTGGCTCTATCCGCAGGTCGTCGGCGATCAGCCGGAGAGCGCCGAGCTTGAGCCGGCGCCCGCGTTTCCGCTGGTCTGTTTGATCGTCTCGGGTGGCCACACGGCGCTGGTGCTGCTGCGCGACCACGGCGACTACCAGCTGCTGGGCCAGACTCGCGACGACGCGGCGGGCGAGGCGTTTGATAAGGCGGCGCGGATCATGGGCCTGGGCTATCCCGGCGGACCGCAGATCCAGAAGATCGCGGCGGGCGTGGATGTCGGCAAGACCAAGGTGCCGCGCGCCTGGCTCGGCGACAGCTATGACTTCTCGTTCAGTGGCGTGAAAACGCATGTCTTGCATGAGGTCCAGCGCGCCAAGCAGGGCAGCGATGTGAATCTATTTGAGGCTCAGCCCGAGTTCGTCGGCAAGCTAGCCGCCGCGTTTCAAGAGTCGATCGTGGATGTGCTGGTCAGCAAAACGGTTGCCGCAGCCCAGCGCTTCGAGGCCCGCACGATCCTGCTGGCGGGCGGCGTGGCTGCCAACACGAGCCTGCGCGACACACTGATCGCGCGCTCGCCGATCCCGGTGCGCTACCCGCCGATCTGGCTGTGCACCGACAACGCCGCGATGGTTGGCGCTGCTGCGTATTTTCGCTTTGCCGAGGGCTTGCAAGCCGACTGGACGCTGAGCGTCAGGCCGAATCTCAAGCTGGTCGTCTAGCTCGATCGGCCGAATCTGCGGCGCAACTCTTAAGCGCATGTGTTCGTCTGACTAAAGACGGATGTATCAATAACTATCTCATCATATGAGTAAGGAGCGGACACATGTCGGACAATCCTGAGCACAGCAACGAGGAGACCGGCCGGCTGGCCGGCTTTGGCGCGGGTGCAGTCGTAGGCGGACAGCTAGGCACAGTGCTGATCCCGATCCCGTTTGTAGGCACGTTTACCGGCGTGTTGCTCGGCGGTGCGCTGGGCGGCAAGGTCGGTCAGCGCTTCGGCCCAACCATTCTCAACGCAGTCGACAGCCTGAGCCAGGGTTTGTCGTCGGTGGTTCAGCCGTCGCAGCCCTCGCAGCGCTCATCCTCGCTTCCGATCACCACGCCGGGCGCCGAGGCTGCACCGGAAGGCGATCTGCTGTCACAGCTTGAGCGATTGGGCCAGCTGCGATCGCAGGGGCTGCTGACCGAGACAGAGTTCGCGGCGGCGAAGGCTCAGCTGCTTAATCGCTAACACTCGGTTCTGGGAGGCGTTGCGATTGTAGCGCTTCTCTCATCGACAACAATGATCCTAAAGAGCGGAATCAACTCCGCTCTTTTTGTTTGGCTGGATTCAAATCTGCTTGGGTAAGCACTACGTACGCAAGATCGTGTGTCGGTGGTAGACGCGCTACAGCCCACATGCTACTACACGCACCTTATAGACAAGCCAGTTAAGCTGATATTGTGATGTATATCACTAACTCCAGAGATTGACGAAGTATTTGCAAAAGGTGTATAATAACTGTGCAAAGGATGTTCAATATGTCTAGCGGTGCTTATCTTTTTCTCGAAATCTCGACATTGGTGCTGTTCATGCTCAGCGCGTGGCACGCGTGGCGGCGTGGTCGTACGCCGTTCGTGGAGCTAATGAGCGCGGCGATCTACGGCATCTTGCTTGAGTGGGGCGATATCGTGATCTTCAAGACCTACAGCTACTCGCCGGACTTCTGGCTGGCGATCGGCCCGGTGCCGATCATTATCGGGCTGTGCTGGGGCTTGATTATCTACGGCGCGATGGCCTACAGCGATCAGCTTGGCCTGCCAGCCTGGGCGGCACCCTTCGCCGACGCGCTGTGGGCGATCATTCTGGATCTGGCCTTCGACGCGATCGCGATTCGGCTCCAGCTCTGGACCTGGACGATTCCGCTGTCGGCGGGCTACTTCGGCGTGCCGGCTGATAACTTTTTCGCCTGGCTCTTCGTGGCGCTATCGTTTTCGGCCTATGTGCGCTGGGTTCGTCATCGCTTTCAGCCGGGCTGGTTCCGCGCGCTGCTGCAATTCGGCGCTCCGGTGGCGGCATTTATCGGGCTGCTGCTGGGAATCGGGCTGTTCAAAGTGCTGGCGCGGCTGTTCTATGCAGGCGGAATGCCGGCGGGCGGCGGTCTGCCGATCTTTGCTGGCGCGTTGGTAGTCATTGTGGCGCTGGTCGGCTTTGCAATCTGGCGTCATGGCGTGCGTGTGCAGCCCGGCATCGATCTGATCCCGACGATCAGCCGCTGGGCGATGCACGGCTATTTTCTTAGCTGGGCCGTTCTGCTGGCGGTGCTGCCGGATCTCCGCATTCCAGGCATGGACCTGCCGCTGGTGCTGGTGTGGGTGGCTCTGGCACTGGTGATCGTCGAGGCGCTTTTGCTTGTGCCATTGCTGCAACAGAACAAACGTTTTTGGCGTCAAATAACTTTAGTGCCGAGGCGGCGCACAGCCGAAGCTGCTCGATCGTCCGGTCGGCGACGCGGGATTGATGCCGAGTGGACGAGCTAAACAGGCCGTGAAATCGGCTGGCGATTGGTCGGGTTGATGGCACGTTGTGTGCTATCAAAAAGTAAGTTTGGCTCTACTCTAGATCAAACAAACAAGCGGCGACTCAATATCCTGCTTGAACTAGTGGTTGTTCGTGCGTCCCGACACACAACCATCCCAATCGACACAGCGCTGGCTGGCTTGGCGTGCCGAGCACCGACCCGAGCGAAGAATGAGGCCGCAGATGGATCTTGAGGGACAGGTTGCGATCGTTACCGGCGCAAGTCGCGGTCTAGGACGTGCTATCGCGCTGGCGCTAGCCGAAGAAGGCGCGTCGGTGGTGCTGGCAGCGCGCGGTGGCCAGGCGCTCAACGAGGTTGCCGCTCAGATCGAAGGGTTGGGCCGGGATGCGCTTGTCGTGACGTGCGATGTTCGCGATCCGGCTCAGGTCAAAGCGCTGGCTGAGCGGACGCTGGCGGAATGGTCGCGGATCGATGTGCTGGTCAACAGCGCGGGCGTAGCGCTGCGGCGGCCCTTCGTCGAGATCGCCGAGCCGGACTGGGACGCCGTCGTCGATACGCTGCTCAAGGGCACGTACCTGGTCACGCAGGCGGTGCTGCCGACGATGATCGCGGCGAGGCGGGGCAACATCATCAACCTGATCGCGCCGCTGGAGAAGATCGCCGTGCCGGGCTTCAGCGCCTATACCGCCGCCAAATACGGCGTGGCCGGGCTGACGCAGACGCTGGGCAAAGAGCTGCGGCGCTACGGCATCAACATCAACGGCTTGCATCCCGGCGGCTTTGCCAATACGACGATGGTGCGCGAGAACGTGCCGGAGCTGAAGCAGGATCTGCTCGATCCGTCGATCGTCACACCGGCAGCGATTGCGCTGGCAACGCAGCCACCGCGCGGCCTGACGGGCAACACCATCGACGCGCTGGCCTGGAATACGGATGGAGGACTGGGAGGAGGATTGCAGTGAGAAAAAGGAGGACGCGGGGCTAAACAACATTCGGCCACTGTGACCAATCTTTTTCGCCCCCGTAAGCGTATAGGTAGATACGTGTGTTGTGTTTGAGTTTGTAGCTTGTAACCCATTGCCCGGAGACCCCGTACGTGTGGCAGTGGATAAGGTGGGTGAACCATGCATGCGAATATTGCTGCTGACGGTGCGGAGCCGAGGGACGATCAGGTATTGGGGATGGCCGATGCCTGGGATGAGCCAGCGCTGGAGGCAGATGCTGAAGAGGAAGAGCCTGGAACCTCGGAAGATCCAATCCAGCTCTACCTCCGCGAGATTGGTCAGGTCTCACTACTAACGGCAGCTCAGGAAGTATCACTCGCGCAGCGAATCGAACGTGGAAAGGCCGCTCGGCTTCAGCTTGAAGAAGGCGTGCCTGGTGCCGACCGCGCACGGCTTGAAGAATTTGCGGCCGATGGCTCACTCGCGCGACAGGAGTTGATCCAGGCGAACCTGCGTCTGGTGGTTAGTGTCGCGAAGAAGTATATTGGGCATCAGCTCTCGTTCCTGGATCTGGTCCAGGAAGGTAATCTTGGCCTGATGCGCGCCGTCGAGAAGTTCGACTGGCGCAAGGGCAATCGCTTTTCGACCTACGCGACCTGGTGGATTCGCCAGGCAGTCAGCCGCGCGCTGGCCGAGCATGGTCGCCTGATCCGGCTGCCGGTGCATCTGGGCGAGATGATTGTGCAGGTGCGGCGCACGATGCATAAGCTGGAGCAGGCGCTGGAGCGGCCGCCGACGCACGAGGAGCTGGCCGATGCGCTCGGCATCAGCGTGCGCAAGGTCAAGCGCCTGCTGACCGCGACCGTCACGCCGGTCTCGCTTGAGCAGCCGGTCGGTCCCGACGGCGATACGTTCATTGGCGAGATGCTCTCCGACGAGCGCGAAGACGGGCCGATGGAAGTCGCCACGCAGAACCTGCTTTATCACGACATTCATGCGGCGCTGGGCGAGCTGCCCGAGCGTGAGCGGCGGGTGCTCTCGCTGCGCTACGGCCTTGAGGACGGCAAGCGACGGACGCTGGAAGAAGTCGGCGCGGCGTTTGGCATCACCCGTGAGCGCACGCGACAGATCGAGGCCGACGCTATGCGCAGGTTGCGCGCGCCGGAAGTTGGCCGCAGGTTGCAGGGCTACCTGGAGTAGCTACGATCGGTGAGAAGGGGAGATAGGGGTAAGGGACAGGTTTTAGCGCCTGTCCCTTCTGATTTTTAACGACCCCGCAGCTTCCACAGTCCACCGCGCGTCTTGCGATAGTCGGGAGCCAGCACCGCCAGCACGCCGCAGTACTCCTGATCGCTCATGCGCGATTGCAGCGGCGGATCGATCTCTTCCAGGGTCTGGTTGGTGGTGATCACCGTGGGCAGCTGCGCGTTGTAGCGATAGTTCAGGATCTGATACAGCTTTTCTTTGGCCCAGGCCGTCGACGAGTGCGCGCCAAAGTCGTCGAGGATCAGAAACGGTGTGGCGCGAACCTCGTAAAACACCTTCTCGTAGGTTGAGGAGCTATCACCGCCAAACGAGGCCCGCAGCGAATCTAGTAGATCCGGCGTGTTGATGAACAGCGTCGGCAGGCCGCGCGACAGCCGATCGTTGGCCATGGCGGCGGTCAGATGCGTTTTGCCGCAGCCATGCACGCCCATCAGCACCAGCCACTTGTGCTGCTGCGGATCGCGAACGAAGCTCTGCACAATGCCATACACCTGCGTCAGGTTGTAGCGGCTGCGCTGCGACTCCTCCGTGCTGTAGGGCTGCGGGTTGAAGTTCTCAAAGGTCATGCGCCGGATCAGATCGTAGCTCAGGCCCATCAGCCGGTTGACGATCTCCGAGGTGTAGCCTACGACTGCTACGATCCGGCTGATCTCGGCGTCTTGCAGCCGGGCGCGAATGCGGCCCTCGAAGTTGTCGAGCAGCTTGTTGGTGGTGATCACCGTTGGGCGGCGCGCGTCGTAGCGATGGGAAAGAATCTGATACAGCTTTTCTTCGGCCCAGGGACTTGACGACTGTGCGCCAAGATCGTCGAGGATCAGCACGGGCGCGTCACGAACCGTCGAGAACATTTCGTCGTAGGAGATGTCGCTCTGGGGGTTGAAGGTGGTGCGTAGATGGTCCAGAAAATCCGGCACGAAGATCCACAGCGCGCCCTGGTTGTGATCAAGCAGCCCGTTGGTGATCGCCGCCGCCAGATGCGATTTGCCGGTGCCGCTCGGACCCGTGAGCACGAGCCAGCCTTCCGGCTTCTCGGCGTACTCCTGCGCCACCCGCAGCGCGATCTCCAGCGCGTCGCGGCTGTAAGCGCTGGTGCCTCGGCGCAGATCGAAGTTTTCGAAGCGCTTCTGCTGCAACGGCCCCAGGTGCGACATCTCGCGAAACTTGTTGGCGCGGCTGCTGGCGATCTCCTGCGCTTTGCAGCCACACGGCATGAGCTTGCCGAAGTTGGGATCGCCATACGGCACGTCGTAGCGCAAAAAGCCCATGCCGTTACACTTCGGGCAGTTCGGCTCGGGCTGCTGCGGCTCTGCATCGTCCGGGTTGAGGCGCATCCGCGCAAGAATATCAGATAACGGTTCCATAGGCACACTTTGTCAAGACACGCGCTCGTCGTATCTTAGAACTTGATATAGTCTGATAGTTCGCCGCTGATGTACCGGCCCGGATCGTCGCCGTTCGCCGGCACCATCTGTCCTCGGCCATCACGCGCCCAGCGATTGAGCACCGCTGCGATGTAGCGCCAGGCACGCTTGTTGGAGCGCACGGCCTCACGAATCGCCTCTTCCAGCCAGGTCGTCGGGTAGATCTCCTGCGCTTCCTTCAGCTCGGCCGCCAGCATCGGCGTGATCACACCGATATTTTGCTCGTACAGCGCAAAGATGGTCGGTCGCTCGGGCGGCTTCTGCGGGATCGGCAGCCACGAGATGTCGCCGTCGATCATGCGCGCCATCCACACGCGATTGCGCTCGGTGTTGGCCAGATACCAGTTGCCGACGCGCGGACCCTCGGGCACGGCGGCATGGAGCAGTGTACCACGGCGCACCGCCGCCTCCAGCCCTTCGATCAGCACGTCGTCAAGCGGACGAAACGGCGCGATCGCGCGTAGCGACCGGCCAAGATCGGCGTCGGCGCAAAACTCGGCCCACTCGACCATGCGTGGACGGCGACGGCTCGATCGCAGGAGATAGAAAAAATGCAGGGTGACCTTCAATTCTGCGGGCTGCGAGATCATCGGCAAAACGTCGGTGAATAGCTCGCGCGGCAGCTTGATCGGATCGTCAGTAGAAAAGCCCGTGAAGGTCATTGCGCTATGCTCCCCAATGTGCCGGGATGTACACTCATACTACCACGCTCTAGATCGGGCGTCCACAGGTTTTCGAACGTGTGAGCGTCTTGCATGCTTAGCTTTATTCATCAGTAGCCGTCAGGCGACTGGAAGGGCGCGAGATTTTGAAAGCGTGTGGTGCGCTGATCGAAGAAGAGCGGCACGACGCCCAGCGGCCCGTTACGATGCTTGGCAATATGAATCTCGGCGATGCCTTTCTTGTCAGTATCCTTGTCATACATTTCTTCACGGTAGATAAACATGACAATATCCGCGTCTTGCTCAATACTACCCGATTCTCTCAAGTCGGCAAGCACAGGAACGTGACTTGTTCGGCCTTCAACCGCGCGCGAAAGCTGCGAAAGCGCGATCACCGGGATATTTAATTCACGAGCCAGCGCTTTGAGTGATCGTGAGATCTCGGAAACTTCTTGCACGCGATTATCGCCGCGCTTGCCGCTGCCGCTCATCAGCTGCAAATAGTCGATGATCAGCACTTCGAGGCCATGCTCGGCCTGCAAGCGCCGCGCTTTGGAGCGCACCTCGGTGACGGTGACGCCCGGCGTGTCGTCGATGTAGATCGGCGCGGCGGAGAGCTGGCCCATCGCGTCCATGAGCACGGTTAGCTCGGTGGTGCTGATGCGGCCCGTGCGCAATTTCTGGGAGTCGATGCCGGTGTGAGTTGCCAGCAAGCGCTGCAACAGCTGATCACGACCCATTTCGAGCGCGAACACACCTACCGACGTGCGCTGCTGCATCGCCATGTTGAACGCGATCGTCATCGCGAACGAGCTGTTGTGGACAATAATGTCCTGCGCAATGAAGTTCTCGCCGTCGGGTACCGTGAGATCATAGACGCGATGCTCGCCGATTGGCTCGATCGAAACGATCTGATCCCAGAAAATATCGGCGTTGGAAGCTCTGCGCAGCTGCGGATTGTCCAAAACCTCCGCGTATTTTGCCAGCCGAACATGCGGGATCGTGCGGTTGGTATGCGGATTATAGCCAGCATATTTGCCAACTTTGGTTGTCTCGCCGCTTCGCCGGGCTAGCTCAACCATCGAAACTGCTTGCTCCTGACAGGCGGCGCGCACGATCTGCCAGGTTTCTTTCGGCGCGTGTCCGACGTTGCTGTGCCGCGCGGCAAGATCACGCGTGAAATCGGGAAAGCGTGTGGTCTTCTCGCCGATCCATCCGATCTGCTCCTGATAGCGCAGCACCGACTCGGAGTCCGTGACCGCAACACGCCAGGCGTTATGCGTCGTTCGATACAGCCGCGCGACGATGCCGAAGCGAATAAACGCGTGATGTACGTCGGCCGCCAGCTGTTGTGACGCGACACCAAACTCGATGCGTGGGCTGGATTCCGAA
>DASWTQ010000664.1:0-8560 GCA_036402055.1 Herpetosiphonaceae bacterium
GGGATTGTATGTCGAGCAGCTGGCGATTACGCTGGAGGGTCGGCTTGATCTGCCGGCGTTCCAGCGCGCCTGGCAGCAGGTCGTCGAGCGCCACCCGATTTTCCGCACGGCCTTTGTGTGGGAAGATTTGGACGAGCCGCTACAGCTGGTGCGACAGCAGGTACGGCTGCCCTGGCAGGTGGAGGATTGGCAGGATCTGCCGAGTGCGGAGCAGGACGCGCGGCTGGATGCGTTTCTGGCGGCGGATCGACGGCGGGGCTTTGACCTGGCCGAGGCACCCTTGATGCGCCTGGCGCTCTTCCAGGTGGCCGACGCGCGCTATCGCTGTGTGTGGACGCAGCATCACCTCCTGCTCGACGGCTGGTCGGTGCCGCTGGTCTTCAACGAAGTCTTTGCCTACTACGACGCCTTCGCGAAAGGTCAGGATCTGTACCTGGCGCATCCACGTCCATACCACGACTACATCGCCTGGCTCCAGCAGCAGGATCTGGCGCAGGCGGAGGCCTTCTGGCGGCAGCTGCTTCACGGCTTCACTGCCCCGACGCCGCTGATCATCGATCGTCCGCTGGCTCCCGATGCCGGCGAGGCGCGCTACACCGATCAGCATGGCGTGGTGGACGAGCAAACCACGGCGGCGCTCCAGGCGCTGGCGCGGCAGCACGGGCTGACGCTCAACACCGTGGTGCAAGGGGCGTGGGCGCTGCTGCTCAGCCGCTACAGCGGCGAGCCGGATGTCGTGTTCGGCGCGACGGTTGCGGGCCGTCCAGCGGATCTGCCAGGCGTCGAGACCATGGTCGGTCTGTTCATCAACACCTTGCCGGTGCGTATCCACGTGCCGCAGCAGAAGACGGTGCTGGCGTGGCTCCAGCAGGTGCAGCAGCAGCAGACCGAGCTGCGCCAGTACGAGTACAGCCCGCTGGTGCAGGTCCAGAGCTGGAGCGAGGTGCCGCGCGGTCAGCCGCTCTTCGAGAGTTTGTTTGCCTTTGAGAACTATCCCGTGGGGAATGCTGCCGCTGAGCAGGACGATACCCCCGCGCTGATGATCGCGAACATGGAAGGCCAGGAGCGCACCAACTATCCGCTCACCATCGTCGCCGCGCCGGGGCCTGAGTTATCGCTGCGCATCACCTTCGATAACCGGCGCTTCGATGCCGCCACGATCACGCGCATGATCGGGCACTTGCAGACGATCCTTGCGGGCATCGCCGTTCACGCCGAGCGCCGGATCTCCGAGCTGCCGCTCGTCACCGCCGAGGAGCAGCAGCAGCTGGTTGTCGACTGGAACAACAGCGCCGCCGATTATCCGCGCGCCTCGTCGATCCAGGAGCTGTTCGAGGCGCAGGCCGCGCGCGTTCCCTCGACCGTTGCAGTTGTCTGTGAAGGGCAGCAGCTCAGCTATGGCGAGCTTAATCGGCGCGCCAATCAGCTGGCGCACCATCTACGGCAGCTCGGCGTCGGGCCTGACGTGCTGGTCGGCATCTGCGTCGAGCGGTCGCTGGAGATGATTGTCGGCATCCTGGGGATTCTCAAAGCTGGCGGCGCGTATGTGCCGCTCGATCCGAACTATCCTCAGGATCGGCTCCAGTACATGCTGGAAGATACCCGGGCGCCTGTGTTGCTGACCCAGGAGCGGCTGCGCGGTCAGCTGCCAAGCGGCCAGGCGCGTGTCGTCTACCTCGACGCGGACTGGGAGGCGATCAGCCAGCGCAGCGCGGCGAATCCACCCCGAGCGGTGCTCGGCGAGCATCGAGCCTATATCATCTATACGTCGGGCTCGACGGGCAGGCCCAAAGGCGTGATGGTCAAACAGCGCGGCCTGATCAACCTGTGCTATGGCCTCCAGGCGTTCTTTGACGATCCTGACGTCAGCACTACGGCGCTGATCACGTCGATCAGCTTCGACATCTCCGTGAATCAGATCTTCCCGACGCTGATCTTTGGCCGTACGCTGCACATCATCCCCGATCCGATCAAATTCAACAGCCGGGCGATGGTGCAGTACATGGCCGAGCACAAGATCCATTTGTTCGACTCGGTGCCCTCGTATCTCCTGGCGGTGCTCGCGGAGATCCAGCCCGTGCAGGTAGACAATCAGCTCAAATATATCCTGATCGGCGGCGAGAAGCTGGAGCGGCGGCTGCTCCAGGCAGTCTTTGATCAGCTCGGCGAGCAGGTCAACATCGTCAATATCTACGGCCTGACCGAGATCACCGACATCAACCTGTTCTCGGTGATCACCAGCCGCGACCTGGACAAGACGATCACGATCGGCCGGCCGCTCAACAACAACCAGGTCTATCTCACCGACGCGCATGGCAACCTCCAGCCGCTTGGAGTGATCGGCGAGGTCTGCGTGGCCGGCGAGAGCCTGTCGCGCGGCTATCTCAACCGGCCCGATCTCACCGCCGAGAAATTCGTCGTGTGTCCCTGGGGCGACGGCGCGCTGATGTGCCGAACCGGCGACGTGGGCCGGCGCCTGCCGGATGGAACGATCGAGCTGTTTGGCCGCATCGATCACCAGGTCAAAGTGCGCGGCTTCCGCATCGAGCTGGGCGAGGTCGAGGCGGTCTTGAGATCGCATCCCACCGTACACGAGGCGGTCGCTGTGGTGCGCGAGGACATGCCCGGCGACCAGCGGCTGGTTGCGTACATCGTCGAAGAACCAAGAACCAAGAACCTGGAACCTGGAAGAACCGAACAAGCGAACAAGGAAACAAAAGAACAAATAGGGACAGGTGCTCCCCCTTCGCCTGCCGCAGCGGGAGAAGGGGGTTGGGGGGATGAGGGCCTGTCCGCTCCCCTGCGCGCCTACCTCAAAGAGCGGCTGCCCGACTACATGGTGCCGAGTATCCTGGTATCGCTTGAAACGCTGCCGTTGACACCCAGCGGCAAGGTCGATCGCAAAGCCCTACCGGCGCCTAATCAGAGTCTATCTGGAGCACAGACGAGCCGCGTCGATCCACGTGACACGCTGGAGCTTAAGCTTGTACAGATCTGGGAAGATCTGCTGGACATTCGGCCGATCGGCGTCACCGACAGCTTCTTCGAGCTGGGCGGTCACTCGCTGCTGGTATTACGCCTGATGACGCAGGTGAAGCAGCAGTTTGGGCAGGATCTGCCGATGGCGACGCTCTTTCACGGGCCAACGATCGAGGAGCTGGCGTGCCGCATGCGTGAGCACACCGGGTCAGACGCTTGGTCGCCGCTTGTGCCGCTGCAACCGAGCGGCTCTCGGTCGCCGTTCTTCTGTGTGCATCCGGCTGGCGGTCCCGCGCTGTGCTATGCCCGACTGGCCCAGCATCTGGGCGCCGATCAGCCGGTTTACGGATTGCAAGCCCGTGGCCTTGAAGAAGGCCAGGAGCCCGTGCAGCGGATCGAGGACATGGCCGCAGACTACATCGACGCGATCCGCCAGATTCAGCCGAACGGCCCGTATCTGCTCGGCGGCTGGTCGATGGGCGGCCTCGTGGCTTTCGAGATGGCCCAGCAGCTACGACGGCAGGATCAGGATGTCGATCTGCTGGCGCTGATCGATGTTGGAGCGCCTGAGGGCAGCGCTGAGATCGGCGATCTTGACGATGATGCCTCGATCTTGCTGGCCTTGATTGAAGAGCAGAACCTGTCGATGGCGAAAGCAGATTTCCAGCAGCTCGGACCCGGCCAGCAGGTGGATCTCGCCGTGGAGCTGTTGAAGAAGTCCGGCTTCCTGCCACCGGACGCCGATCAGGAGCAGCTGCGCCGGATGGTGCAAGTTTTCAAGACCAATCTGCGCGCCATGTTTACCTACCGGCCGCAGCTGTACCCCGAGGCGATTACGCTCTTCAAGACAGCAGCGCCCGCCGCCGAAGACACATCCGCGACGGAGGCTTCCCCCGACCTCCTTGAGACGACATTGGGCTGGAGCGGTGTCTCCTCGCAACCAGTCAAGGTGTATACGGTCCCAGGAACTCACGAAACAATGGTCAACGAGCCGCACGTCCGCGTCCTGGCAGAACGGCTGAAAAGCTGTATCGATACCCTGGATACCAGCGTGCGGTCAATGGTAGAGGATTAGTTCGCGGGCGTGATGCGGAGCGAGCAGCGCTCACTCCCCGCCGTGCCCTTCAACATCAGTCGGTTAGTCGAAAAAGGTGGTCTCAGATGAAGAATCTCAAGCTCGTGTTGGTCATCGTCGTTGTGGCCCTGGTTGCCGGGCTGGGTGTTGGATCGGCGTTCTACATGCTGGGGAATCGATCGAGCGCGGCCAGCGCCGAAGGAACCGTGCATATCCATCCCGATGGAACCGAGCATATCCATGGGCCGGACGATCACGGCGAGGGCGACGTTCAAACGCCGCTGATGGCGACTGTTGAGCGGGTTGAGGGCAGCACGATCTTTATCCGTGAGGCGGCGACCGGCCTGCTGCAAAAGTTCGATCTGACGCCCGATGCCAGAATCCACCGCCAGGAGATCGCGCAGATCTCGGATGTGCAGCCGGGCACCGTCGTCACGGCGCTGGGACCCGACAGCGGCGGCGTGATCCAGGCGGATATTGTGCTGGTGGGCAAAGAGGCGGTTATGGGCTCGCGTCTGCCGCTTGAGGAAGGTGTGACCGGCGGTGCAGTCGCGGCGGCTCCCGGCGCTCCCGGCTCGGTCGAGACTGCTCCCGGCGCTCCTGGCGCGGTTGAAGCGGCTCCCGGCGCGGTCGAGGCGGCGCCCAGCGGCAGCCCGGCGGTCGATTCTGCGTTCCGACCTGCGGAGGCTGAGGGCACGATTCTGTTACCCGAGCCGATCGAGGGAACCGTCGAGCAGGTGGATGGCAACACGATCACGATGAAGAGCATGGATGGCAAGACCGTCAAGGTACAGGTCGGCTCCAACGCGCAGTTCCAGAAGTATGTGGATGCCCAGGCTAGCGAGATCGCGGCCGGGAAATCGATCATGGTGCTCCCGCCCTACAATGGCGACGTCATGCGCGTGCGCATCCTGCTGTCTGCGGCGAAGCCCTAAGCACGGCGCGTGACTGAGAACATCCATAGTTGTCGGAATCAACACAAGCCAACACCCAGCGCTTGATCATAAGGAGGAACAGCGCATGACAGCCGCAAAGAAGCCGGGAATGTTTGCGCGGAAAGCGGTCAGCGTATCCGAAGAAGGATTGATCAAGACGGAAAGTCTGCCCACCGGAGAAGCGATCCCGCTGGTCGTGCGGCCAGCCGTGGATCGGCTGAGCCTGGTGGATTGGGCGACCAATAATCGGGAGCTGCTCGAAGCAATGCTCTTGAAGCATCGAGCGCTCCTGTTCCGCGACTTCAACGTCAGCTCGGTTGCCGAGTTCGAGCAGTTCGTCAAGGCCAGCTCAGGCGAGCTGCTGGAATATCGCGAGCGCTCATCGCCGCGCAGTCCGGTGAGCGGAAACGTGTACACGTCAACCGACTATCCGGCGGATCAAACCATTTTTCTGCACAACGAGGGCACATACTGGCTGACCTGGCCGCTGAAGATCTTCTTTTGTTGCGTGACCGCTGCCGAGCAGGGTGGGGAAACCCCGATCGCCGACTGCCGCAACATCTTCAATCGCATCGATCCGAAGATCCGCGAGCGCTTCGTCGAAAAGCAGGTGATGTACGTTCGCAACTATGGCGACGGCTTTGGCCTGTCCTGGCAGAACGCGTTTCAGACAACGGATCAGGCCGACGTGGATGCGTACTGTCGTAAAAACGCGATCGAGACCGAGTGGAAGCCGGGCAACCGGTTGCGGACACGCCAGATTCGCCCGGCCGTCAGGCAACACCCCACGACCGGCGAGATGATCTGGTTCAATCACGCAACATTCTTCCATGTGTCGACGCTGGCGCCGGAGATCGCCAAGGCATTGATGGCCGAGTTCGGCGAGCAGGATCTGCCGAATAACACCTACTACGGCGACGGCTCCCCGATTGAGCTTTCCGTGCTAGATGAGCTGCGTGAGATTTATCGTCAGGAGACGATCGCTTTTCCGTGGCAGGAGGGCGACGTGCTCATGCTTGACAATATGTCAGTTGCCCACGGACGAGGACCGTTTGTTGGTCAGCGCAAGGTCGTGGTGGGTATGTCCGAGCCATACAGCGCAACGCTGGCAGCGAATCGTCGGGCAGATGCGTGACGCTCGATATGCGATCCACGGCCTGGTTGAGCATCATTCCACCGGCTGCGGTAGCAGGAGGTTTCTATGATTTCAGGGTTTCAGCTTTCTCCGCAGCAAGCTCATCTATGGATGCTCCAGCAAGCCGACGCACTCCAGCCGTACCGCGCCTGGGTAGCAGTCCTGATCGAGGGCAATCTCGATCAGGACCTGCTCAAGGCGGCCCTGGCGAACGTTGTCGCGCGGCATGAGATTCTGCGCACAACCTTTCGCTACTTACCCGGCATGACCGTGCCGCTCCAGGTCATCGGCGACCCGGCTCCACCGCCGCTCGATCAGCATGACCTGAGCAATCTCGTCCTGTCCGAGCAAGCGGAAACCATCGCCAGGCTGATTCAGGAGTCGGGCCGGCTACTCTTCGACGTCGAGCACGGCCCACTCTTGCGAGTATCCTTGCTCAAGAAGTCGCCTGATGAGCACCTGCTGCTGCTCAATCTGTCGGCGCTCTGCGCGGACGCGGTGACGCTGGAGAAGCTGGTATCCGAGATCGGTCGCTCCTACGCCGCGTCCGCGCAAGGCGAGGAGCTAGTCGACGAGGCAATCCAATACGCCGATATTGCCGGATGGCTGAATGAAGTGCTTGAGTCTGAGGATGGTCAGGCCGGCAGAGATGCCTGGCGCGCGCTGGATCGCTCGGCGCTGATGTCGATCAAGCTGCCCGGCGCGGGCCAGATAGCTGAGGCTGGCGAATTCGCGCCCCATCTACTTCGCGTGCCGATCGATCCCGAGGTGGCGGCGCGGCTCAGTGCGCTGGCTCAGAAACACGATACGTCTATCTCGACCTGTCTGCTGGCTGGCTGGCAGGCTCTGCTGTGGCGGTTGATCGGACAGCCGGACATCATCGTCGGCGCGCGCTACGATGGCCGCAGCCAGGAAGAATTGCAAGACGTGCCCGGTCTGCTGGGCAAATATCTACCGATCCACGGCCGGCTGGAAGAAGATCTGCGCTTCGCCGAGCTTGTGCAGCGAGTGAAAACCGCCGTACAGCAAGGCGGCGAGTGGCAAGATTATTTTTCCTGGGAGCAGGTTGCAGAGTCGAACGGAAAAGATCCGGCGCTGTCATTCTTCCCCGTATGCTTCGACTTCGAGTCACAGCCCGCGCCGTACTCGGGCGCCAGCCTGACTTTTTCGATCGACCAGCGCTACGCCTGCGTTGATCGATTCAAGCTCAAGCTCGTTGGTGTTGAGCAAGATCGTGAGCTGAGCGCAGAGCTGCACTACGACGCGAGCGTGTTCTCAGCGGAGGACATTCAGCGCTTAGCAGAGCAATTCCAGACGCTGCTGGCATCTGTTGTTCGGCATGAAGACGCTACGCTTGGGACGCTGGAGCTGCTGAGCGCCGCCGAGCGCCACCGGCTGCTGGTAGAGTTCAACACCACACGTGCGGATTATCCGAAAGACCGGTGTATCCACCAGCTGTTCGAGGAGCAGGCAGCACGCACACCCGGCGCGATCGCTGTCGTCTTCGAGGATCGTCGCCTGACCTACGCGGAGCTGAACACACGTGCGAATCAGCTGGCCGATCATCTGCGCGGGCTGGGTGTGCGGCCGGAGACGCTGGTGGCGCTGTGCGTCGAGCGCTCGCCGGAAATGGTGATCGGCATCCTGGGCATTCTCAAGGCGGGCGGCGCGTATGTGCCGATCGATCCGGCTTACCCGGCCGAACGTCAGTCTTACATTCTGGCCGACATCAAGGCGCCGGTGCTGCTGACGCAGCAGCATCTGATCGAGCGACTGCCCGAGCATACAGCCCAGGTGATCGCCATCGACGCCGAATCGACGCCGATCGCGCAAAAGTCCGGGGAGAATTTGGCTACGCAGGTGCGGGCTGCCAATCCTGCCTATGTGATCTACACCTCGGGCTCGACGGGGCAGCCCAAAGGCGTGCTGGTTGCGCATCAAAACCTGGTGCATTCGACGAGCGCGCGCATCGCCTACTACCACGAGCCGGTCGCGAGATTTCTCCTGCTTTCGTCGTTCGCCTTCGACAGCTCGATCGCCGGGATCTTCTGGACGCTCTGCCAGGGCGGCGCGCTGTGTCTTCCGCAGCCGGGCCTTGAGCGCGATGTGTCGCAGATTGCCGCGCTGATCGCCGACCAGCAGATCTCGCATCTGCTGAGCCTGCCGTCGCTCTTCGGCCAGCTTCTGGCGCACGCGCAGCCACAGCAGCTCCAGTCGCTGCGGACGGTGATCGTGGCGGGCGAGGCATGTCCGCCGGAGCTGATCGAGCGCCATAACGAGCTGCTGTCGCGAAGCACGATCTTCAACGAATATGGACCAACCGAGGGCACAGTCTGGAGCAGCGTCTACCAGGCTGAGGCATCACGTACGCCGGTGCCGATCGGCCATCCGATCGCCAATGCGCAGATCTATCTGCTCGATCGCCACATGCAGCCG
>DASWTQ010000665.1:0-11271 GCA_036402055.1 Herpetosiphonaceae bacterium
ACGTCGGCATCGATCTGCTCCAGCGTGGCCGGTGAGATATGCTCAAGATGCGAGGCCATCTGCTGAAGCGATTGCATCTCGGGCGTCAAACCTTGCAGCGTAGCGTAAATTCGCTCCTGAAGCTGCACATTTTCCAGCGCCAGCTCCATCTGATGCGCCAGCACACCGATCAGCCGCCGGACTTCCAGCGTGGTGCCGGAGGACGGACAGGCCACGCCGACCACGCCCAGAAACGTGCCGCTGGAAGCGTGCAGCGGCAAAATGCAGTAGCCGTCGATCGGCAGAAAGTTGATCTCTTCGGGCACAGCGCCATGTTTGCGCGACGGCAGATCGCGCGACTGCTCAAGCAGATCCGGCAGCTTGTGCTCGCTGAAAAAATGCTTGACGACATGGCGCGGCCCGACCGACGCCTTGACCACCGCGCTGTCACCCTCGGGCGCGGCCACAAAGCCGCACTCGGCCCGCATCGCGCCGCAGATCGTCACCAGCGTATTTTCCAGCAGATGCCGCAGATCGGTGCGCGTGAAGGCTTTGCGATCGAAGCGCCGCAGCAGCTGAAGCTGCTCGCGATCCTGCCACAGCAGCAGATTCTCCAGCCGGGGACGGATATAGTCGATCAGATTCGGGATCACCACGGTGAAGATCATCACGCCGAAGGTAATGATCGTGTCGCGGGGCAGGCCCAGCACGTTCTCGAAGAGCGGCAGCACCTGGAAGCAGACGATCACCGAGATCCCGACCAACGGCCCGACCAGCAGCCAGCGGATAAAATCCTGCTTGACGATACGATCCGGCAGCAGCGCACCCTGGTAGGCCACGCTGTAGGCCAGCACCAGAATCATCGCGCCGACGCCTATGTTGGTGATGATCGCCAGCGAAAGCACAATCCAGGCGGGCAGCGATGAGGCCAGGCTGGCGACGACCAGGTAGGGAAACACGCCCAGGCCCGGCGCCAGAAACGACACGCCCAGGTAGGTCATGCGCCGCCGCGAGGCGGTGGTGGTATGCAGCTGGCGCGCGCGGTAGATATTGTACAGGCCGCCGACTGTCACCAGGCCAAACCAGATCGTGAACAGCCAGAAGAGCGGACCGGCCGCCAGCTGCTCAAGCGGCCCGTTCTCGATCCGGCCGCGCACCAGCGCGTTGGTCCCAGCCGCCAGCGCAAAAAAGATCAGCGCGCAGATATAGCCGGCCACCACGCCCCAGCGCCGCCGCAGCGACTGCACGCCCACCGAGGTTAGAATCGCGTCCGACAGATGCAGATACGCCGCCGGCACCAGCACAATGCCGAGCCACTGCGCCCGCAGCAGAAACTGCCGCGTACTTTCGCGCACCGCCTTGTCCAGCAGCACATCGCCGCTGAACACGATCACCACGCCCAGCAGCAGTAGCGCCGTCGCACGCGTGACCATGTTGCGCCAGTTGCGGGTGGCGATGTAGAACAGCAGCGAAAACGTGACGACGAGGATAATCTGGGCGACGAGTGTGTTAAAGCGCAAAAGCGCATCGGTAAAAGTAGGCACTTCCATAATCTATACATTCGATCAATATGTGGTTCGGCGATGGTCTAGCATTATAACACCTGGCTCGGGCCGTCAGCCTCCGCCGCATTACGCGCCCAGCGACGCTTGAAGCGCCAGCCAGAAGACCACACCGCCAGCAGCCAGCCCCACGAGCAGCAGCAGCCGCTGGAGCCGGGGCAGCGCGTTGAGCGTGATCGCGCCGTAGCAGGCGCTGAAGAGCGCCAGCGCCAGCCAGAAGATCGCATCGCGCCAGGATTGCTGCCCAACGCCCACGACGATGCCCAGGCCCGCCGCGATCGCCGCGAACAGCAGCATACCACGTCCCATCGCTGGATTTGACGGATTAAACATCTTCGCTCCCTGCGCGTGCGACACACGCTGCAACGACCGTAACAAAAACCGCGTACTCTCTAAACGTACACCTATTTGAACCGAAAGGCACGTCCATGAATCCGATCGTAACAGGTTTGCTAGGACTGTTTTGTCTGCTCCTCGGGTCGGTGCTCATCGCAATCATGGCAACTCTCCTGGCCGATATGGTCGGCCTAGCGGTGGCGCTGCTCGGCCTTGGACTCATCGTCGTAGCCATCATGCGTGCTGTACGGCCCTCACCACGCAGCTAGCACAGGCCGATCCACACGCACCGGTTCGCTTGTCCAGCCAGATCCTCTCTGGCGCTACCTGTACTCTACCGGGAAGAGCCGGCGCGGATCTGTAATCTGTTGTTTAATACTTTCTGGTGTCTTTCTTGCTACAAACGGCGCTTGATACCTATAATAGCTGCGCCAAAACCGCTTCAATATCCGGCAAGGAGCGGCTATAATCTGAAGACAGCATCGTTTGATCGTCGTCCGCAGCGCGAGGCGGAGCGCAGATCGGTCGCGCCAGGTTGCGCCAGGCGAATGGAAGGTGTGACCACTCCCCAGGCGTGTGCAGCGCCGCCGCTTTCCCAGCGGCCTGACTCGTTGCTAGCCGGTCGATCGCCGATCCAGCATCCGCTCAGCTCAAGCGATCGTTTTTGAACGGCTCGTTTGCTAGAACTAGGAATCTTCGCATGTCCGACTCTCCTTTCGGCAGGCCGGCTCGCCTCGGATCGCACGACGGACCACCGCCCCATGCGACGCCTGCCGAGCACGAAGAGCATTTTCGCGCCGCCTTCGATCAGGCTGCGATTGGTATTGCCCACGCGGGACTAGATGGGCGCTGGCTGGCGGCAAACCGCCGCTGGCGCGAGATCCTTGGCTATAGCCAGGTTGATCTCGACACAGGCTCGCTGCACGATCTGCTTCCGGCCGATCCATCCGGCGCACACCCGAGCCTTCGACAGCTCCTCGCCGATCATCACGCGCCGTACACCCAGGAGCGGCCCTTTACGCGGAAAGACGGCTCGACGACCTGGATCTCGCTGCGGCTGTCGCTGGCGCGCACCCCAGCGGGCAAGGCCGATTTCGTGATCTGCCTGCTCGACGAGCTTGCGGACGCTCAGCAGGAGCGCGCCGAGCTGCTGGCACAGCAGGAGATCGCCCGCGCCGCGTCGGAGGCCAGCGAGCAGCGCTACCGGCTGCTGATCGAGGCCATTCCGCAGATGGTCTGGACCGCGCGGCCGGATGGCTACACCGATTATTTCAACCAGCGCTGGTATGACTACACGCGAATGAACGTCGAGCAAAGTCTCGACTGGAGCTGGCAGCTCGCGATCCATCCCGACGATCTTGAGCGTTGTTTGGCGCGCTGGACCGGCGCGATTCAGACCGGACAAACCTACGAGATCGAGTACCGGCTGCGGCGTGGCTCCGACGGCGCGTATCGCTGGCACCTTGGCCGCGCGCTGCCGCTCCGCGATCGCTCGGGCGCGATCATCAAATGGTTTGGCACCTGCACCGACATCGACGACCAGAAGCGGGCCGAGGCGATGATCCGTGATAGCCAGGAGCGCCTGAACCTGGTTGTACGCGCCACCAACGACGCGATCTGGGACTGGGACCTGATTACCAATGAGGTGACCTGGAACGAGGCGACCTCGCGGCTGTTCGGCTACCAGGGCGACACGATCCATACCACCGCCGACTGGTGGCGCGAGCATATCCACCCCGAAGACCAGGAACGAGTCTATGGCGGGATTCATGCCGTGATCGATCGCGGCCAGCAATCGTGGCAGGATGAGTACCGCTTTCGCCGTACAGACGAGTCCTACGCCTTTGTGCTGGATCGCGGCTATGTGATCTACAATCAGGCCGGGCTACCGGCACGGATGATCGGAGCGATGACCGATCTCAGCAAACGCCGAGGGGCCGAGGCGCTCGTCAGCGGGCAAAAGCGGCTGCTGGAAATGATCGCGCTGGGAGCGCCGCTGACAGATGTGCTCTCTGCGCTGGCGCTGCTGATCGAAGAACAATCCAGCGGCGCGCTGTGTGCGATTCTGCTGCTGCACGAGAGCGGCGAATATCTGACCTACGGCGCGGCGCCGAGTATTCCCGCGAGCTACAGACAGGCCGTCGAGCGGATTCCGGTCGGGGAGAATCTCGGATCGTGCGGCAGCGCGGTCTTTCTCCGTGAGCAGGTGATTGTCACCGACATTGCCGGCGATCCGCGCTGGGCCGGATTTGCCGACCTGGCGCTAGGGCACGGGCTGCGCGCCTGCTGGTCAACGCCGATTATGTCGAGCATCGGCGAGGTGCTCGGCTCGTTCGCCATGTACTACCGCGAGCCGCGCGGACCCACGCTCGACGACCAGCATCTGATCGAGATCGCCACGCATATCTCAGGCATCGCGATAGAGCGCACACGCACGGGCGACGCGCTTCAGAACGCGCTCCAGCGCCTGACATTCCACGTCGAAAACACGCCGCTGGGCCTGATCGAGTGGGATCAGCACTTCCACGCGCTGCGCTGGTCGCAGGGTGCTGAGCGCATTTTTGGCTGGCAGGCGCATGAGGTCCTGGGCAAAAGTCCCAGCGAGTGGCAGTTCGTACATCCCGAAGACGACGAGGTTGTGGCGCAGGTGATCGCGCAAATGATGGGCGGCGTCGAGCTGCGTACCGTGACGACCAATCGCAACTTTACCAAAGATGGCCGCGTGATCTACTGCGTGTGGTACAGCTCAGCGCTGCTCAACAGCGCGGGCAATCCGGTGTCGGTGCTGTCGCTGGTCGAAGACGTGACGGCGCGCCGGCAGGCCGAGGAATCGCTACGCTTCCTGGCGGAGGCAAGCGCGATTCTGGCCTCGTCGCTCGACTACGAGAAAACGCTGGCGACGCTGGCGCATCTGGTGGTACCCAGCCGCGCCGACTGGTGCTCGATCGATATGGTCGTCGGCGACGGCATCGTGCGATCGCTGGTCGTGGCGCACAAAGATCCGGCCAAAGTTGCGGTCGCGCAGCAGGTCCATCAGCACTACCCGTACAATCCCAACGCCGCCTATGGCATTGGCCGCGTTATGCGCACGGGCAAGTCGGATATGCTCGCGGAGGTCACCGACGAGGTGTTTGTGACCAGCGCGCGCAGCCCAGAGCATCTCGCGCGGCTGCGCGCCTCGGGCATCATCTCGTATATGTGTGTGCCGCTGATCGCCCGCCAGCGCATCCTGGGCGTGCTGACCTTTATCAGCTCCGAGTCGGGCCGCCGTTACACCGAGGCGGATCTGGCGCTGGCCGAAGATCTGGCTCAGCGCGCGGCAATCGCCGTCGATAACTCGCGGCTGTACCAGGAATCTCAAGAAGGCATTCTGGCCCGCGACGAGTTCCTGTCGATCGCCTCGCACGAGCTGAAAACACCGATTACGTCGCTGCAACTGCAAGCCCAAAGCCTGATTCGCAACGCCAAAAAGGGCGGGTTGAGCAGCATCGGCCAGGAGCGGCTGCTGCACAAGCTGGATCTGATCACCCAGCAGACGGAGCGCCTGACCAAGCTGACCAACGATCTGCTCGACGTGGCGCGAATTCGCGCAGGCCGGATCGAGATGCGCCTGGAAGAGATCGACCTGACGCAGGCCGTGCGCGAGGTTGTGCTTCGCTTCGAGGATCAGATCGAGGCGGCGGGCTGCTCGCTGGCGCTGGATGCCGAGCCTGGAGCAATGATCAGCGCCGATCGCATCCGGCTGGAGCAGGTCGTCACCAATCTGCTGTCAAACGCGATAAAATATGGCGCGGGCCAGCCGATCGAGATCGCCGTCGAAACCACGGCGACCAGCGCGCGGCTGATGATTCGCGATCACGGCATCGGCATTGCGCCGGATCATCTTGAGCGAATCTTTGTCCGCTTCGAGCGTGCGGTCTCGTCACGCAACTACGGCGGGCTGGGACTCGGCCTGTATATTGCTCGGCAGATTGTGGAGTCGCTTGGCGGCTCGATTCAGGTAACAAGCGAACTTGGTGTCGGCTCGACATTTGTGGTGATCTTGCCACGAGCCAGCGTGACGCAACCGGCGGTCGTCGACGGCTAAGCAGCAGATACCAGCGGAATTTAAGGAGTAACGCGTCATGGCGCTGGCAAACCATCCATGCCCAATGATCTTAGTTGTCGAGGATGATAACGCGATTCGGGAAGTGCTGACCGATGTGCTGGAAGGCGAAGGCTACCAGGTCTTGAACGCGGCCAATGGCGAGGAGGCGATCCGGCTGCTGCGGAGCAGCACCTTGCCCTGTTTGATCCTGCTCGATCTAATGATGCCGGTGATGAACGGCTGGCAGTTTCGCGACGAGCAGCGCCAGGACCCGCTGCTCGCGCCCGTGCCGGTGGTGGTGATCTCGGCCGACAGCGACCTGCCGACCAAGGCGGCGGCGATCAACGCCAATGATTTTATCAAGAAGCCGATCGAGCTAAACCGGCTGCTGGATACCGTCGAGCAGTACTGCGGCTAGCATCGCCGGCGCGGCAGGAGACACATTACAGCATGAGCAGCCCGAGTATCACAAGCCTGATCGCCGAGATCGGCGCGGTGGGCGTGCGCATGACCGAGATCGACGCGGCCGAGGGCGCGGCCGGGAATATTTCGGTGTTTCTGCGCGACCTCCACTCGCCGCCTGAGTACGCCGGCGAGCGCCGCATGATCGATCTGCCTCTGGCGGTGCCGGCGCTGGCCGGTGGCTGGCTGCTGGTTACGGGCGCCGGGCGACGGCTGCGCGACGTAGGCACCACGCCCACGACGACGATCTGCTGGCTGCGTGTTCAAGAGAGCGGACAGCAGGCCGCTATGTTTGCGGGCTCCGATATTCGACCGACCAGCGAGCTTAACTCGCATCTCGCCGTCCACAACGATCAGGTTGCGCGGCGGGGACTGAGCCGGCATGTGGTGCTGCACGCGCAGCCACCCTACCTCACGTATCTGAGCCACATCGAGCGCTACGGCGACACGACAGCGCTGAATCGGCGGCTGCTGCGCTGGCAAGCCGAGACGATCATCGAGTTTCCCGAGGGCATCGCGATGCTGCCGTTCGAGGTACCAAGCTCGTCCGAGCAGGCTGAGGCGACCATGCACGCCATGCGCGATCATCGTGCCGTTGTCTGGCAGCGTCACGGCATCGTCACGCGCACCGACGGCAGCGTCACCAAGGCGGGCGATCTGGTCGAGTATGCCGAGGCCGCAGCGCGCTATGAGTATCTCAACCTTCAAGCCGGCGAGCCCAGCGGCGGCCTCTCCGACGACCAGATGCGGCTGATCTGCCAGCGCTTGGGCGTCAAGCAATCGATTTTTTAGCTCTGCTGCAATCAGCCCTGCCCCTGACGCCATAATTCCGCCACGATTAGCTCAATTCTTGAGAATTGTTTGAAAAACCAGCCCGCGAGTAGAACGCCCAGCTCCGGGCAATCCAGCGTTTACTGTTTCTAGGGTTATGTCAAAAGACATAATGGGCGAAACAAATTGGCTTTCTAAATATGCATATTTTCACTGCTCATGAGCTGACATGCGCTGTACACTGAAACCATAAACCTACTGCACGGCTACCCCTCGGTAAATCACACTTGATTCGTTGGGTGACTCCCCCAACCCAGGAGGATCTGTGATGAGACTGATCAAACAGTATCCGTTAGCGTCATTCTTTGTACTGGCCTTCTTGATCACCTGGACCTTCCAGCTCACCGCCATTGCGCTCGCGTCGCGTTACGGCATGACACTCAATAACGAAACCGGCCTCTTGCATTTTATGGATTTGCTCTCGCTGCGTTTGTCGCTGGAACAGGCGCTGGTGTATGGCGTGTTTACATTGGGAGCAGGTCCGCTCATCTCGGCTATCCTGGTAACCCGAATCGTCGATGGAAGAACTGGACTTCGCGCGCTTTGGCAGCAATCGACCCACTGGCGAATTGGAGTTAGGTGGTATCTGATTGCGTTTGCGCTGCCGCTGGCGTTGGCTCTGGTGAGCTTAGGGATTGGGCTGCTGGCGAGTAACGGCCAGATCACCTACACGCCGAAACTTCCACTGATCTATTTCGTGCCTTTTTTCCTGTACATGTTGATCTTCACGGGCATCGTCGAAGAGCCGGGCTGGCGCGGCTTTGCCTTGCCTCGTCTGCAACGGCGCTACACTGCGGAAAAAGCGAGCTGGATCTTGGGGCCGCTGTGGGGTCTTTGGCATTTCCCTTTTATCATCTATTACAACGCCGGGCAAGGCATCGCGCCGTTGATCTTTTCCTTTATTGGCCTCACGATCGGCATCGTCGGCTGGACGATTGTGAACACGTGGCTGTATAACAACACCCATAGCGTGTGGATTATGATTGTGCTGCATGGATGGAACAACGCCGTGCAATCCTACCTCATCTTGTCGTCAAACAACCCGGCAGCCATAGGGCTCTACAGCATCTTGCCCTGGGCGATCGCGTTCGTGCTGTTGCGGCTATATGGCAAAGAGAACCTTGCCCCGCATCCACGACCACAAGGGTATAATCTGCCCGAGAGTAGCCCAGCTCCAGAACCATTCTTGAGCATGGTCGACGAGCGGATCTAGCGCCGGGCGTGATCACCAAGCTTTAAATAATCCAAGATTCTGGCCCTCACCCCCAGCCCTGCGGACTTTCCCCTTCCCCGCCGTCGCGGGTCCCTCTCCCGCTGCGGCAGGCGAGGGGATTTTCGGTACTTCCTTTGTCTCTGCTCTTTGTTCTTTGTTCTTCCGTTTGGTTCTTAGTTCTAGGTTCTCCGTTTGTTCCTTTGTTCTTGTCTGTGCTATCATGCCCTTAGCGACCCGAAACGACATCGTTTGCGGGATCTTGGTGTTTGTAGAGCGCTATTCTAGCGGTGGCTGGTAGATTGCATGCGATCGCTGGTAGAGTGGCGCCGCGATAACCTGCGACTGACTTTGGGGCCGGAGCAAGAGCAATATAGATGCGTCTTGGGCAGATTGATTGCAAAACAAGTAGTCAAAAGGATAGATAGATGATTGAAGAGCGCAAACGCGAGCGAGTCAAAAAGCTTGAGCCGATCCAGCATGTCGAGCGCAATCCCGGCTGCGATTTCGACCTGGGCTGGATCGAAGAGGTGCACGTCAACCGCAGCGCCGTCGAGCGCCGGTCGTCCACGCTGCCGGGCCGCCGCAGTGTCAAGCAGGATTGGCAGGCAGCCTGGCTGCTCCGCGCGATCACTTGCATCGATCTGACCACGCTTGCGGGCGACGACACGCCGGGAACGGTGCAGCGTCTGTGCGCCAAAGCGCGGCAGCCCGTGCGGCCGGATCTGCTGGAGGCGCTGGGCGTCCAGCAGTTGAATCTCAAGGTCGGCGCGGTCTGCGTGTATCATGCCTTCGTCCCGACGGCGGTCGAGGCGCTGGCAGGAACGGACATTCCAGTCGCCGCCGTCTCGACGGGCTTTCCCGCCGGCCTGAATCCGTTCGAGCTGAAGCTGCGCGAGATCGAGGCCTCGGTGCAGGCTGGAGCCCGCGAGATCGACATCGTGATCTCGCGGCACCACGTCCTGACCGGCGACTGGCAGGCGCTCTACGACGAGGTCAAAGCCTTCCGCGCTGCCTGCGGCGATGCCCACATCAAGACGATCCTGGCGACCGGCGAGCTGGGCACGCTGCGCAACGTCGCCAAGGCCAGCCTGGTCTGCATGATGGCCGGCGCCGATTTCATCAAGACCTCGACCGGCAAAGAAAGCGTCAACGCCACGCTGCCTGTAAGCCTGGTCATGACCCGCGCGATCCGCGACTACTACGTCCAGACCGGTCATAAAGTCGGCTTCAAGCCGGCGGGCGGCATCAAGACAGCCAAGCAGTCGCTGGATTGGCTGATCCTGATCAAAGAGGAGCTGGGCGATGACTGGCTCAACAACGAGCTGTTCCGCTTCGGGGCTAGCTCGCTGCTGGGCGACATCGAGCGCCAGCTTGAGCATCACGTCACCGGCCAGTACTCGGCGCTGTTCCGCCACCCGATGGGATAACAAGAACCAAGAACCAAGAACTTAGAACCTAGGGGATGAAGCAGATGGTTCTGGGTTCTAGGTTCTGGAATGTGAAGTGTATGAGCATAGCAGACATTTTTGAGACCATGGAGTACGGCCCCGCGCCGGAGAGCGCGTCGCCGGCCAACGCCTGGCTGGAGGCGCACAATCGTCGCTTCGGCCTGTATATCGACGGCGCGTGGACCGAGGCCGCCGAGGATCGCCTGTTCGAGAGTATCAATCCGGCGAATCGTAAGCTGCTGGGCCACGTCACCCAGGCGACACAGGAAGAGGTCGATGCGGCGGTCACGGCTGCCGGCGCAGCCTTCGAGAGCTGGTCGCAGACGCCGGGGCACATCCGGGCGCGCTATCTCTACGCGCTTGCGCGGCAGATCCAGAAGCACTCGCGGCGATTGGCGGTGCTGGAAACGCTCGACAACGGCAAGCCGATCCGCGAAACTCGCGACATCGATATTCCGCTGGTGGCGCGGCACTTCTACTACCACGCGGGCTGGGCGCAGCTCATGGAGGCCGAGCTACCCAACTACAAGCCGGTCGGCGTGGTCGGGCAGATCATCCCGTGGAACTTTCCGCTGCTGATGCTGGCCTGGAAGATCGCGCCAGCGCTGGCGATGGGCAACACCGTAGTGCTGAAGCCGGCGGAGTGGACCTCGCTCACTGCACTGGCGTTCGCCGAGATCTGCGACGAGATCGGGCTGCCGCGCGGCGTGATCAACATCGTCACGGGCGACGGCAAGGTCGGCGAGATGATCGTGAAGCATCCCGGCATCAACAAGATCGCGTTTACGGGATCGACCGAGGTCGGGCGGATCATTCGCGCGACCACGGCGGGCAGCGGCAAGACGCTCTCGCTGGAGCTGGGCGGCAAATCGCCGTTTATCGTCTTCGACGACGCCGATCTCGATAGCGTGGTCGAAGGCGTGGTCGATGCGATCTGGTTCAACCAGGGCCAGGTCTGCTGCGCCGGATCGCGGCTGCTGGTGCAGGAAAGCATCGCCCAGCGGCTGATCGACAAGCTGCGCACGCGCATGGAAAAGCTGCGGGTGGGCGATCCGACCGACAAGGCGATCGACATCGGCGCGATCGTAGCTCCGGTGCAGCTTGAGAAGATCCAGAAGCTCGTGGCGCAGGGCCAGGACGCAGGCGCGACACTCTGGCAGCCTTCGTGGGCCTGCCCGACCGAGGGCTGCTTTTTTCCGCCGACGCTGTTCACCGATGTGGCTCCCGCAGCCACGATCGCGCAGGTCGAGATCGTCGGCCCGGTGCTGGTCTCGATGACCTTCCGCACGCCCTCGGAGGCGATCGCGCTGGCCAATAACACACGCTTTGGCCTGGCAGCCAGCGTGTGGAGCG
>DASWTQ010000666.1:0-6102 GCA_036402055.1 Herpetosiphonaceae bacterium
GGCTACTCCTCCGAGCCTGCGTCTGCCGCTTCTGCTTGCAGAAAATCTTGCAGCCAGCCGGGCACGCTGTCGGCGTAGGGCTCGCGATCTTTTGCCGACAGTCCGCTCAGCCCGTGATGCCAGGATAGCGCTCGATTGACCATCGCCAGGCGGTAGGCCAGGCTCAGCGCTTCCAGCAGCCGGTCGCGCGGCTCGAATCTGGTCCACGGCTCAAGATAGGCATCGCGCACCCGCCGCAGCTCGGGGCCGGCTTCGTCCAGCTTCAGCCAGTGCGCCGCGCCACGGAGTGTGACCAGCAGCGTGAAGAAGGGATGACCGACGCTGCAATCGCTCCAGTCGGTGAAGATGTAGCGTCCGCCGCCGAGCAGAACGTTGTTCTCGTGAACTTCCTCGTGGACGATGGTCTGCGGCAGGTTGTAAGCGGCGAGCGCCTCGCACTGCGCGGCAAAGCGTGGCTGCGCTGCCTGCAAGCGCTCGTACTCGTCCGGCTTGAGGCCATCTTCCAGCCCAATGCAGAGACTTGCGGTGTCTTTCAGAAGCTGCGCGTAGAGCCTTGGTAGCTGCTCCAGCCGCCGATCGGGGAGGCCAAGCGCCAGGAGCGTCGGCACACGATCGGCCAGCTCGATCTGAAGCTCGCTGTAGAGCGGCAGCAGCTTGAGCCAGTGCTCGATCTGCGCGACGGACTGGCCGTCCTGGCGCAGCGTGATACCGGCGTCGGCCGACAAGATCCAGCCGCGTTCCATGTCGGCGGCGAGAAGCGGCACCGTGCAGTCGGGACGCCACTCAGCCAGCGCCCGGGTCAGCCCGGCCTCGTAGGCGAACATCGGGGCCGGAGCTTTGAAATACACGAGGCTGTGGTCGGTGGTTATGCGCGCGAAGGTCGACCACGGCCGCTGGTGCAGCACCTCGATCGGCGCGGTGATCTGCCAGCCACGGGTTTCTAGCTGCGCCCGAATCCAGGCGGTCACGTGCTCCAGCCAGTCTGGCTGCTCCCAGGGAAGCTGTACAGGCCGATTCGTCATCGATTCGAAGCCTTTCTTCAGGCCGCCGGCTAGACCCAGCGCAGGACGGCGGTCACGGTATCGCCGGGATTGGTGTTGAAACACAGCTTCGCGGCCGGTGCGTGCTGATGCACGAGATTGATGATCTTTTCGAACAGTGCGGTATGCTCCGGCAGCGCACGCAGCCCTGCGCCGATCATAATGCAATCAAAGCTATCGCGCGACAACGCTTGCAGGAGGACGCTCTCGGCGGTGGCCCCGAGATCCAGCAGACATGTCTGGACTACATAGCCGAGCGCAGTCAGCTGCTCCTGCGCGGCATCGCCGGCCGTCGTAACCTGGTCTGCGGTCCGCCCGCTCCCAGGCCGAAACGTCACCAGCGCCGGATTGAGACCGACGAGAAGAACCCGCTTCTGGGTCATACGCTACCTCCGAATGCAGAAGGATCAAGAAGCAAATTGCGTTGCTTTGAGCATCCGTTTGAGCCTGGCGTGATCGAGTTTCGTATTCTTCTGGTTGTTGCTGTGCATATCGGAAAAGAAATCATGGATCAGCAGCATAATATCGCGGTATTTGACCACATCGGCAACATAGGCTTCGTCGAGCCGCATAAGCTTGTGGGTAAAGATCTCCTCGATATTGTTGATCAATACCAAAAAAAGCTGATCCGAATCTATATCATCTTGTAAACCGTATTTCGTCTGGAGGCTGCGCTTGTCGCTTTCCGGCAATGTCGCGTACCAGGACACAACGAGGTAGCCGAGACTCCATAAAACTTCTCCATAGTCATAATGGGTGTTTTGCTTAAACAGCAAGGCTTCGTCTTCGGCTAAGGTAAAGCTTTTATCGAGCACGAGGCCAAAATCCGTGAGATAGGCCCGCTCCCCGTCGGTGAGGATGTTGTAAAAATGCGCATCGAAATGGATCACACCCTTGCGCCGCAAAAACGCGATTGTCGCGCGCAAATCGTCGAGGACGCGGCGAATGTGCTGCGGATGTTTCAGCAGCCATGGCTTCAGGGTGTAGGGCATCCATTCTAAGAACAGCAGCAGCTCATGCGTGGCACTGGCGCGATCTAAGATGTAGCGGCCGATATTCGCGTTGCTGTTCCAGTATGTCACATAGCGCTGGTGCCGCTCCATATCTACAGCGGGCTGCGCTGCTGAGCACGGGACGATCCGGTAGTGGTACATCAGCGGAAAAAGATCGATCTCCCCGCTCAAGACCCAGCTGGTGGTCTTGATATGTGTGACAAGCTCCCGGAAGGCGCCAAACCCGGCCGAGCCGACGCCGTAGTTGTAGTAGGTCGGTAGCTCATACAGGTTTTTGGTCGAGAACATGCAGGCATACTCGCGCTCGGTGACCGGGATGCGCTTAACAAAGACTTTGGAGCGACCGACATCAAGGGTGTGATTTTTGCCCCAGCTCGCGTCGCCATCGCTGCCTTCGAGCTGAGCGTGAAGGTGGTTGGTATCCAGCTGCGCGATCTGTGAGCTGAGCTTGAAGTACCGCTCCTGGCGCTGCTGTCTGCGGCTCTTGGGCATGCTTCCTCTCAGGTGTGGCGATGGTCCTTGCACCAGCCGTCAAGGACCATCGGCGCGTCGTGATCGATCATGGCCGCGACAGGCTGGGCGCTGTTCTACGGCGTGCGTTGTGCGGGCACTACCGGCGCGCGGAGCGGCGCGCTAATCACATGCAGGTAGTGCAGAATCTCGCGGTACGAGTTGACCATCGAGGTTTCGTAGTAGCTGATGCCGCGCTCTTCACAGAACGTCTTGATAATGCCCTGAAGCTGGCGCAGGTTGTTGCGCGGCACCGTAGGGAACAGGTGATGCTCGATCTGGTAGTTCAGGCCGCCGTACCAGAAATCGGTGACCGGATGCGCCTTGATGTTGCGCGCGGTCAGCACCTGGATGCGCAGGAAATCGAGCTTGGTCTGCTCGTCGATGATCAGCATGCCCTTGTGGTTGGGCGCGAACACCGAGGCCATGTAGAACCCGCTCAGCGTCTGCCGCACGGCCACGATCACCAGCGTCGCCCACGGGCCGAGAAAATACAGCGGCAGGCCCAGATACAGCAGCCAGTGCGCCGCGATCAGGCCCAGCTCCAGCCAGCGGTGGCGCGGCGGGTCGGTTGCCAGCATATACAGCGCATACAGATGCATACTCGTCGCCTGGAGGCAGAGCAAGGGCAAGAAGAAAAATGCCTGATACTTGACCATAAATCGGGCAAAGCCGCGCTTGTTCAGCACATGCTCGGGAGCGAAGGCCACGATCGGAATATCGATGTCGGGGTCGAAGTCGATATGATTGGGATTCGCATGATGCTGATTATGCTTGCGCACCCAGTAGCCGTAGCTGATCCCGTTGAGCAGATTGGCATGGATCATTCCTACTGCAACATTCAGCCAGCCCCGGCGGAACATTTGCCGGTGCCCAGCCTCGTGCATCACAAAGCCAAACTGGCCCGAAAGAAAGCTGAGAAACGCGGCGTTGAGTGCGACGATCCACAGCGATCGGAACCAGGCGAAGATCGCGAAACACAGCATCAGGAGGACAAGATTGGTGAGGATCGTGATAACTGCGGTGCGTGGTTGTCGTTCGAGCAAGCCGGCCTGGACAACCCGCTGCTTGAGGACGGCATAGTCGTTCTGTGGCATGGTACCCCTTTGATGGACGGCTGTGCACGCAGCGCGATCCATGCATTGTGTTTACGACTGTTTGTATTGAGACCCGGTGACGACCGGGAGTGTAGCAGGATGTCCCGTGAGATGCAATACCGCGCCTGTATCAGACGCCTATCGATGAGTCAAAAGTTGCATGATCGATCGCGGCGAGAAGGTGTATAGTGATAGCTGAACTCGCGGCATACGACGCCCGGCAGCCTGTGCGTGTGCTCGGCGCTGCCGCCTTTGGATCGAACATTCTCGCCCGTTTCCTGCCAGCGATCCCGCGTCTGAGTGGGAGAATCGCGACGTGCATACATTCGCTAAAACACCAGCCCGCAGCCAGCACAGCGTTTCCACCAGCCCGCCAGGCCCAGGCAAAGCTGCTCCCATTCCGGCGCAAACCCGGCAGCACCACTCCACCTCCGATCCTCACGCGTTCGTCTCGGCAAGCCAGCATAGCTTCGGCTGCATCGCGGTTCACGGCGACGCGCCACAGCTTGTGCAGCTTAAGCCGGCACCGAGCACGCCCGGCGACACGTACGAGCACGAGGCTGACGCCGTCGCTGAGCGTGTACTGCACATGTCCGAAGGCCGGCACGCTGGGCCGTGCTCCTGCGGCGGATCGTGCGCGAAGTGCCGGCCGCATGCCGAGCAGCCGACCCTCCAGCTGCGCCGGGCTCAGCCCCAGGCCACCGAATCCACGCCGCCACCGGCCGGCGTCCAGTCCGCTTTGCAGCAGCCTGGCCAGCCGCTGGATGCGCCGACCCAAGCGTTCTTCGCGCCGCGCTTCGGCCACGATTTCAGCCGCGTGCGCGTCCACACCGATGCGACAGCCGCCCGGTCGGCGCAGGCGGTCGATGCGCTGGCCTACACGGTTGGTCGCGACATCGTGTTTGGTGCAGGCCAGTACGCGCCGCAGACCACGAGCGGACGCTTGCTGCTGGCGCATGAGCTGGCGCACGTCGTGCAGCAGGAATCCAGCCCACAGCTCGTGCAGCGTCAGAAAAAGAAGCCGGGAGCCGGATCGAACCAGCCGCCTGCAAAGGCACCCGGCGCGGCAACGCTGCCCAAGCTCGATCTCAAGCCCTCGACCAACGGCGACGCCTGCGCGTGCCTGGTGTTCATCCACAACAACGAGCGCAACGCGCGCCTGACCGCCGAGCTGATGCACCAGCACTGCGCCTACAACCTGGCGATCATCGCGCCTGACACCGGCGCTCGCGACGTGGTTATTCCCGGCAAAGGCGCCGTCGATCCCAACGAGCTGTTCCCGCCGCATATCGCCGAGACGTGCCTGAACGACGAGAAAGCCTGCCGCGATGATGTGGCGGCCAGATCCGCGACTGCAACCGGCGCGGCGGCGGAAGAAGTGACGCAGAAGCAGTTCTTTCTGGCGATCAAAGACTGCTCGAAATCATTCTCGCTGCCGGTCGTCGCGCTGCACAACAACGATATTACCGATACGGCCGAGTATCTCAAGCAGAAAGATAAAGTCGGCGTTGCGGATTTGAAGACGGATATTGATAAGACCAAAAAGCCGGCGGAGGGCGCAGATCCGGTCCAGGAGCTGAAAGACAAGCTCAAAAAGAAGTTCGGCGAGAGTGTCAAGAAGTCGCTGACCGAGACGTCGGGCAAGACCAACATCTTTCGCTGGTGCGCGTCGAACGATCTGTCGAAGTGCCACATCGGCGATCCCGACCATCCCGACAACGTGATCTGGGTGACGAACGAGAAAGATTTCAAGGATCTCAGCGCCCAGCCGGTCAACGTCGCGCTGCAATCCGAGCTAGGTAAAAAAGGCGGCGAGTCGGAAAAAGATCTATCGACGCTTTTTCTGGTGCTCAAAAGCTTGATCGGCGAGCAGTTCGCGGCGCTGATCCTCAAGCTGGAGCAGGAGCTTCAGACTGATGTGCGCGACATCGAGCAGATTCTGGCCGAGCTGGAAAAGCTGGATCAGTTCGGCGATCGGCTACCCGGCGATACCCTGGATGCGATCTGGAAGATCCTGCTGGAGCTGATCGAGATCTTGCTGCTGTGGCTCCAGCTGCTGCTTGCGCATGTAGGACGCGACATTCGCCTCGCCAGGCTGCGCTACATCAACATCGAAACGCCGGGCAAGAAGTTGGCCGAGCAGACCGACGCCGAGCGCGTGCAGCACTACGAGTTTGTCGTGGAGACGCTCAAAGCGATCGGACTGCACTGCTGCGGCGATGATCCGACCAAGGCCGAGGCAAAGATCAAGGCCGGGCTGAAGACGCAGCCGACGAAGTAGCGCCGGATTTGGGATGGGAGATTAGAGCAAGGCCCTCACCCCGTCGCTACGCGACTCCCCTCTCCCGCTGCGGCAGGCGAGGGGTTAGAAACCAGCTAGCTTATCCCCTCTCCTGTCGCGACGAGAGAGGGGGTGGCGAGCTTGCGAGCCGGGGGTGAGGG
>DASWTQ010000667.1:0-3796 GCA_036402055.1 Herpetosiphonaceae bacterium
GGCCAGCTTGCCGACGATCGCGTCGATGAACGTAGGTGCCGGATCGGGCGTTGGTTCGGCTTGCGTGCTGCTATTGGCGCTGCTGTCGGCAGTCATGGCAGCGGTGCTGGTAGCACCGGTGGCAGCCGACATAGCCATTGAACTCATGCCGGTATTCGCCCGAAGCCATTTTACGGCCAGATCAGCTACCGACTGCCGCTCGTGGAGCGTCTCGTGATCGACCGGAATGTACCCATCAACGTTTCCCTGGTCAAGACCATCGTTGTCAACGCCGCTCCAGCGCCAGGGCAGCGTGGCACGATCTGCGGAAACGAAGCCATCATGTGGCGGATCGAGGCGGACATTCACGCGTCCGATAAAATACCCGCAGAAGCGATTGCTGTACGCCGTGCCTATGAGCGTGTACAGCGGCGCAGCGCCTTGCTCCGGGGTGCGATTGTTAAAGTTGCGCGCCATCCAATCAGGGCGCAGGTTCCGTGTCGCTGCCGAGAGGTATCCTGCCAGGACATTTGCGCAGTCAGAACCGCGATTGGGCGTGCCAAGCTGCACCAGGGTATCGATGTCCCGGCGCTGCCGCAGGTATGCCCGGCTATCGAGTCCACCTTTGCTATGCGCGATGATATTCAACCGTTCGACGCCATATTTTTGCTTGACACGCGGCAATTCCCGCAGCAGTATCCCGGCGTTGGTGCCAATACCGCTATAAGCGTCTACTTCTACCGGCTCGCTGACGAGGCCGTCGTTCGCCAGCAGTTGGCTGAAGTTATCCCAGGTTCCAGCGTTACCCAAGAAGCCATTCACTAAGGCCGCCGGCCGTACGCCGGGCAGCACCAGTCCCGCCCAGTCCACCTCGATCGCCCATACGGTTCGCCCGCCATTGGAGGTGTCGATGTCGATGGCAATGTCGTTTTGAGCCGGCGTGGGTGCCTGGCCGAGCGCGCCGGGAGCCGGGAACTTGAGATATGTCACCGGCACGCGGTAGGTCAGCGTGCTCCAGGTATTGTTGCCGCTGGTGAGCGCCGGATAGAGTACACGACCGTTGATCTTCAGGATGTCACGTTCGGGCGCGGCCTCACCACCCTGATAATCATTGTCGACATCAAACACCCGGATAAAGAGTAATGCTTTGTCGGAGATGATCCCCTTGCTGATCATGGTGGAGGCATTCTTCAGGTAGCCCGATCCATCGACTTCGCCATAATGGCGCGTGATGGGGAGCCGAAAGGTCAAGGGCGAGCTATTAACAAAGAGGTATTGATCCAGTTCATTGTCGGTATCGGCAATAAAAACCTCGTCGCGCTCGCGCCCCTGGTACAAGGAGGTGTAGGGGTTCATACCGGAGTTGCCGGAGTAGCTGGGGGTAGCCTGCGCCGTCACTTCCGCCTCAGCGCCTGCTGATCCATCGCTCGCCGGCAGAGCGGGGTAGTTTGGCACAACAGGATCGCCAGCCGTCGCCGATTGATTCAAGGTACCGGCGACTGCGCGCGCTGTCCAATCGCCGGCGAGCTCAGGTGTTCCAGCGAGCAGCATGCTGATGATCAGCAGCAATGAATATAACCGTCGCATTCAGGATTCTCCTTGGGTGTACGTGCGTGTCGAACAGCCTCCATGTAGGGAACCAGTAGGGTAGCTACCTCCAATTCTTCGTACAAGCCGCTAGCTGTAACGTGTGAGCCTGATCTGTGGTCAGGATGGATAGAAACAGGAGACGAAGCAAGGACGCCCGGTTCGGTAGGAGATTCATCAGGTGGGCGGAATGTAATGTGTAGATGAGAATACGGACGGAGGCTGTAGCGCCGCGCCTTCCTGCTTCACGCAGTCGGGTTCTGAACTTTGACCTGTCTATCACACTCGTCCAGGCATATGTCCCCTCTGTCTGGACATTGTTTGGCAGCGCAGGGACAAGGTATGCTGCTCCAGGGTCGCTGCCTGGCTCCGGTCGTACCGATAGCGAACTCACTGTGCCTCAAGTAAATCATTTTTTAACGAAAAACAGGAGATCGGTTTCCGATCCAAAAGCGATATAGTTAAGCGATCCCCCCCGCCTCCCCCAAGGTGACGTCCAGCGCCATCGCGTGTCGCTCTCGTGTTCAGGAGACCATGCTATGCCCGAGGATGTTGAGACCGTGTCATCGCTGGGATCGTGGATTCGTCGCCGTCGCAAAACGCTCGATCTCACGCAAGCCGCGTTAGCGCAGCAGGTGTGCTGTGCCGAAGTGACCATCCGTAAACTGGAAGCCAATCTGGTGCGTCCATCGCCGACGATCGCCGCGCGCCTCGCCCGCTGCTTGCACCTCTCCCCAGACGAACAGGCCATCTTTCTCCAGGTCGCCCGTGGGGAATGCAGCCCCGACCGCTTACGTCCAGCCATCACCCCCAGCGCCATATCACTACCCACTACCCAGGTGCCGATCGCACCGATCCCACTCGACCGCGTGCCGCATCCTGCGCCGCTCCCCTCCGGTTCGCGCATGCCCCTCAGTCGCAATCCCGTGTTTGTGGGCCGTGAGTCGGACCTCTGCCACGTGGCCGCCGCGTTCCAGCAGGGCGAGGCGGCGGCGATTGGACAGGGGGAGATCGCTGCTGCGACCGGCCTCGGTGGGATCGGCAAGACGCAACTGGCCTGCGAGTTCGTCCATCGCTATGGACAGTTCTTCCCTGGCGGCGTGTTCTGGCTCAGCTTCGCGGACCCAGCGGCGGTCCCGGCGGAGGTGACGGCGTGCGGCGGCCTGGATGGCCTGCGGCTGCACCCGGAGTTCGGCAACCTGCCCCTTGATGAGCAGGTGCGGCTGGTGGTGGCGGCCTGGGAAAGCCCGATCCCACGCCTGCTGGTCTTCGATAACTGTGAGGACGAGGCGCTGCTCCAGCAGTGGCGACCGAAGCATGGTGCCTGCTGCGTGCTCCTCACCAGTCGTCGCCATCACTGGAACCCGGCGCTGGGCGTACACGCCGTGCCGCTGCACGTGCTGCCCCGCGCCGACAGTCTGGCGCTCCTGTGCGCGTTTCGCCCAGACCTCTCCCCTGCCGACGCCGATCTGGAGGCGATTGCCGAGACGCTGGGTGATCTCCCGCTCGCATTGCATCTGGCCGGCAGCTTCCTGGCACACTACCGCCATGCGCTCACGCCCGCGCAGTATCGGGCGCGCCTCCACGCGCCGACGATCCTCGACGATCGCTCGCTCCGGGAAGCCGGGCTGTCGCCGACGGCGCATGTGCAGCATGTGGCGCGCACCTTTGAGCAAAGCTATGCCCAGCTTGATCCGGCTGATCCCACGGATGTGCTGGCGCGCACGCTCCTCGCCCATGCCGCCTGCTTCGCGCCCGGTGAGCCACTGCCGCGCTGGCTGCTGCTTGACACCGTGGCGGTGCCGGATGGGGACCCAGAACACGCGCTCCTGGCTGAGGACGCCCTGATGCGCCTGATCGACCTCGGCCTGCTGGGAACCGACGTATCAGGGACCCTACGCTTGCACCAGCTGCTGGTCGCCTTTGTGCAGGCGGTGTTGGTGACGACCGCGATCCGGGTGGGGGTAGAAGCCACCATGCTGCGGGTGGCCAATGTGTTGAACGAGCAGCGGAATCCCCACGCCTTACTGGCCGTCCAGCCGCACCTCCGCTTGCTCACCGCAGCGGCCGAGCCACGGGCGGATGCCTCCACCGCAGCGTTATTCCACGCGCTCGGGTATCATCTCTGGCAACTTGGGGTTTATGCGGACGCGCAAGGCTACTTGGAACAGGCGCTGGCGATCCAGCAACGTGTGCTGGGCGCGGACCATCCTGAGACCGCCCGGAGCCT
>DASWTQ010000668.1:0-5977 GCA_036402055.1 Herpetosiphonaceae bacterium
GTCACCATCCAGTGCGGCACGCCGTCACGATGGCAGAGCCGGAACTCGGCCTCAAAGGTGCGACGCTCACGCCAGGCGGTATTGTACACCTCGCGGAAGACTCCGCGATCCAGCGCATGGATCGAGCCGAGCCAGCCATCGCCCAGCGCGTCCTTGAGCGTGCCGCCGGTAAACTCCGTCCACTGCTGGTTGACGACATCACAGCCGCCGTCGCGATCGGTGCGCCCGACCAGCAGCGGCGCTTCCTCGACCAGCGTCAGATACACGTCGCGCGCGTCCTGCAAGGCCCGCTCCATGCGCTTGCGATCGGTAATATCGCGGCCGATGCAGATGATGCCCTGGATGCGGCCTTGTGCGTCGCGGTGCGGCGATTTTTGGAGCAGTAACGTCATTGGCTGCCCATCTCTTTGCCAGGTAACCTCGGTCTGACAGGTTTTGCCTGTGTTCAGCACGGTCTCGTCAGTGCGGCGCAGATCGTCCTCGGCCTCGGGCCACAGCACTTCGATCGCGTTCTCGCCGACCAGCTCGTCGGTGTTGCGTCCGATCAGCCCGGCAGTCGCCGGATTGACCAGCAAGAAACGTCCTTCGCGATCTTTCAGGTACACATAATCGTTGGTGCCGTTAAGAATCGCCTGTTCGCGCGCCTCGGTCTCGCGCAGCAGCATCTCGGCTTGCTGGCGATCCGTGATGTCGGTGGCGATCACGATCACGCCGGTTACATCGCCCTGCGCATCCCGCACCGGCGCGAGCCGCATCTCAAAGGTCAGACCGTCGAGCTGCACCACGGCGGTATATGCTTCGCCTGCCAGCGCCCGCCGAGCATGAACCAGCATATGCGGCCGATCCTGATAAACCTCGAAGATCGAGCGTCCCACCAGCTCGCCGGATCGGAGGCCCAGTGTTTCGAGCGCCTTGCCCTCCGAGACTGTGAACACGCCGTCGCGATCGAACGCGAACAAGATGATCGGCGCGGTGGCGATCACCGTGCGCAGCCGCTCCTCGGTTTTGCGCAGCGCCTCCTCGGCGTGCTTACGCTCGCTGATGTTGCGCGCCGTGAAGGCCACGCCCGAGATCTCCCCGGTCTCGGCTGTGAGCGGATTATAGTACAGTTCCCACCATTCGGGGCCGTTCGCGGTGGTTGGGCGCTCGATAATATGCGTGGCTCCGGCCAGCGTTTTTTGGAAGAGATCTTTGAAGAGCGGGACGTCTTCGGGCGGGATATATTCCAGGATCGAGCGGCCGACCTGCATCTCGCGGCCGTAGAGCGACGAGACCGCCGCGCTGGCGAAGCGGTTGAAGGATTTGATGCGGTAGTCGCGGTCGATCAGCATCACCGACTGGTAAGCGTTGTCGAAGATCGCGCGCAGATTAGCCTCCGACTCTTGCAGCGCCTGCTGGGTCTCGTGCCGCGCCGTCACATCGGTAGCCACGCCGATCGCCCCGACGATCTGGCCGCTGCCGTCGTGCATCGGCGACCAGCTGGTCTCGAAAACATGGTCTCCGATCTGCCCGACCGACATAAACGACGCGCCGTCCAGCGCGTGACGGAGCCGCTCGTGAACCTCGGTGTACTCGGGATAGATCTCAAAGATCGATTGGCCGACCAGGCTGCGCTGCTGCGCGCCGAACGCGTCAAGACCTTTGCCTTCGATAAAGGTGAAGCGACCCTCGCGATCGAGCGCGAACAGCGTGATCGGCGCGCTGGCCACGATCGTACGCAGCCGCTCCTCGGCCTCGCGCTGGGCTTCCTCAGCCTGCTTACGCTCGGTGATGTCGTAGCACGCGCCGATGTAGCCGGCAAAGCTGCCATCCAGATCGTTGAAAGGCCGGCCGTAGTCAAGAATCCAGCGATACTCGCCGTCGGCGCGCCGCAGCCGGTACTCGGTCTCGAACGGTCTGTGCTGCTCCATCGCGCTAACGAAGATTCGGCGGCAGCGCGCGAGATCGTCCGCCGGGATGCAATCGCGCCAGTGGACGATCGCCTGCTCAAGCGTCTGGCCGGTAAAGTCGAGCCAGGTTTGATTGAAATAGTTGATCGAGCCGCTTGCGTCGGCGCGCCAGATCAGCGCCGGGAAGTCCTCGAAGAGCGCCAGCTGAAAATCGCGCGACTTAGTAACCAGCTCCTCGGCGCGCTTCAGCCGCAGGATCTCGCGACAGGTCAGCGAAAAAAGCAGCGCGCTGGTAACAAACACAAACAGGCCGCTCTTGACGATATGCAGCTGCTCGGCGAGGGCCGGGTCGGCAATCATCAGCTCAATCAGGGGATCGGCCAGGATGACCCAGGTGCTGGTGAAGACCGCGTACATCAGCGTGATGCCGAGGGCTAAGCGTTGGGTCTCATTCAAGCGCACATGTGTCATAAACCTGCTCGCTGGACACGCCGCACGTGAACGGCGTCAGACATATGTTGAGCTTCATCGGTTGGGTGGCGAGGTTGTGTACGACGCATTTCGAAGGACGAGCGCCGAGAAATGTGCTCGTTGTATAAAAGCACGTGCTGCTTCTCGTGCTGTATATCGTACCATACCGCGCCTATGAAAGGAACGTGATCGACGCGACGAATACGCGCCGATGTCGGTCGGCGAAGTCTTGTTGTGAGCGCTGACGGCGGGTATGTTACTATGGGCGCGGTGTGCTCGCCGGCGTTACAGGCCGACAGCATCTAGCGTCAGGAGTAGCATTCGCATATGCAGCTTTCGGACGAGTTTCGCGCCTTTTTGGCGGCGCCGCGCTTCGCCGTGATCGCGACTATCAATCCCGACGGCTCGCCGCAGCAGACGGTGATCTGGTACGAGCTTCAGGGCGACGAGATCATGATGAACACGGCGGCGGGCCGGGTCAAGACCCGCAATCTGGAGCGCGATCCACGGGTCTCGTTCTGTGTCGAAGACGGCTATCGCTATCTCACGATCACCGGCCGCGTCACGCTCGACGATGACCAGGCCGTCGCGCAGGCAGATAATATGGTGCTGGCGCGGCGCTACATGACGCCGGCCGAGTACGAGCCCTGGATCGAGCGCTTTCAGCGGCAGCACCGCGTCACGGTACGCCTGACGATCGAGACACTTGTAGCTTATGGATTTGAAGAATGATTGTTGCACTTGCAGGCGGCGTGGGCGGCGCGAAGCTGGCTCACGGCCTTTACGGGAGTCTACGGCCCGACGCGCTGTCGGTGATCGTCAACACGGCGGATGATTTCGAGCTGTTCGGCCTGCGCATCAGCCCGGACGCCGACACGGTCATGTACACGCTGGGCGGCGTCGCCAACAACGAGACCGGCTGGGGCGTCGCGGGCGATACCTGGCAGACGCTGGAAATGCTGGGCCGCTACGGCCACGACAGCACCTGGTTTCGCATCGGCGACCGCGACTTCGCGACGCATATTATGCGCACCGAGCAGCTGCGCGCCGGTCGTTCGCTGACGGCGGCGACACATACGCTGGCCTCGGCGCTCGGCATTCGCGCGCGGCTGCTGCCGATGTCGGATCAGATTGTGGCGACCAAGGTGGACACGCCGGCGGGACGGCTGCACTTCCAGGATTATTTCGTGCGCCGCCATCACAGCGACGAGGTGCGCGGCGTGGTCTTCGACGGCATCGAGTCGGCGCGCATCACCGGCGAGGTAGCCGAGGCGATGGAGCAGGCCAGCGCGATCGTTTTCTGCCCGTCGAATCCGATCGTCAGCATCGGCCCGATCCTGGCGGTCGGCGGCATGCGCGAGGCGATCGCGGCCGCACGTGTGCCCAGGATCGCGATCAGCCCGATTGTGGGCGGTAAAGCGCTGCGTGGTCCCGCCGATCAGATGCTTTCCGGCCTGGGCTACGATGCTTCGGCGCTGGGCGTGGCGCGCATCTACGGCGATCTGATCGACGGTTTTGTGATCGATCAGGCCGACGCCGGGCTGGAGGAGCAGATCGCAGCGCTGGGAGTGCGTGTGCTGGTGACGAATACCATCATGCGCGACGAAAACGACCGACGGGCGCTGGCGCAAAATGTGCTGCGCTTTGCGGCGCTGCTTTCACCAGATGATGCTACAATCTTAAAGGAGCTAACACACTGAAAGCAGCTAACTTGAGGATCGTATGGCCCAGACGCCGATAGCCGCCGACTTCGCCGCGCTGCACGGGCAGGAGTTCATGAATCTGACGACGTTTCGCAAGAATGGGCAGCCGGTGCCGACGCCGGTCTGGTTTGCGCATGACGGCGATTGTCTATATGTGATGACGGTCGATAATACAGGTAAGATCAAGCGGGTGCGCAATTCCAGCCGCGTGCAGGTCGGGCCGAGCGATCGGCGCGGCACCCCGACCGGGCCGCTGGCGGAGGGCACGGCGCGGATTTTGCCGTCCGCAGAGGCGCGGCGAGCGAACGCGCTGCTCAATCAGAAATATGGCTGGATGAAGCGTGTGTTCGATCTCTTCCAGAAGATCCGATCGACGCAGCGCGTCTACCTAGAAATTGTGCCGAGGTCCGATGGCAACCGCCGCGATCGTTCCGCTTAGGTCGCTGCATGACGGCAAGCGGCGGCTGAGCGGCGTGCTGTCGAGCGCGGAGCGTGGCGCGCTGGTGCAGCGGCTGTTTCTGCGCGCGCACGAGGCGATCCTCGGCTCCGGCTGCGTCGATCTGCTGTGCGTGGTCAGTCCCGATCCGGTGCTGCTGGCCTGGGTCGAGCGCTCCGGGGCCATGCCGCTGCTCCAGTCCGACGATGGTCTCAACGCCGGCCTGGAGTACGCGCGGCACACGCTGCTGGAACGCGCTAGCTGGTCGTCGCTGCTGGTGGTGCTGCCGGATCTGCCGCTGATCCAACCAGCCGACATAGCGGCAATGGCGCGGCTGAGCCGGCCGGATTCGATCGTGGTCGCGTCGGATCGCCACGGCAGCGGCACCAACGCGCTGCTGCTACAGCCAGCCAACGCGATCGCCTTTCGCTTCGGGGCGCACAGCTTGCAGCGACATCTGGCGGCGGCTCGCTCGCACGGCCTGACGATCCAGCGCTACCGGGCGCCCAGCGTCGCCTTCGATCTGGACACCGCCGACGATCTGGACATGCTGCGCGAGTCGGGTGTTAAAAACCAGCTGCTGAGCGGCCAGGGCGTCTAAGGCCGATCGCGGCTGTGAAGCAGAACGGAATAGCTGTAGCAGACGCTGCGCTACATTTGAGCGCGGAGCTATTGAAGCGGCTTGCTTCGATCGCGTGTGCTGCGGAGGAGAAACAGGGCTAGGCCGTGACTACAGAATTACGGATCATCGGTGTCGACGGCATCGGTGAGCTTCATCCCGGCGACGATCTGGCGGTCGCGATCGAGCGCGGGCTGCACACGTCGCAGCTTCAGCTTGAGCCCGGCGATATTCTGGTTGTGACGCATAAGATCGTGAGCAAGGCCGAGGGCCGGCTGGTGGATCTGCGCACGATCGAGCCGTCGCCGTTTGCCCGGGAGTGGGCCGAGCGCTACGCCAAAGATCCGCGCCAGATCGAGGTGGTGCTGCGCGAGGCCGTGCGGATTGTGCGCATGGAGCGCGGGATTATTATCGCCGAGACCACGCATGGCTTTATCTGCGCCAACGCGGGCGTCGACGCCTCGAATGTGGCCGGCTCCGAGCAGGTCTGCCTGCTGCCGGTCGATCCCGATGCCTCAGCCCGCAAGCTGGCCGAGGTGTTCGGTGCGCGGCTTGGCTTTGCGCTGCCGGTGATCATCACCGACTCGTTCGGTCGGCCCTGGCGCGACGGCGTGGTCAACATCGCGATCGGTGTGGCCGGGCTTGAGCCCATGGCAGACTATCGCGGCCAGGTCGATCCCTACGGCTATCTGATGAGCGCCAGCGTGCTGGCCGTCGCCGATGAGCTGGCTGCCGCCGCCGAGCTGGCGATGGGCAAAGTCGATCAGCGTCCGGTCGCCGTGGTGCGCGGCTATCCCTACACGCCCGGCGACGGCTCGGGCCAGCGGCTGGTGATGGCGCCTGAGCGGAATATGTTTCG
>DASWTQ010000669.1:0-5633 GCA_036402055.1 Herpetosiphonaceae bacterium
CATTGTAGCGCGGATTCAACCGATCTCAATTAGCCTTAATTCCCGAGCGATGATAGGAACTTTACTGGTAGCACTGTAGCACACGACGTGGTATAATACACATCGGCAGCACAAGGCTGCCAATCTTTGTGCCTTTTGCTCTCGGCCCTTGTGCCGAGTTTTTTTAATGATACGTGTGTGGGAACCGCCGCGAATCTGCCTCCCGGACACGTACGATCGCATGATTCAGTATGCAGCGTACAGACATTCGCAACATCGCCATCATCGCTCACGTCGACCACGGCAAGACCACGTTGGTCGATGCTATGCTCAAACAAAGCCGAATTTTCCGCGAAAACCAGCAGATTGCCGAGCGGGTCATGGACTCGAACGCCCTGGAGCGTGAGCGCGGCATCACGATTCTGGCCAAAAATACCGCGATCTCGTATCGCGATGTCAAGATCAATATCGTCGACACGCCGGGCCACGCCGATTTCGGCGGCGAGGTCGAGCGCGTGATGAACATGGTCGACGGCGTGCTGCTGCTGGTCGATGCGGTCGAAGGGCCGATGCCGCAGACCAAGTTCGTGCTACGCCAGGCGCTCCAGCGCGGCCTCAAGGCGATCGTGGTGGTTAACAAGATCGATCGCGCCAACGCCCGGCCCAACCACGTGATCAACGCTACCTTTGATCTCTTCATCGACCTGGGCGCGACCGAGGAGCAGGCCGAGTTTCCGATCATCTACACCAATGCTCTGACCGGCGCATCGGGCCTGGATCACAACCAGATGACCGAGACGCTGGAGCCGCTCTTCGAGAAGATTCTCTCGGAGCTGCCCGGCCCGAGCGTCGATGTGGAAGGCCCGACGCAGATGCAGGCCACGCTGCTGGGCTACGACGATTACAAAGGCAAGATCGTGATCGGCCGGCTCAACAGCGGCACGATCCGCCGCAACCAGAGCGTTGTGCGCATCAAGGCCGACGCGTCGATGCAGCCGCTCAAGGTCGCGCAGGTCTTCACGCACCAGGGCTTGCAGCGCATCGAGGTCGAGGAGGTCGACGCCGGCGATATTATCGCGCTGACCGGCCTGAGCGAGGTCGGCATCGGCGATACGATCGCCGATCCCAGCGATCCGCGCCAGCTCCCGCCGATCACTGTCGAGGAGCCGACCGTGCGCATGACCTTCGGCGTCAACACCAGCCCGTTCTCGGGCCGCGAGGGGACCTTTGTCACGTCGCGCAAGATCCGCGAGCGACTCTACCAGGAGGTCGAGCGCGACGTCGCGTTGCGCGTCTCCGACACCGACTCGGCCGAGACGTTTCTGGTGGCGGGACGCGGCGAGCTGCACCTGGGCATTTTGATCGAGAACATGCGCCGCGACGGCTACGAGTTCCAGGTCAGCAAGCCCGAGGTAATTCTCAAGGAGATCGACGGCAAGCTGCACGAGCCGGTCGAGCTGGTCGAGATCGAAGTCAGCAGCGCCTACCAGGGCGTGGTTGTGGAGCTGATGGGCCAGCGCAAAGGCCAGATGCGCGACATGAAGATCCGCGAGGACGGCAGCGTTCACTACGTCTACCTGGTCCCGACGCGCGGCCTGCTGGGCTTCCGCCAGCAGTTCCTGACCTCCACGCGCGGCGAGGGCATTATGAACTCGCTGCTGGCCGGCTACGAGCCATACGCCGGCGATATTCAAACGCGCAGCAACGGCTCGCTGATCGCCTGGGAGCCGGGCACGGCCACGACCTACGGCCTGCACGCGGCGCAGGAGCGCGGCCAGCTCTTCGTCCCGGCAGGCACCGAGGTCTACGAAGGCATGATCGTCGGGCAGCACATCCGCGAGAGCGATCTGGAGGTCAATGTATGCCGCAAGAAGCACCTGACCAACATTCGCAACTCGGGCAGCGAGGAGGCGCTACGGCTTGAAACGCCGCGCGACCTGTCGATCGACGACGCGATCGAGTATCTGGCCGAGGACGAGCTGCTGGAAGTGACGCCGATCGGCTTCCGCCTGCGCAAGCGCCTGCTCTCCAAGCATGATCGCAGCCGCCAGGCGAGCATGACCAAGCATCGGGGTTAGAACCTAGAACCTAGGGCGAACAAGAGAACAAACGAACAAGGGAACAAAATAAAGCCGAGAGTCGGGGATCAAGGACGAGGAGCGATAAAGCTCCCAGCCTTGATCCTCGACTTTCATCTGTTTGAATAACGCTTAAACAAAGAACAAAGAGCACAGCATATGCAGGCTCTTTGTTCTTTTGTTTATTTGTTCCCTTGTTCTTTACTCCGCGTTATCGATCTGTGCACGCTGGAGACCGCCGCTGAAATCGACGTAGATCGACTTCCACTCGCTGAAAACATCCAGCGCCTGCACGCCGCCCTCGCGGTGACCGTTGCCCGTGGCCTTGGTGCCGCCGAAAGGCAGATGAATCTCGGCGCCGATCGTCGGGGCGTTGACGTAGACGATGCCGGTGTCGAGATCGCGCATGGCTCGGAAGGCGCTGTTGACGTCCTGGGTGTAGATCGAGGACGAGAGGCCGTACTTCACGCCGTTAGCAACCTCGATCGCCTCGTCCAGGCTGTCGACGGGGATGATCGCGGTGACCGGGCCGAAGATCTCCTCCTGAGCGATCCGCATCGAGGCTTTGACATCGCCGAAGATCGTGGGCTGGTGGAAGAAGCCATACTGGTAATCGCCGTCGGTCAGTCGCTCGCCGCCCGTAACGACCGTCGCGCCCTCCTGTTTGCCGACCTCCACGTAGTCGCAGACGATCTTGTACTGATCGGCGTTGATCGACGGGCCCATCGTCACGCCCTCGTCGAGACCGCTGCCGATCTTGATCGAATCGGCCTTGGCGGCCAGCTTGCGGCCCAGCTCATCGGCCACCGAGCGATGGGCGATCAGCCGCGACGACGCGGTGCAGCGCTGGCCCGTGGTGCCGAACGCACCCCAGACCACGCCCTCGACCACCAGATCCAGATCGGCGTCGTCCATGACGATGATGCCGTTCTTGCCGCCCATTTCGAGCGAAACATGCTTCATGGTCTCGGCGGCAACCTTGGTGATATGGTGGCCGACAGCGGTCGAGCCTGTGAACGACACGACGCTGACATCGGGATGGCGCACCAGCGGCTCGCCGGCCTCGGGGCCGTAGCCGGTGACGATGTTGACCACTCCTGGCGGCAGGCCGGCGTCGACCAGGCACTGCACAAAGTTGTAGGTCGAGATCGGCGCGTCCTCGGCGGGCTTGATCACCACGGTGTTGCCCAGGATCAGCGCGGGCAGAATCTTCCACGACGGGATCGCCATCGGGAAGTTCCAGGGCGTGATCAGGCCGCAGACGCCCAGCGGCACGCGCACGCTCATCTGAAACTTGTTCGGCATCTCCGAGGGCGTGGTCTGGCCGTAGAGCCGCCGGCCCTCGCCCGCGATGAAGTAGAGCATGTCGATGGCTTCTTGCACATCGCCGCGCGCCTCGGTAAGCACTTTGCCCATCTCACGGGTCATATCGCGGGCGGCCTGCTCTTTGCGCCCGACGCGACGTCCGCCGCCGAGACCGCGGACGAGTTTCCTCCGCGGCGGCCTTGAACAAGATCTCGCCGCGCTTGGGAGCCGGCGTCAGGCGCCAGGATTCATAGGCGCGCTTGGCGGCCTGCACAGCCGCGTCGACGTCCTCGGCGTTGGACTGCTGAAACACACCGACGACCTCGCGCGTATCCGCCGGATTGGTGCTTTCAAAGGTCTGACCGGTCACACTGGCGACCCACTCGCCGCCGATCAGGTTCTTGTAGGTCTGAGGCTCGGACATCAGTGTCCCTCCTTATAGTTGGATGAATCGAGAATCCGCTAGCGATTATAGCACGGGATCTTATCCGCCGGTGCTCAGCGCGAGATCGACAAGCGGGGAACATCTGTGCTAGGATTGTCTGAGCATCACGCTGGCTTCTCGTGTTTCCGTCGATCATCTATGAGGGTAACCATGACGACCGACTACAATCAGATCGCGACGGCCTTTGGGCATACCAAAGGCACACCTTTGAAGCAGTTTGCCGAACGATGGACCATGTTCAAGATCCTGGGCGACGTACGTGGCAAATCGGTTCTCGATCTGGCGTGCGGCAGTGGCGACTATCTCCGCGAGTTCAAGCAGCGGGGCGCCGCACGAGCCGTCGGCGTGGATCTTTCCGAGAAGATGATCGAGCTGGCACGAGCGCAGGAGACGCAGCAGCCGCTGGGCATCGAGTACCACGTGGGCAATGTCGCCGGGCTTGGGCGGCTGGGCGCGTTCGACCTTGTCACCGCCGTTTATCTGCTGGTTTATGCCGCCAGCGAGGAAGAGCTGACAAGCATGTGCCGGGCGATCGCCGCCAACCTCGCGCCGGGCGGCCGGTGTATCGCCGCGCTCACCTATCCCGATCTGACCGAGCAACATATGGCGGCGCTGGCAAGCACAGGCGTCAGCATGGTGCCCAACGGACCGATGGCGAACGGCAGCACGGTAACAATCTCGGTTCCCACGCCCGAGGGCACGATCCAGCTGCTCAACTACCTGTGGTCCAAAGAAACCTACGAGCGAGCGCTGAGAAGCAGCGGCTTCAACACGATTCGCTGGCATCCGATCGAGATCAGTCCCACAGGTATTCAGCGTCTCGGCGCGGAGTACTGGCAGCAATTTCTGGCTCACCCGGCGATCGCGATCGTCGAGTTTGAGGCGTAGCTCAGGAGGACTCGCATGACACAGCTTCTGGATTCGGCGCGAACGTTTATCGTGGGCAACGCGCGGCTGCTTGAGCGGCGACGCTATGAGTATCTGTTCGCAGATGGCGGTCACCAGCCGGTGCTGGCCGCGCTGCTCGGCTACCAAAATCCTGACGGCGGCTTCGGCAACGCGCTGGAGCCCGACAAGCGCACGGGCACCAGCCAGCCGATCGATCAAGAGCTGGCGCTGCGCTTTCTCGACGAGATCGACGGCGAGCGCGAGGTTGCGCTGCGTATCTGCGATTTTCTCCAAACGATCACGACTGCTGAGGGCGGCGTGCCGTTTGTGCTGCCCACCGTTCGCGATGCGCCGCGCGCCGAGTGGTGGAACACCGAGAGCGACGAGCCGCCCGCCACGATCAACCCGACGGCGAGTATCGCGGGGCTGCTCTACAAACTGGGCGTCGAGCATCCCTGGCTCGATCGCGCGACGGCGTTTTGCTGGCGGCAGATCGAGGACGGAGAGCTGGGCGGTCACGATTTCTTCTGCGTACTGCACTTTCTGGAGCATGTGCCGGATCGCCAGCGCGCCGAGCAAGCCTTTGAGCGCGTCAGCCGGCAGCTACTCGACAGCGGCCTGGTCGCTCTTGATCCAGCGGCGGAGGGCTACGTCTTCATGCCGCTCGACTTCGCACCGGCGCCGAGCAACCTCGCGCGGCGGCTCTTCGACGATGCGACGATCGAGAAACATCTGGATGCGCTGGAAAGCAGGCAGCAGCCCGACGGCGGCTGGCCGATCGCGTGGCCACCGGTCAGCCCCGGCTGCGAGCTTGAGTATCGCGGGATCGTCACCGTGAACGCGCTCAAAACATTGCAGGCGTACGGACGGCTGAAGGCGAAGAACCTAGAACCAAGAACCTAGAACCGGGACTGAACAGAACAAGCGAACAAGCGAAC
>DASWTQ010000670.1:0-14506 GCA_036402055.1 Herpetosiphonaceae bacterium
GCGTCCGGCCGGAGCAGCCAAGCGAAGGGCTGGAATTTTTTTCGATCGCTTCACAGGCGCAAAAGCCCTTTTTTCCCCGCGACACGCCGCTGGGAGTTGTGGTCTGGAATACCTTCAAGGGCAAGCGTGAGCGCTACTACAATGTGCTTTCCGAGCGCACGGCCAACGCCGATCTGATCCTGCTGCAAGAGTTTCGGCACGACCCGATTCTAGAAGCCTCGCATCGCGAGCTGTTTGTGGGTCGCGACGCGGGCATGGCGGTGAGCTTTTATACGCGGCCCAACCAGGAAGCGCCCACCGGCGTCTGCACAGTTTCGTCGGTTCGCGCGATGAAAACGCAGTTCCTGCTTTCGCGCTACCTTGAGCCGGTCACCAGAACGCCCAAAACTGCCATGTGCACCTACTATCCGATCGATCAGCCGGATTGTCCCACCAACGACGCGCTGCTGGTGCTCAACAGCCACGGGATCAACTTTCGCCTGCGGCGGCCGTTTCTGGATCAGATGCTGCAATTCGAGGCTCAGCTGCGGCATCACAACGGGCCGATTATCCTCGTCGGCGATTTCAATACCTGGGAGAAGGGCCGCGTGCGAATCTTAGAGGCGGTGGCGCGCAGCATCGGCCTGTCGCACATCCTGTTTCCGCCCGGCATCAAGGCGGTGCGCGGCCATGAGCTGGATCGGGTCTATGTGCGCGGCGGCAGCGCAGCCCGGCAGGACGTGCTGGTCAACGCGGCGGCATCGGATCACAGTATGCTGTCGTTCCAGTTCACGATCCACTGATTACCCTAACTGCGATTAGGGCGCGCTACAGAGCCAGGTGATGCGCCATCGGCAGGGCTTTTGACCGCTATCTCGACTTTCTGCTCTGCTGCGCCGCCTCGTACGTGCGGATATAGTCGTCCGGCGTGGCGCTGGCGACAATCTCCCCGATCGCGTCCCAGGGCACGTCGGCGAGGGAGCGGAAGCGCAGGCAGGATTTGCCCATATCCAGCTTCTTGCCGGCCCGAGTAAACGCCTCCTGCAAGCGCGCCTCTTGCTGCGGATCGCCGTACACGTTCGAGAGATACAGTGCATAGTAGTTCTTCTGCGCAGCCAGCGCGACATAGCTAAGCGGCTGGCGGTTGTAGGTGTCGGGATAGCGCGCCAGCGGAATCTCGTAGCTGATCATGCCCCAGCTCATCGTTTCTTGATAGCCCGCCGGCAGATGACTCAAGATCGTCTCGCGCACAGCCGACACCACAGCCCGGCGATCGTTCGGCAGCTCATCGAGATAGTCTTGAACAGTGGTCGCAGTGCTCTTAGCCATTCCAAGCCTCCGTGGTTTGATCAACCGGACCTTTCTGCTCCGGCTGGTTTCCCCAAAGATAGCCGCGCCGTGTGACAGGTACGGGCACAGCTGCTAGCCGTCCTGGGACTGCTCCAGAAGCGGCCACACCTGCTGCTCAAAATCGCGCTCGGTCAGCTCGCCGATACGCACAAAGCGCAGCACGCCCTCGCGATCGACCACATAGGAGCGCGGCAGCTGTCGCGCCTGCCACTGCCGCGAAATATCGCCCACGTCGTCGAGCAGCACAGGATAGCTGACCTGATACTCACGCGCGAAGGTTTCCACGGATTCCCGCGAATCTTGATACAGCGTGTCCACGCCGATAACCTGAAGTCCATCACCGCTGTGCTGCTCGTACCAACTCACCAGGCGCGGCGTCTCGTTGACGCAGGGCTGGCACCACGAGGCCCAGAAATTGATGATCACGACGCGGCCGTGCAGCTCCGAGAGCCGCAGCGTCTCGCCGGAAAGCGCCGGCAGCGCGAAATCGGGAGCCGCAGCGCCGACAACCGGCTGTTGCGGCTGCGCTGTCGAAGCTGTACAGCCAACCAGCAGCGCCAGCAATCCTATCACCGGCACCAGCCGTAGAATCCGGTGTACAATGCTCATTCGATCGTTGAAATACTTGATCATGATGTAGAGTCTAGCACATTCATCATGTCCTTACCGGAGAATCTATATGCCAACTCGTAAGCTCGCGATGATCTGCGCGCTCGTCGTGCTGCTCGTCGCGTGCGGACAGCCAACCAATAACGATAGCTTTGGCGCGGCTGCAAATACGTCCCACGATCACAGCGCCGGCGCTGCCCAGACCACCACGGCGCAGAGTGGCGGTCTTCAGCCCGTGCTGGCGACATCGGAAGTTGTTGTTGGGCCGAATCGGCTGGCGCTCGGCCTGCTGGAAAACAACGTGCCGATCCCGGATGCTGCCGCGACCAAGGTCCGCGTGCGCTACTACAAGCTGACCGGAACAGAGCCGACGCTGGTCGGCGAGGAAGAGGCGCGCTACTACGGCGAGGGACTCGGCCCGCGCGGAACATTTATTGTCAAGCCAACCTTTGACGCGGCCGGAACCTGGGGCGTGGAGATCGAGACGCAGCGGCCGAATCAGGCGGCTACCAGCAAGCGCATGGAGCTTGAGGTCGCGCCGCAGGGCTCAGCGCCCAAGCTCGGAGCGCCGGCGCCCAGGAGCAAAACGCCGACCGCCAAGGATGTCGACGATATTCTGACGATCACCTCGGACACCGTGCCCGACACGCGGCTCTACCAGCTGTCGATCGATCAGGCGGTGAGCAGTGGCAAGCCAAGCCTGATCCTGTTTGCCACGCCGGGCTTTTGCCAGACCGCCGTCTGTGGCCCTGGCGTCGACGTGCTGAGCCGTCTCACCGACACCTTCGGCGACAAGCTGAACTCAGTCCACGTCGAGATCTACCAGTATCCGTTCGAGAAGCTACAGCAAGTGCCGGCCATGCAGGAGTGGGGACTCAAGACCGAGCCCTGGCTGTTCCTGGTCGACAAAGACGGCAACATCGCGGGGCGCTTCGAGGGCGGCATCACCTTTGAGGAGCTGGCACCGGAAGTGCAAAAGCTGGTCGGTTAGACGAAGGAACAAAAGATCAAAAGATCAAAGGAACAAAACTACACATTGGTGTAGTTTTGTTCCTTTGATTGGGGCTTGGCCCTCATCCCCCGGCCTTTCAGGCCACCCCCTTCTCCCGTTGCGACAGGCGAAGGGGATTTTTGGTACGGCTTTGTTCCGTGGTTTGATCCGGTTCTTTGTTCCGCTTTGTTCCCTTGTTCCTTTGTTCTCGCTACCCTTTCCGCCCGAACTGCCGCTCAAGCTGCGACTGGCTTAGCAGCAGCGCGGTCGGCCGTCCATGCGGGCAGGTGCGCGGAAACGCGCAGCGCTCAAGCTGCTGTAACAGCTGGCGCATCTCCTCGTGTGAGAGCGTTTGCCCGGCGCGAACCGCCGAGTGGCAAGCGATCGTGGTAAGCATCTTCTCGCGCCAATCCTCGGGCGTGGAGCCGCTGACCTCGCTCAGATGATCGGCCAGCTCGTAGAGTGCCTCTGGAACCTGGCCTTCGCGCAGGCCGTGCGGCACCGAGCGCACCCGCAGCGTTCCGCCGCCAAAGTCCTCAAGCTCAAAGCCCCACTCGTCCAGCATCTCGGCGTTGCCCAGCAGCAGCGTCGTCATGCCGGGCGGCAGATCGATCGACACAGGCAGCAGGAGATGCTGCTTATCGATCTGCTGGCTGCCCCGATCGTTCATCAGGCGCTCGAAGACCACGCGCTCATGGGCGGCGTGCTGATCGACCAGATACAGCCCATCGGGCGCCTCCGCGACGATATACGTCTCGCTGACTTGCCCGACGACTCGCAGCGGCGGCAGACGCGTTGGTCCGGCTTTGGGAGGCAGCGGCGCTGTCGATGGAGACGGCATACTCGGCTGCGCGATCGGCTCGGCCGGGCGTGCAGCAGCGGCGGACGGCTGGAAGCGCGGCTCGGTCTCGGGCGGCAGATCGGTGGCCTCGTCACGATCCGCGTCGACGTCGCGCTCACGATCCACGGGCGGCGCGGTCATCGTCGCGGCTGGAGCAGATTCGGCTGCGGCCTCGCTCCAGGCTGGCTCGGGCGACGCGGAGGCTTCTGCATCCTGATTCCCACCATAGAGCGCAGGCTGCGACCAGCGGCTGCTGGGCTGCTCGCGGCTGGTGCCGACCTGGCGCAGCTCGATCCGGCGCTGGAGCGTCTCGGAGGGTCGCGATCCGGGCAGCATCAGATCATGAATGCCGGCCTGCTCAGCCAGCGCGGTGCGCACCGCGCGACCAACCAGCGCATGAACCTGATGCTGATGCACAAACTTGACCTCGGCCTTGGTCGGATGAACGTTGACATCGACCGCGCCCGGCTCCACGTCGATATACAGCACCGCCAGCGGATGGCGGCCCTTCATCAGCAGGTTGTGATACGACTCTTCGATCGTGAAGGCTAGCTGACCGCTGGCTCGCACCCAGCGCTTGTTGACGAACAGATGAATCGACGTGCGCGCCGAGCGGGTCAGCGATGGCTGGCTGACAAAACCGCGCACAGTGGTACGACTCTCGCCCTCGCCGTCGGCGTCTTCGACCGCGACCAGCTGGCGGGCAATATCGAGCCCATACAGCTCCATCAGCGCATCGATCAGCTGGCCGGAGCCCGGCGTTTGCATGCTCAGCCGCCCATCGATCATCAGCGTCCAGCGGATCTCGGGATAGGCCAGCGCGTAGTGCTCGATAACCGAGCTGATCTGCGCGGCCTCGGTCGCCTCGGAGCGCATAAACTTGAGCCGCGCAGGCGTGTTATAGAACAGATTCTTGACGATAAAGGTCGTGCCGGGCGAGCCGCCGCAGGGTGTGCGGCCCTGGAACTCGCCGCCGGCGATACGCAGCTCCACGCCGCTGGGCGCGTCGGCTGTGCGCGACATACACACGATCTGCGAGACCGTGGCGATCGAGGGCAGCGCCTCGCCGCGAAAGCCGAGCGTATGAACATCGAAGAGATCTTCTGCCGTCTGGAGCTTGGATGTCGCGTGACGCTGAAAGGCTGTCTCAAGCTCATCGGCGGGAATGCCGCAGCCATTGTCGATCACGCGAATCTCGCGCTGGCCGCCGCCTCGAATCTCGATGCGAATCTCAGTCGCGCCCGCGTCGATCGCATTCTCGACCAGCTCTTTGACGACTGATGCGGGACGCTCGACAACTTCGCCAGCCGCAATCTTTGCTGCAACATCCGCCTCTAATACGCGAATCGGCATCTCATCCCCCGTGTTCATACTCGAATATCTGTGCGCATTATACCATGACGGCCCTTTCACCAGCGTGAAAGAGCCGTTTCTTCTTTCGCCGAAAAATCGTGTCAGGGAGCCGGTGTAGCGTTGGGTGTAGCGCTGGTCGTCGGCACAAAGGTCGGCGCGGCGGGCGTAGTTGTGCGCAGGCCCGGCGGCGTGAGCGTTGGCTGTGGGCGCGGCGATGGCGAGGCGATCGCTCCCTGGTTCTGGAACGCAATCCAGTAGCCGCCAAAGATAATCACGGCGATCAGCAGCAGGCCGATCATCCAGAGGAGGAACGAGCGCAGCGGATTGGAGGCAGGCTGAGCGGCGGGAGCGGGCGGCGCAACCGGCGCGGCGCGGCGATCGGCAACGCCAGCAGCAGCGCTCCCCCGCCGATCACCACCTTTGCGGCGATCGATCAAGGGGGCCGGCCCGTACACTGCCTGCGGCTCTGCGGTCTCCAGCCGCGCAGTTCCTGTCGGAGTCGTCTCCACAGGTTCCAACCGCGCGGTCCTGGCTACCGAGCTGGACGGCGCCTCTTGCTGGCCGTATGGCCGATCCGGCTGAAAGGTCAGCTCGGTCACCTCGACAGCAATCACCGTAATATTATCGGGACCACCGCGATCGTTGGCCAGCTTGACCAGCGCCCGGCAGGCATCGTCGAGCGGCACCTTGGTTACCGCCAGCGCGATCTCATCGGGCTCGACCTGGCTATGCAGGCCGTCGCTGCACAGCACCAGAATATCGCCCTGGAGCAGCGGCTCGCGAAACACATCGACTTCGAGATCTGAGCGGTGGCCGATCGCGCGGGTGATAATGTGCCGGTACGAGCTTTCGCGGGCCTGCTCCTCGGTCAGCATGCCGGCCGCGACCTGTTCGGCCACAAACGAATGATCGTGTGTGATCTGCCGAACCTTGCCGTCACGGATTAGATAGGCCCGACAGTCGCCCGCATTCGCCAGCACCACCGCGTCATCACGGAACAGCGCGGCGACACCGGTCGTGCCCATCTTGCCGCCGCCCTCCTGAAAGACCACACGATTGGCCTCTTCAAACGCGGCGCTTAGCGCAACATCAGGCGGCTGCTCGGTGGCGGCATAAAAACGCTCGATAATAGTCTTGACCGCCAGATCGCTGGCGACCTCGCCGCTGGCATAGCCGCCGATTCCATCGCATACGACAAAGAGCGCACCTGCTGCGGCACGCTCCCCACCAGCCTCCATACCGTAACTATCTTCATTGTGATCGCGCGTTTTACCGACATCGGTGCGGGCGGCGTGCCGCAAATGCATAGCAACTCCGTTCCAGATGCAAGATGCTTGCTGGGTGAAAACTCCCACAGACACAAACATTTCTGATTCGTGTCGACAATCAGAGTCTAGCAGCACTGCGGAATTGAATGGCGGCAAGTATAGCATAGTGCCATTGCAGCGGCAACAGCACTCGGGTTTTGCACGGCACATGACTTTCGTGATGACGAATCCAGGCCCTCACCTCTGGCCCTGCGGGCAAACAAAGGAACAAAAGAACAAATGGGCCGGCTTCTTTTTGTTCCCTTGTTCTCTTGTTCCCTTGTTCATTTTTAGCGAGGAGAACGACGGTACTTGCTTTGCTCGTGATCCCCGGTTCTTGGTTCTTGGTTCTTGGTTCTTGGTTCTTTCGTGCTTCCCGTTATAATATCGAGCAGATCGAGCGCAGGTAAAGGATAGCTTTATGAAATACGTTGTCGGCGTCGACCTTGGTGGAACACAGCTGCGGGCAGTCAAGATCGATCGCGAGGGGTTGATCCACGCCTATGAGCGTACGGATACTGATGTAGACAGCGGCCCTGAGGGGGTGCTGAACCAGATGGAGTACCTGATCAATACCGTCGTGGGCGACACCAGCTACGACGAGATCGTCGGCGTGGGCATCGGCACGCCCGGCCCGATCGATCCCTTTGCCGGCGTGGTGCTGGGCGCGCCCAACCTGCCCGGCTGGCTCAACGTTCCGATCAAGGCGATCCTGAGCGAGCGCACGGGGCTGCCGGTTGAGGTCGGTAACGACGCCAACGTCGCCGGGCTGGGCGAGTGGCGCTTCGGCAGCGGGCGCGGAACCGAGCACTTTATCTATGTCACGATCAGCACGGGCATCGGCGGCGGCGTGATCATCGACAGCCGGCTGCTGCTGGGCCATAAAGGCATCGCCGGCGAGGTTGGCCACATGACGATCCAGACCAACGGGCCGCTGTGTGGCTGCGGCAACTACGGCTGCTGGGAGTCGATGGCATCCGGCACGGCGCTGGCGCGCTTTGCGACCGAGGCGGTGCGCGAAGAGATGGCCCACGGCCGGCCCTCGCTGATCACCGAGTTTGCGGGAGCCGAGCCGATCGAAGGCTGGCATGTGGCCGCCGCCGCCGAGCAAGGCGATCCGCTGGCGCTGTCGCTGATGCAGCGTGAGGGCGAGCTGATCGGCGTGGGACTCGTCAACCTGTTCCATCTCTACGCGCCCGAAATCGTGGCGCTGGGCGGTGGTGTGACCAAGAGTATGGCGCTGCTGGAGCCACACATGCGCCGGGCGATCAATCAGCGCGCAATGCCGCCTTATCGCCAGACGCCTGTGCAGCTCGCACAGCTGGCCGATAAGGTTGGCGTGCTGGGAGCGGCAGCGCTGATGCTCTAGCTGCCGCATTGATCCAGCGCGCTCTGCTCAAATTGGGATTGCGGCGTAAGGAGATCGCGCTCACCAGGACTCGGTGGAGAACTGCCAGTCCGTGCGGGTAGCGATCACGCCGTATTCCCAGGTCATCACGCGGGTAACATCCACGCGGTACAGATCCACGGCCGAGTCAAAGATCGACGCCTGCGCGCCGCTGTGGGGATCGACATATTTTTCGCGGTAGGCCGCGTCGATGCGCTGCTGCTCGCTGGCATTGGTTACGAGCGCGGCGCTGCCTTCCAGAATGATCACATCGTCGCCGTCGCCTGCATGAACCACCGTCCAGGGCTGGTGCGCGATATTTTTGGCTTTCTGGCTATCTTTGCCGGTAATAAAATAGATATGCAGGCCATCCCAGCAGAACCATACCGGCATCGTGTGTGGACGACCGTCGGGCCGGGTTGTGCTGATCCAGATCGAGCGCAAGCTGCTGAGTTGAAGATCGACCTTACGCCAGGGAATAAACCCACCCATCGATAATCTCCTCCCAAGGATTCGAGGAACATTTCCAAGGACACAAACGGATGCAACACAAAACCCGGCGAATGGATGTGTTATGACCCATCTGCCGGGCTTTGCCCTATTTTAGCATGTATCTGTGGTCAGGCTGCCAGCTCTGCATCGCCGATCTTGGCCTTGACCTCGCCGGCAACCTCGACCCACTCCTCGACGGTCTTGGGCTTCTCCGAGGGATAGCCCAGGAACGCCTCGACGTCCTCCCAGGTTGTGCCGCCCATCACCGCGCCATAGCGCGCATAGAAGCGGCGCTCGGCCTCGCGTGGTGTTTTGGGCGCTGAGCTGGCGCGGGCCTCGTCACTGGGAAACCGCGATACGTTGGCCGGAGTCTCGGGTGTGGCCTCGACGGTATCGCCCTTGTCTTCCTCCAGAGCCTGGTCGGGATACAGCGTGGCGATCGTCGCGGGATACTCTTGATTGAGCTGGAGGTGTTGCTGGCGCGGCGGCTTGATGATCGGTGTGACCGAGCGCTTGGCGCCGTTACGCTCGACCAGCAGCACGGCGTCGGCCTCGTAGGTGATATTCTCGTCGGCCAGCACGCGCAGACCCACATCCGAAAGCGAGCTGCCGTTGGTCTGATATTTCTTGGCCAGGTGGCCGATGATCAGCACATTAAAGCCCGCGTGCTTCAGCTCGGTCAGCCCCGTGTAGATCGCCTGCATGTTGCGATTGACCGAGGCGTGCTCATCGTACGACAGCGATGCCTTGCGATCGGTTTCAGCGCCGGCTCGCTGCTGCGCGTAGGAGCGCATTGCTTGAAGCACTTTCGAGATACTATCGAGGATCACCGTGTCGCCGGCCTTGCCGATACGCTTGACCTCGCGCATCGCGTCGAGCAGCTGGCGCAACGATAAGCTTTGGACCGCCTGAATATGGGGGTGAATGCCAGGCTTGTTGATCAGGTTCTGCGACGCGCCCTCGGTGTCGAGCACCCACACGGTGCCGCTCTTCCGGGCGCTAGCTGCCAGATGCGATTTGCCCGCGCCTGCCTGTCCCGTAACAATGAACATGGACCCGGTTCGCAGTTGATCGAGGCGCTGAAACATGGGGCTGAACTCCTTACAAGCGTAAGTACTCGAACTTATGTACTACTTTGCTGGGAGTATAGCACACGTGTTTTGCTTTGTCTAGGCTAGCTGCGACTTTTTTGCAGAATTCGTGAGTTAAGCTCTCATCCCGTCGCTGCGGCGCCTCCCCTTCCCCGAACCTCGGCGGGCTTCCGCCTCAGTTGCGGTACGCAAGGGGAAGCGAGGCAACAAAGATTGGCAAAATCATTGATATGTGAGCCGTGACAATAAATTCAGGGCGTGATAAATCACGCCCCTACGAATCGATTCATGCACATATACTGTAAAATGTTTATTCTTGATCCCTTGATTATTCCTTGTGGCTCTCGGTTCTCGGTTCTCGGTTCTTCCGTTTTGTTCTTTCCTTTGTTCCTTTGTTCGTTTGTTCCTTTGTTCTTTACGCTTCTCCCACGACGATATCCAGCGCGCTCAGCACATCCAGCAGCCGCTCACGATTCTGCGGCGCGACCTGCACCACGGCTGCCTCCGGCCGATATTCGTTGCCGAGCAGCGGGGCAAGCTCCGGGATCGCGCGCAGATCGGCGAGCAGATCGGCGGGGAGACGCAGCAGCAGCGGCTGCTCAAGCGCGACGGAGTCCTTGGGTAGCGCCCAGATTTTGAGCCGCGCCAGCAGGTCGGCAGGCAGATCGCCGCCGTGGGTACGAAGCCACTTGAGCACGCCGGTCAGCCCATCGGGAGTCGCCGCGACTGCCGAGCGGATACGTTCAGGCGTGAGCTGGAATCGGCCGTCTGCCAGCGGCTCGGCCACGCGGCGCAGACGAACCGGCAGCAGCAGGTCGGCGGATGAGCTGGGTGTTAGCATGCCATCGGCGTCGATCGAGAACTGGAGCCGTGATTGAGCGGCGGCGTAGGGAATCACCAGCGGCAGCTCGTCCAACGTCGCCAGCGTTTGCTCGACCAGCGCGCCGTTTTTCAGCAGTAGCCGCTGCGGAGTCAGCCGCCGGATCACCAGCGCTGCGAGCCGCGCATCGGCCTGCAAGCGATCCAGCAGATCGGCCGTGCCCTCGACGAGCACCGCATCGGCGTAGATGCGCACCTGCTCGAAGACACGCGCCCACGCGCCGAGCGTGTAGTGCACATTCTGCGGCAGCGGCTGCTCACTGCGCTGCTCCAAAAACGCGATCACTTCCGCGACCGCCGTTCCCTGCTGCACAGCGCGGAAGAGCGCGGCTTGCGTCAGCTTGAACTCGGCCACCTCGGCGATGCGCACGGTCTCGCTAAACTCGCGCAGCCGCTGGAGCGACGAATCGTCGAGCGGCGGCAGCAGCAGCAGCTGGTACGAGGGCTGCACGATCAGCCGGCCACGAATCTGCTGCTCGACCACCGGCCGGCGCTGCGTATCCAGCGCCGGATTCGACGGCTGCTCGGCTGCTGGCTCCTGTCCAAGCCGGCGCACCAGATCGAAGACCGGGCCGGGAACAAAAAGCACCTGGCCGGGCGAAAGATCGTGGGGTCCGGCCAGCGTGCCGCCCGCTTTGGGCTCGGAGAAGAGCAGGCCATGAGCGGTCAGCCGGGCACAGATCTCGTCGAAGCGGCGCGTCGAGGGCGCGATCCGGTCGATCGTTTCGCGCGGCCGTGACGGTCCCACGCTTTCGACAACGCCTTGTTCCAGTAAAAAATGTGCCAGCTCATCGCTGGCCAGTCGCCCGCCTGCCTCGACCACCGCGCTCAACGTCGCGCGCTCCCGCTCAGAAAGCAGAGCCAGCGTGCGTTGAATCTCGCTGGAATCGAAAAGACGCTCGGCGAGCGCGGAGATCAGATCGGATCGGCGTAGCGCACTAAGCGGATACTCGCGAGTACGGGCTATCGTGCGCAGACTATTGAACGTATAAAGAATCAGGATGTCTTCAGGACGCATACGCCATCTCAATTATGCTAGGCAAGCAGGGATCTGGGGAGAATTATCACCTCCGTGCCTTTCAGGCTACCGCCAAACAAACTGCTGCCTCCGGCCGGCGTGCAGACCACTCGCCAGCAGATGCACGCCCCACAGCACCAGCGCCAGGCTCACCAGCCCGCCGCCCACCACAAACCAGCCTTCTTGATCCAGCAGCCCCGAGACCCACAGCGGGCTGGCAAACACGCCCAGAAAAAGCAGCGCCGACGCGACACCGGAGAGCAGCAGCGGCAGAATGGCGATCCGCAGCGCGTAGTGGCGAGTGCTGACCAGCGTGTAGGCCATGCCCAGACTCACGCCGCCGAGCAGAACCGCCTGCACAATCTCGGCCGGGATCGCTGTGTCGGCGATCAGCAGCGAGTTGTCGAAGAGCAGCGCGCCGCTGCGCACCAGCAGCGCCTCGATGAACAGGAAGTACATCACAAACGCCGCGTAGGCCAGCCAGATCGCCAGGTAGTGACGCGGCCACCAGCGATGGCGCAGCCCGTAGTAAAAGATCAGCGGCGGCAGCGCCAGCAGCGGCCCACCACCGATCAGCAGGCCCCAGGGAATGGTGAAGCGGCCCAGTAGCTCCAGCCCGGCGGCATCCATCGGCCGGATCTGGTACACGCGCTGCCAGATCGGCAGCAGCAGCATGACCATATGCCCCGCGAAGAGCATCAGCAGGTAGCGAAGCGAGCGCTCGCGCCACAGTAAGAAGAGCGCGAACAGGTAGCAGATAACGGTTATCAGCACAAGCGAGGTGGACATGGGCGGCTCCTGCGAAGAAGGTAGTCGCAAATGAAGCGCATCTGTGACGACGCGCCGGGACAGCAAAATGACGATGCGCCGGCCGCGCAGCCGCCATGATCAAACAGCTACCTGTCCGGTAGCCGTCTAAACCCTAGAATCGTAGCGCACCTGATCAGTGCGCAATAAGCGCTGCAAGGGCTTGATCGTCAAAACCCTTGCAGCGTGCACGTCGATGCCCTGTGTGTCTGCTCACAACACGGGGGAGAGTCAGGCATCGGGCGCGTATAGCTGTAGCTGCCCATCGACCAGCATCAGCAGCTGGTCGGTGAGTGGATGGGATTGGGTCTGCGCATCCACCTCGATCTGCGCGCGCACCTGGCTAAAGACCCGCTGATCCACATCCGAAAAAGCGATCAAAAAGTCGCGATTGGGCACGCCAAACACCGTTGTGCCGGGCATCCGCGCCACGAAATCGGCGAACAGCTCAGGCAGCAGCAGCCGCGTCGCATCGTAGCCGTCGGTGCCGTTGAGGATCAGCAGCGCCGACTTGCCCGAGCCGATCATGCCGGGATACGGCTTCCAGGGCTTCTCGCGCAAATTCTGGAGCGCCTGCCAGTACAGCGTCGGCTCGGTAATGCTCCACTTGGCCAGATGCTCTTCGTTCAGATACACCACGCTCTGGCCCTCGTCGATCACGTAGGTGACCATCAGATCGGCTATCAGCGGGCGATACACCACCAGCGGCAGATTCTGGGCGCGCAGCTCACTCCGCAGCGCCAGCGGCTTGAGCATCGGCATGACGCGATCGAGCAGCCGATCCAGATCGTCCTCGCTGCGATCGACGGGCTGATCCAGCAGCGCCTCCGTGAGCGACAGCCAGACCTCGTCGATGCGCTCGGGCGACGCAAGATAGGCGTTGTAGAAGCTTTCGAGATCGCCCACGATCTCACGGCCGCGCACGCGCAGATTCAGCGTCAGCTCGCCGATGCCGACGATCTCGACCTCGGGCTCGGCCGCCAGCACCTGCGCCGCCGCCTGCGTAAACTCTACCGGAGACCACACTATTTCGCTCATGGTTATGCTTCCAGAGTCGCGCCGACCGGCGATTGCCAGGCCGCTTTGAGCGCCGTGATCGACTCGCGCAGCACCTCGACGCCGTCCAGCCCCTCGATACATAGCTCGGGCTCGGCCGCAACAAAGCCCAGCAGCCGCACCTCGACGCCTTCCATCAAGCTGCCGAACAGGTCGCCGTCGCCGGGCCGCACCTCGACCAGAAAGCGCGACGGTGTTTCGCTGAAGAGCAGAATCGCGTCGTCGTCGCAATCTTCGTCCGCAATCATCGATGAGAGCGCCAGGTCGAGGCCCAATCCACTGCCGATCGTCATCTCCGCCGCCGCGACCGCCAGGCCGCCCTCGCTGAGATCGTGGCAGGACTGGACCAGCCCGGCCTGGATCGCGCTGTGCAGCGCCCGGAAGGTGCGCCGGGCCTGGATCAGATCCACGCGCGGCACGTTTGCGCCAAGCTGATCTTGCAGCAGCAGATAGTGCGAGCCGCCCAGCTCGTTGCGCGTGCGCCCGATCAGATAGATCAGATTGCCTGGCTCTTTCAGCTCGCCGGTCACAGTCTTTGCCACGTCGGGCACCACCGAGAGCGCCGAGATCAGCAGCGTCGGCGGGATCGGCATGCGCTCACCAGAGGCGTCGCGGTACTCGTTGTTGAGCGAGTCTTTGCCCGAGATAAACGGCGTGCTCCACTCGCGGGCCACATCGGCGCAGCCTGCGGAGGCGCGGACCAGCCCAGCCAGCCGCTCGGGAACGCGCGGATCGCCCCAGCAGAAGTTGTCGAGCAGCGACGTACGATACGGATCGCCGCCGACTGCCACGACGTTACGCATGGCCTCATCGCAGCATGCTAGCGCCATCCAGTAGGGATCGAGCAGCCCGTAGCGCGGATTGACACCACAGCCGATCGCGACGCCGGTAGCCGCCGTATGCCGGGGCTGGATCACCGCCGCATTCGTGGGCGCGTCGCCGGTCTTGCCGCCGAGCGGACCCTGGACCGTGCGGCCCTGCACCAGATGATCGTAGGTGCGCACAATCGGCTCTTTGGTCGCGATGTTGGGATGCGCCAGCAGCGCCAGCAGCGACGAGCGCAGCGACTGCGGACGCGCATCGATCGTGATGCTGCCGCTGGGACTGAGCGGCGACCAGACCGCCTCCATCTCGCGCTGCGGACGGCCGTCGTGCAGAAACGACATCTGGAGATCGACCAGCGACTGGCCCTGGTAGCTGACGTGCAGCCGCTGATCGTCGGTAAACGTGCCGATCACCGTGGCCTCGACGTCCTCGGCCGCGCACAGATCCAGAAACGCCTGAAGCGTCGCGGGCGGCACCGCCAGCACCATGCGCTCCTGCGCCTCGCTGACCCAGACTTCCCA
>DASWTQ010000671.1:0-19628 GCA_036402055.1 Herpetosiphonaceae bacterium
CCGCCGCGCAGCGTATCAGCGCCATCGTTGCCGGCGATCTGATCGTTGCCCGCGTCGCCAAAGACCTGATCGTCGCCGCCCTCGCCGAAGAGCACGTCCGCGCCGTCGCCGCCACGGATCGTATCCGTGTCGCCGTCCGACTCCGAGAAGCTCGGCTGTGCGTCGGTGGTTCCGGCCGGGCGATTCACGCTGCCGCTATCGCCGAAGAGATAGTCGCGACCGCTGCCGCCGTCAAGCTCGTCGCTGCCGAGACCGCCGCTCAGGTCGTCGTTGCCGGCGTCGCCAAAGAGCTTGTCGCTGCCGTTCTGACCGAACAGATCGTCCTCACCGCCGCGACCGCGCAGCTCGTCGTCGCCGTCGCCGCCGTTGAGCACGTCGTTGCCGCCGGCCACGTTGCCCTCGGCGTCGCCGTCGAGCGTATCGTTGCCGGTGTTGCCGCAGAGCGTGTCGTCGCCCACGTCGCCGACCAGCGCATCTACGCCCGCGCCGCCGAAGAGCTGATCGTTGTCTTCGCCGCCGTTGAGCTGATCATCGCCGGTGACGCTCGCACTCGTCGAGTCGCACGTGACCGCGCTGTCGCCGTAGAGCGTGTCGTTACCCTGATTGCCCTCAAGCGTATCGTTGCCGGCGCCGCCGGTCATCGTATCGCCGAGATCCGGGTTAGCCGTCGTGCCGGGACCGCCGATCAGCGCGTCGTCGCCGGCCTCGCCGTTGAGCGTATCCGCGCCGGGACCGCCGGTCAGCGAGTCGAAGTCCGCGCCGCCGTTGATCGTATCGTTGCCGATCTCACCGCTCAGCACGTCGTCGCCGGCGTCGCCATTGATCGTATCGTTGCCGTCGCGGCCGTTGAGATTATCGTTCCCGGCGCCGCCCGAAAGCGTGTCGTCGGCATCGCCGGACTTGATCTTGTCGTTGCCGTCGCCGCCCGAGAGCACCGCCCTGGCCGTGAACGGAATTGGATCGCCGTTGGCGTCGGCTCCCGGCTCAAGCGTAATCACGTCGTTGCCGGCGTCGCCGTCGCCAAGGATGCGACCGCCGGCTGCGATCGTGACCTCCTCGTAGGCGCCAAAGGCCGAGACCGCGAAGCGCGTACCCGCCGCGTCGAGCTGACGCACCAGCACCTCTTCGTTCTTCTCGTCCTCGGCTATGCCGCGTCCGCCTGCGTTCGTCCCGATCTTGAGCACAAGATCGCCGTTGACCACCGACGCAAGGTCGGGATCTTCAGGCTCGCACAGATCGACCGTGAAGTCGAGCAGCGTCACCCGCACGATCTCGAAGCGGAAGGTCTTCTTGAAGAAGCTGAAGCCGATGCGCACAAACGCCGCCAGGAAGGCTTCGAGTTTGCCCTCGATGTCGAAGAGACAGACCGGATTCTTGATCTTCTCGACGACCTCGTCGATGCGCAGCTTGCCGTCAGGATTCGGATCGTCGTTGAGGTTCATGCCGACGGTCAGCTGGATGCCGCCCTCGACACCGGCCGCCACGATACCGAGATCCACCGCCGCCGCCGCCGAGACAATGCCGATCAGCTTGATCTCGGGCACGTCCACGCCCTTGGCGTCGAGGTCATCGATAAAGATGCCGTCGAGCAGGCGATCGCCGGAGCCGCCTTCGAGCACCTGGCGAATGCCGGCGGTGTCGTAGCCCAGCGCGATGCGGCCTTCGATCGTCGCCGAGCCGCTGATCGTGATCGTGACCGGAACCGGGCCGATCATGATCGGGCCGAAGGAGTAGCTCACGCCGGCTGTGGCGCGCAGCGTGCCCGGCTCGTAGCGGACCAGCGTCACGTCCTTGCCCATGATCAGCCCGAAGATCTGCTTGGAGTCTTCGAGGAATGGGAACGACAGGCCCTTGACGCCGAACGCGCCGTCGTTGCCGGCCATGATCGAAAGCGACTGGTTGCGCTCCTCAATCTTCGACAATAGATCGGTCGCGCTGTCGGGATTGGTGACCAGCGAGTCTGCCTGATCCGAGGCGACCGGGCCGTTCTTGGCGAGGTCTTTGTTGACATCGAACGCGCCGCCCAGGTTGCCCAGCGGGATCAGCAGGTTGTCGGTGTTGAGATTAGGCAGATCCTTATTGATGAACTCGATCAGCGCGATGATGCTGTCGATCATCTCCATGTCGTAGCCCTGAAGCTTCATCAAGCTGTAGAGCGAGACTGGATCTTGTCCGACGAGCTTGGCCAGATCCGAGAGCACCGGCAGCGGCGCGCGCACTGTGTCGATCACCGGCTGGAGCGGCGATGTCACCTTGCGGATGTTGGTCGCGATCGGCTCAAGGAAGCGGCTGACGAACGCGCCTACGTCGAGGTGCAGATCTTCGAAGCGCAGCTCGGTCAGGCCCTGGTCGGCCGGCGGCGACTGATTGCCGACGGTGAAGCCCCAGGCCAGGTGGAAGGTGCCCAGCACGCTCGGCAGATCCGAGCCCTCGGTAAAGCCGGTGCGGATGCGCAGATCCACGTTGGCGTTCACGCCCAGCGCCAGCTTGAGGCTGGTGCCGTCGTCGAACAGCTCGGCCAGGCTCAGCTTCTGATCGGTGCTGGTCGAGGTTAGATCCAGCGAGGTCGTCAGATCCAGCCGGGTCGGATCGTCGTCCGTGCTGGCGGTCTGGTGGTTATCGTCGCCGCCGTCGCGCAGCGTGACCTGCAAGAAGCCCAGCTGGCCCGTGATACAGCGGTTCGGCGCGAAGCCGCGCAGCCCTTCCGGCCCGCTGTTGGGATCGGACGGCAGCTGATCGTTGGCACAGGCGGCCGGAGCATCGCCCAGACCAACGCCGACGTTCAGGCTCAGCTCGGGATCGGTGCCGTGATCGGCGCCGCCGGCCACCAGGTACGGGCCCTCGGTGCGGCTCAGACCGAAGTCGAGCAGCAGCGACCAGCCGCCGTCAGCCTTGACGTTGCCCGCGCTACGCAGCGGCAGGCCCGGCAGGCCGATGTCGAACGGTAGCTCCTCGGTGAAGCCCTGGCCGATCTTGACCGTGACGCGCACGTCGTCGATCTCGGTGCTCTTCTCGGTGTCCTGACAATCGTCGGGCACAGAGTTACAGGTCAGCATCACGCGCACATCGTCGATCGTGACGCCATTCTGCCCGTCGCGATCCAGCAGCAGATTCGCGCCGCCGGGGCCGACTTTAGCAAAGATTTCCTGCTTGATCAGTGTCTTGACCTCGCCGGCCTCGTCGACCTGCTTGAGCAGATCGGCCAGCGTGATCAGCGGCTCGACCACGCCGGTACGCAGCGCGTGGGCCACGTCCGCGCCCGCGTCGAGCGCCTTACCGACCAGCGGCACGCTGTTGCCGGAGTTGTTGCCGTCGAGACGCTGCTCAAGGTTGAGCAAGAGCTGCTGTACCGAGCGCAGCAGCAGCGACCAGTCGAGCAGCTGCTTGGCGATCTCTTCGCCCAGATCCTCCGGCGTGGAAACGTACCAGCCGTCCAGGTCGTCAAGCTCGTCGGGGCCATCCGTGATGTCCTCGATGCGGAAGTCGATGTCGCCGAGGTACTTGACGTCCGAGCCGTTCTCAAGGCCGATCGAGAGCTTGGCGCAGGCGTCGCCGTTGAGCGGGACCGGAGTCTGCGCGTTTTCGGGAGTCGTCGTGCCGCAGACCACAGGCGTGGCCGGGCCGCCGAACGAAGCCTCAAGACCGCCCAGGAAGTCGCCCGCCGCGATGGTCTCCTTGCCGTCGGCCACATTGTCGGGGCCGGGGTTCTTGAGCGAGAAGGCCGCGCCGATCTTGGCGGTGCCGATGCTGTACACCTCGTAGGTGTCGCCGGCGTCCCAATCGTTTTCGGCGCCGCCAGCCAGCGTACAGGTCAGGCTCTGCGCCGCAACGGTCGCGACCGTACAGCTGGAGTTGTCGCTGGTGTTCTTGAGCTGCGCCCCGACCGGAATCTTGGCGGTCGTGAAGTCCGCCGCGCCGTCGGTGAGCGCTGCCGCGTCGGCGCTGCCGGTGTGCGAGCCACTGGCCAGCTTGAGGTTGTTGCCCAGCTTGACCTTCAGCGCGGCGATGCTGGCGCTCAGGTTGAGGTTGTTCGAGACAGCGCCCGCCTCAAGCTCGACGCCGGTCGAGTCCAGGATCACGAGCTTGCCGGGATCGAACTTCGCCGGCAGCGGCACGGCCAGATCCAGCCGGGCACGCGCGGCATACTCCAGCTGGAGCGACGAGTCAGAGGTGATCTGGACCAGATCGGTGTCGCCCTGGTTGAGCTTGACCGGCACCGTCAGCTGGTCGACGGTCTTGTCGATGTTCTGGCAGGCGCTGATCACGGCATTCTGCGTGGTGCAGATGCCATAGCCCAGCGAGATCACCAGGTCCTGAATGCCGTCGCCCGTGGTCTCGCCCGGATTCGGCAGATCGCGCAACGAGAAGTCAAGCGCCTGCGCGGGCAGATCCAGCTTGGACTCGATCAGCTCTTCCAGCTTGTCGAGCGACTTCGGCTGGATCACCGGATAGTTGGCGGTGTGCTTGCCCGCGCTATCGGTGAAGGTCAGCTTGATCTTGTAGTCGCCGAGCTTGCTCTTGGGCGTGCCGGCGTCGCCGTCGTTGACGACAAAGACCGCGTTGGCTGTGGGATCGGCGCCGACGGTTGCGCCATCGGTCGCGCCCGAGGTCACGCTGCCGCCGGTGATCTCCCATTTGACGTCGGTCACCTGCTGCACGCTCTTGGCCTGGCAGTAGATCGTCGTGCCGTCGTCAACCAGGCTCACATCGCCGGTCGGGGCGTCGGTGTTGGCGGTTCCGCACGAAATGATCGCGCTGGGGCCGCTGCGAATATCGTTGACGGCGTTGCGTACATCGCGGAACTGCGAGATCAGCTTGCGCGGTGTCACGCCGACGATCGGCAGCTCTTTGTCGAGATCGTCCTGGCTGGTGAAGCTTTCCACCGCGATCGCCAGCTTGTCGAGGCTGTCGATGATCACGTAGAGCAGCGCCAGCGGATCGCCGCCGACCTCGTACTTATCGCCGGCGTCCCAGTCGTTTTCGGTGCCGCCGTTGAGCGTACACACCGGCCGGTTGTTGCCGTCGAGCGAGGTCACATCGCAGCTAGAGCCGTCGGTGGTGTTCTTGAGCGTCGAGCCGACCAGGCCCGGCACCTGCGTGAAGTCGCGGCTGCTGTCGATCAGCGTGGCCGAGTCGTTGGCGCCGTTGTGGGTGCCGCTGGCGAAGGGCGCGATGTCGAGCACCTTGAGCTTGTCGTTGAAGCCGATATTCGGCGTCACGTTCAGGTTCTCGGTGTCGGGAATACAATCATCGCCGAACACATCCGGCCAGGCGATCGCGACGTCGCCGCTGATGATCTGATTGGCCGCGTCGCGCAGACCGGCGCTGACCGCGATGCCGCTGTTGAGCTTGACGTTACACGAAGCCTCGATATTCGAGCCGAGATTGCCCAGCAGCTCGCGCACGCGGATCGCGTCGGGAATCGTGAAGGCGTCGGGCGCGCTGCCGCCGACTTTGATGCCGGGGCCTTTGATGTCGAGCGCGACCATCGGCTTGCCGGTCACGGCGGGCGCGATCTCGAAGGCGGTCGCCGCGTCCTTGCCCTGCGCCGTCACCTCGATCGGGCCGATCTGGCCTTTGAGCTTGACAGTCGCTTTCACCGTGGTGTCGGCGCGGAACTCGTGCTCGTTCTCGCCGCTGCGCACCTTGATGAAGAAGCGATCCGCGATGTCGCCGTTCTCGACGATCTTGTTGACATCGCCGACCAGAATCACGCCAAAGGTGATGTCAAGCTCGACGTTCGACGGATCGATCTCGACGCTCGCGCCGCTATCGGGGCTCAGGCCGACCAGGTTGGTCTCCGAGCGCAGCTGATCGCCAAAGTCGAGCTGCCCGTCGATCTTGGCGGGATCGAAGGTTTTCTTGAGGCGATAGGTCAGCGTCTTGGTGGCTTTATCGTACTTGATGTTGTCTGAGCTGCCGTCGAAGCCGCCCAGCGCCTGATCCGCCAGCTTCTCGAACAGCTCCTGAGCCGAGGTGAAGCGCGGCGAAACCTTGTGGCTCACGCCGTCGCCGTCGGTGAAGGTGACCTCGACCTGCGGCTTGCCGGCGGTCTTGAGCTTGAACTGAGCGTTGGTCGTCGGGCTGGTGCCAACGGTTTTGAGCGCAGACGCGCCGCTGGTATTCGCGCCGGCTGTGCCGCTGGCGGCCTTGATCGTCCAGGTAACTGCGGTCGGGTTTTGCAGCGCCGCCGCCTGGCAGTAGACCACATCGCCGGCCAGCGCTGTCGTCACGTCGCCGGTTGGCGGCGAGGTGTTGTTCTTACCACAGACGATCGCGGCGTCGCCCTGGCGCTTGATGAACTCGATCAGCGGCTGGGCAAACGCCATCGCGTCGCCGAGGCGCTCGTTGAGGAAGGGCAGCTTGGGATCGGCAGCGCCCTGCGACGCCAGCAGACCGGCCGCGAACTGGCCGAGGCCGCTCAACATCGCGGCCGGATCGATATTCGTGAAATCGTCGAGCGCGTTCAGATTGATCGTCGGCGCGCTGAGGCCGTCGACCAGCGAGGCATCCACGATCGAGATCGAGCCGTCGGGGCTGCCCTCGATCAGCGCGGCGTCGATGCTCAGCGAGGCCGCCAGCGCGTTGGTGCTGGGATCGTCCACAAACTTGACCTCGACCAGATCCACGAGCGCGGTGTTGGTCCACTCGTACTCGGTGAGCTTGCCGTTGCCGTCGGGATCGATCAGCTGCAAGGCCGCGTCGAGGTCCAGCGCGGCGCTGCCCGTGACGCTGACATTGGTAAAGCCGAGCTGCGCGTTGAGCGTGCCGATCGTCGTGCCGCTGCCGCCCGCGCCCTGGGCATTCACATGCACGTTGATTTTGGGCGTGCCCTGCATGTAGAAGGCCAGATTTTCCAGCAGCGGATCGGTCGTGCTGGTGTTGAGCTGGAAGTTGAGCGTGGTGTCGAGCGCCAGCTCAGCCGCGATGCCGCCGCCGGTCAGGCTGACTTTGCCCTCGCTGAAGGCCAGCGGCAGCGTGACATTGCGCTTGGCGCTTACCTGGAAGCTCACGTCGATCAGCTCGCTGTACTGAGCATTCCCTTCGACTTTGACCTGATCAAAGCTGATAAACACGCCGCCGTAGGTGCCGTCGGCCGCGTCGATCGTGTCGCGCAGCTCGGCGAGGTTCTCATACGACGAAATGCTGTCGAGCGCCTGGCCCAGCGAATCTTTGAACAGATCGTTGAGCCGCAGGCCCTCCGCGCCGCCGGGGCTGATGGTGGTGAGCGGGATGGACTCTCCCAGCTCTTCGAATGTGCCAAAGGTGTCGATCAGCGCGGAGAAACTCCGCAGCCCATCGGCGATCCGATTGGCGTTGAGATCAACTGCGTAGGTGCGCTGCGGAATCAATCCCAACAGCACCATCGACAGAACGAGTAGTCGTAACATGCGGTGCGAACGCGCCATACAATTCTCCGACTTGCGATCCCGAACGGGTCATACGAACGATGTGGCCGGACACCGAGCCGAGGCGCGACGGACGCCGGGCGTGGGGCACCACGACGCCGAGCGCGCGATCGGCTCTGCGAGCACGGGCTGTGAGGCGCTGCCGCCGGAGCGACAAACGCCTCGTTGCCGAGCATGGACTTGCGTAAGCTCAGCGGTGGGGGAAAGCCGCTGAGTGAAAGGACTTAGGGAGTTGCGCGCTGGGCTTGTCGCCAGGCGCTGCGGTAGTGCTGGACCGCGCTCACGAACTGGTCGTTGAGAGCGGCATCATCGCCACGGGCCAGCGCGGCACGAGCCTGATCCAGGCCCTGCTGTCCGGCGGTGGCCTCGTCGATCGACTGCGCTGCCAGGCCGCGCAGCACATGAACAACCCGTGTGCGAATGAAGTTACGCAGCACCGGAGCTGGGATCGTGCTGGAGTTGGATTGCATCAGACCCTGCAAGCTGGTGACGATCTGCTGCGCCTCGTCGAAGACCTGATCCGCGCTGCTCGGCGCAAGATGAGCTGTGTCGCGCCACGCGCCGGGAGCCAGCGTGCGATCCAGCCGTTGCAGCGCCGCGTCGATCTGGTTCTGCTCCTGCGCCGTCGCCGCCTGGGGCCGCAGCGATGCCAGCAGATCGCGGGCGGCCTGCTGGGTTGGGCGCAGCTGCTCAGGGAACCGGCGATTGTTTTTGTTCAGCGGTCCGAAGATCCATTGCTGGGAGCCGGGATACGGTCCATACAGCAACGTGATTGGCTCGCCATTGGTCGTTGCGGCGAACTCTTCGGCCGTCAGGCCAAAGACCAACGTTTTCAAGCTGGTATCTTTGTAGCGGCTGTAGGTGAACTCGTTGTCGCCGATACGCAGCACCGGCATCGCGTCGCGGATCGGGAAGCCGTTAGGGCTATACACCTCGATCTCGGCGGCGATCTGCGGGGCAGGCTGCGCGACTTGCTCGGTCTCAACGCTAAACGGCGTCGCTCCGGTCGGGACGAACTGCCGCGAGAACGGCGTCGGCTCGAACTGGCGCGAGAAGACCATGTTGGCGACATAGATCGCGCCCGTCGCCGTGCCGTCGAAGGTGAAGCGCACGCCGCGTACCTGGTTGAGCTTCGCGCTGGCAAAGTCTTTGAGCGGAATACGCACGCTTTGGAGCAGCGTGTGCTGTAGGTTGAAGCTAGAGCTAAGCGGAACGCCGACGGGTCCGTTCAGGCTGGCGTATGGGCTGAGCTGAACCGGATCTGACAGCGAGCCGTCGCCGTGCGCCAGGCGAATCGAGAAGTTGGTTGCGGCGCTGGAGTTCAAGGCGCTGAGCTGCCGGGCAATACGGAAGTCAAGCGTTGCGTAATCGGCGATGTCGCGTCCGCTGCCTGCTGCTTGCCAGTTGGTCTGGAAGAAATTACCGGCTGCTGCGCTGGTCCACGAGATGACGCCGACGCGCTGGGTCTCGTCGTGGTGCATGAACGGCCCGTCGTTGATGCCGTCGCCATCAAGATCGCCGTCCTGCGTCGCGATCAGGTCATGGTTGATCGTGATGTTCGCGCTATCGTTCGGCACGCTAGCGGTGTTCGTTCCCGCCGCCTTGCTGAAGTCTTCCAGCACTGGCGAGATCGTGGCATTGGGCGTGACGCTATAGCCGCGATCGACACGTGTGACTGAGGTAACAACCGGCGGCAGGGTTGCCAGCGGGTTGAAGTTCAGGTTGTAGGTTGAGTTCGGATCGATGCCGACGTTAGCGCGGAAGAACGCCATCATACTGGCAAGGCCGGTTTGACGCTGCGTAGGCGAGCCGAGGGTGGCTCCCGGCGTAAAGAGCGCGGTGTTACCCGTGCCAACACAACCATCAGAGTCGCTGGTTTGCCACTCGGTGTTGTAATAGTTATGGTTCGCGCCCCAGACGGCGTATGAACTCTTCTGCGTGGCAGGTTCCTCACCGGTCTGCGGCAGCATTCGATCGAAGGGCTGGACGCCTTGAAGATCCATCACGTCGCCATCGCACATAGGCAGCAGCACGTTCCAGGCTGTTCCGATCGTCTCATACGGCGGGAGAACACCGGCCCGTGTGAAGTCGGTCGGAGCGACTTCGAAAACGCCTTTGATGCTGACGTTCGGTACTTTGCTTGCAGCGCGCCAGGGACTTGTGGCCGGCTGGTACTGCACATAGGCGCTGCGTACACCCTGACCGCCGCGTGAGTGGCCCATCAACCCGACATTGCCGAGGTCGACTTTGCCTTTGAAAATACTGCCTTTGAATGTGGTATCGGCCGCGATCGTCGTGCCGAACGAGGCATCGGAAACACCTGTGGTATTCCACTGATGCCAGAGCTGAAGATGCTTGAGCACCAGGCGACCACGCGAGCGGATCACGCCGCCGTCGACTCCAAAGGCATCCGTGGGCGGGTAGGCGTTGTTTGCGCCGGTGATCGTGCGATTGGCGTTGATCGAAACGACGATATAGCCCCACGAGGCAAGCTTCTGACCAAGATAGTCGTAGCCTTTGTGGTTGGGCGTAATGATGTTGGAGGTTCCGGTGCATGTGCCGAAGACGGTGTACTCCGGGCTGTCGTCTACGCGCACACCGGTCGACAGCAGCCTGCCGCAGGTGCTGTGGTTGCCATGCAGGAAGACCAGCAGCGGATACGGGCCTTTGGTAAGATCTTTCGGCCAGAACACATTCGCCCAAATATCGATCGGCGCTTTACCCGCGTCGGTGCAGGAAGCCGGTGGCGGTAGAGACCAATCTGTTTGTTTACAGATCTCGATCACGTCCTTGTGCAGACGCGGATTGTAACGATACTGTCCGGCTTGAACCGCGAACGGCCCGGTTCCTGTCGCGTCGAGGTCAGGCAGTGCCAGCGTGCGGCTCACGCTCTTGGCGGCGACACCCGTGGCGCTGGCGGCAACCGAGTAGGAAAGACTCGCCGGTGTGTGCTGAAGCGTCGCGCGTACCTTCCACGACACCTGGCGCTCCTGTCCCGCCGGCAGCGCTCCGATGGTCTGAGTTGCGGTGCCGCCGGCAAGCGTAAGCTGCGGCGGCAGCGTCAGCGTGAGCTGCGTGCCGTTGGTTGTGGTGGTGCCGGTGTTGGAGATCGTGGCGGTGATGTCGAAGGGATTCGGCGTGTAGTCGTTCCAGACGCGACCAAGCGCCGCCGGGCCACGCACGCTCAGGGCTAAAGGAGCGGTCTTATTGACGGTGGCCTGACCCAGGCCGTACAGCGTGACAAACGTTCGCGACTCGCCTGCGGCCAGCAGCTTGGGATTCCAGTAGACTGCGTAGGCGCTATCGTCGGTGAGCGGGGTAGCAGGGTCGACGGTGAAGTCGAAGCGGTTGTTGCTGAGTCTGCCCCAGTGGCCCAGCACCAGCCGATCCGGCGTGGTCGCGCCGCTGCCCTTGAGCGTGCTGGCGGTGACCTGGGTGTCGGTCATCGAGGTTGCCGCGGCCAGAACAACATCAGGCACGCTCGCGCCCGTAAAGTCGGTCTCGTGTGTGATGATGCCGGCGCCGGGAACGCGGAACGGAAATCCGTCGCGCTGATTGATCTCGGTATCGATCATCACCCGCGTGCCGACGGTCTTAGGTAGGAGGTTGTTGTTGCGCAGTGTGTAGGCGATGATCGCGGTATCTTTCTGGCCGGTATGAGGATTCAGCCCGATCTGAAGCGTTTGCGTAACCTCAATGCCGTCGATCTGCCATACAGTGCGGTGAGTGCGGGCATCGACCTTGGCCGGCACTCCAAGCATTGTTCCACCCTCATCAGTCGCACCGAAGATGTAATCGGTGCCGTCGACGCGGATGGTGGTCGCTGAGGTGCTGCCTCCGTTTGGCCAGCGGTAGCTCAAGTCCCAGCTTGCCGCCGTCACGCCGCCGGTCGTTTTATCGGGGAACGCACCGATCGCAAATTTGCCCTCGGTATTGGTCATGATCCCGAGGCGGTCGTTGAAGATGGTGTTGGCAGTGCTCAGAATGCCGAAGTCACTGTTGCTGCCGGGCGGGCAATCGCCACGCTTCGGCTTGCATTTTTTTTCCGGCTGTGTGGTGCTCGGAGTTGCGAAGCTGGCGCTCGGCGTGAATGTCGAGATCACGCTGATGACGAGCAGTGGAACCAGCAGGCCGCGAAGGATGCGCATAGCGAAGTCCTTTGTGCTGACACGTTTAGATGTAGATCTTTAGGGATGGGACAGGTTGCGCGTAATGCAACGAACGGGTGATTCCAAAAGGATAAACGACAAATAGTCGTATTAGTTACGGGTGTGCTTAAAAGATTTTTATTATTGCCTTACGCGCCTGGGTACGATCAAACCAGGGCCTGGAGCGATCCAGTCCGTGAGATTCGGTAGAGTCCAGCGCCATAGCCGAGCAGACTCACACCATCAGGTGCAAGATCGCAAGGATACGGTAGATCCGGCTGCCCGAAGCAGCCTGCTCTCCACGAGCCGGACAAGTCCGACGCTCTCAGGTTGTGTGTGTTTTAGACCGAAAGATGACAGTTTATTCGTAGGGCGAGAGGTTACAAACCTGGCGTGTAGCCACATGCTGCTGGGCTGCTCGCCAAGGATCGCACGAACGAGCGAGACGCGCGATACCGGAACAAAGCCAAAGATCTCGACAGCCCTACGGGTGTTGTCTGCAAGTATAGCAGAGATGTCGCTATGGACTTACCCGGAAGGGCCTAGTTTTACCTAAGACTTTTGGCGGGTTTGAAACGGTAGGAGCGATGTACTAGACATTGGCTGTGGCGGCGGCGCAACATCATGGTACACTATGAGCGGACACCAGAAGAAGTACTGATGGAGAGTGTTCTCCACCATTTCTATTCCCATTAGTTAACAGCATACAACCATCCCTGGACTTTGAACATCGGGCAGCCGATTCTCACGTACCGAGTCTGCGCCTGTCTGCACCCCCTCGATGTTTCAGCCACTGTCCGCTTGATCTGACCGTCAGGCAGCATGGCGCTAGCATTTCCGGGTGATGCTTGGGCTCAGGGAGTGGATGCTTCAAGGCGTAAAGCTGCCTGGATCGCCGCGTCTGGCGCGATTCGCTGCGCGTTATCGACACACGCTGTGCTATGAAAAAGAAAAAAACTCAGAGCCATTCCTTACATGCTACCGAGCTACAGCCCTGCGATGAGGCTGCGGCGCCGGCAGCCCACGCGCCGCCACGGGAGCAGTCCTGCCGCTTTTTGAACGATGCCAGCTTGCAGCTTTCCGCGTCGCTGGACTACGAGACGACGCTGGCGACAATCACGCGGCTGATCGTGCCGGCACTGGCCGACTACTGCCTGCTCGACCAGCTGATGCCTTCGGGACGTATACAGCGGGTGACGACCGTTCATGCCGATCCGGCTGAGGCCGCGCTGCTCAAGCGTGAGCTGCGCTATCCGCCCGATCTGAGCGCGATCGATCATCCAGTCGCCAAGGTGTTGCGCACGCGCCGCGCCGAGCTGCACCACGAGATCACGGATCGGCAGCTTCGGGACACCGCGCACGACGACGAGCATCTCCAGCTGCTGCGTGAGCTTGGCCCGACCTCCGGCATGGTCGTGCCGCTGATCGCGCACGGCCAGATCATCGGCGCGCTGTCGCTGGGCGTGGTGCGTGGGACGCGCCAGTATACTGAGGCGGATGTGCCGCTGATGGAGGCGCTGGCCGAGCACGCGGCGGCGGCGCTGATCAACGCCCAGCGCTACAAAGATGCGCAGGAAGGGCTGCGTGCGCGCGAGCAATTTCTCTCGATCGCCGCCCATGAGCTGAAAAATCCTCTGACGACGCTGCTAGGCTCGATCGAGCATCTTCAGCGCCGGATCGGCCGCATGGAGCAGGCCCAGGAGCGCGATCATCACATCGCTCAGCGCATCCGCGAGCAGACGCTGCGGCTGACGCAGATGGTCGACTCACTGCTGGATATTGCTCGCGTCGATACCGGCCGCTTCAATCTAGTCCGCGCGTCGATCGATCTGGTGGCGCTGACACGGCGGTTGGTCTCCGAGATGCAGCCGACCAGCCGCCAGCATACCTTTTCCGTCGAGGTGCTCGTCGATCCGCTGATGGTGTATGGCGATGCCGTTCGTCTGGAGCAGGTGCTGCAAAATCTGATCAGCAACGCCGTCAAGTATAGCCCGGATGGCGGCCCGATCGATGTGCAGATTGCGCGCTGCGACGACATGGCGATTGTGGTCGTCGCCGACCAGGGCATCGGGATTCCGCAGGCGGCGCTGCCCTACCTGTTCCAGCGCTTTTTCCGCGCGCCGAACGCCGAGGATCAGCAGATCGACGGAATCGGCCTGGGGCTGGCTGTGGTCAAGGAGATCGTTACGCTGCACGGCGGAACCGTGGCAGTTGCCAGCGAGGAGGGCCGGGGCAGCACCTTTACGCTGGCGCTGCCGCTCTCCGAATCAGGCAGCCCGAACGAGCGCCGCCAGGCCGATGCGCAAGCGGCGTTTGTTCAGGCCGCATCGCCGATCGTGAGCTAAGCCCAGGCCGCTTTGTAGTCGTCGATGTAGTCTTTGAGTCGAATCGGCGCTCTTCCCAGCAAGCGCCGGGTATCTTCCGCGAGACGTCCCGCCAGGCCCAGCCGCGCAGTTGTGTAGATTCCTGCCAGCACCAGCGCCATCGACCAGGGCACGCCGCTCTCGTGTTGCCGGTGTAGAAATCGCAGCAGCGATGGCCGGCGATAGATGATCGGGCGACTGAGCGCCTGCGAAAAGAGCTGTGCCACCTGATCGTAGTCGAGCGCTTCTCCGCCGGTGAGATCGTAGGCTTGCCCGGCATGACCCGCCTGAGTCAGCGCCAGTGCTGCAACTGCCGCAATATCCCGCACGTCGATAAAGCTGGTCTTGCCCTTGCCTGCGGGTACAAAAATTTCGCTCCGCTCCCGGATCTCGCGTCGGTGTGCAGTGTTGAGATTCTGCATGAAAAAGCTGGCGCGCAAAAACGTGTAGTCCAGGCCGGATGCCAGAATATGCTGCTCGATCTTGTAGTGCGGCACGATCCGGTTCTTCTCCACGCCGATCAGCGATAAAAAGACGATATGTTGAACGCCGGCCTGTTTCGCTGCGTCGATTGCCGGAAAGATGAAACGCCGGACATTCGCGATCGCCGGTGGTCGCATGAGAAACATGCGCTCCACGCCTGCCAGCGCGGGGGCAAACGTCTCCGGCTTGTTAAAATCGAACGCGATCGCCTCGACATTAGACATTGGCTCCGCTTCCGGTTGCGCCACTCGCCGGTCCGCTGCCCGCACCGCAAAGCCGCCCTCGCTCAGCAGCTTAACGATCTCACGACCGACATTACCTGACGCGCCCGTTACAAGAATTGGCGTTTGCATATGTTCCTCCTTTGCTCTTGTTATTATATAGACCAGTCATTATAATTTAGCTATAGGATAATTCTGTACAACAGTTACGAGGTGAGGTGCTGGTATGGAAACCAAGACTCTTTCGCAACCGGAAGCGCAGTCGTTGAGTCAGGAGCCGCCCAAGCCGCCGTTTCCCAAGGTCTTCTACCGTGTGATCAATCCGCTGATGGCTGCGCTGCTGCGCTCTCCCTTACACGGCCGGCTGAGCCATGCGATGCTGCTGCTGTCGTTTCACGGGCGCAAAAGTGGCAAACGTTACACCTTGCCGCTGGGCTATGTTCAGCAGTACGATCGGATCTTTGTGCTGACGCACAGCCCGTGGTGGAAGAATCTACGTGGCGGTGCTCCTGTTTTGATGCGGCTCCAGGGGCGCAACGTCGGCGGCACTGCCAGTATCGTGGAGGACTCTGCGCTGATCGGCGAAGTGATGCAAGCGTTCGTCAAGGCTCATGGCCCGAAGATGGCTCAGAGGATCGGGCTGGCGGATGAGCAGGGGAATGTGGTAGAGTCGCCGCCGCCGGGTACGACGTTTATCGCGATCGACAAGGAGCCGTAGTATTCATGACCTCGACGCGTGATCAGATCATCGAGACGACCTGCAATCTGATGGAGAGCCAGGGTTTTCATGCGACCGGCCTCAACCAGATCGTGAAGGCGAGCGGCGCCCCCAAAGGCTCGCTGTACTACTACTTTCCGGCAGGCAAGGACGAGATTGCCGAGGCTTCGATCCAGTGGGCGGGGCGTACGGTTGCCGAGCGCATTCGCCAGGGCATGGCGAGCAGCGACGACGTGGCCGATGCTATCCAGCAGTTTGTCAAGACGATCGCGCACTACGTCGAGGTTTCGGGCTTTCAGAGCGGCGGTCCGCTGCTGACAGTGGCGATGGAGACCGCGACGACCAACGAGCGGCTGAATCTGGCCTGTCGCGAGGCGTACACGCTGCTTCAGAGCGCCTTCGAGGAGAAGCTGGTGGCCGGTGGCTATAGCGAGTCACGGGCCAAAGATCTGGCGACCTGGATCACGGCCTCAATTGAGGGCGGCGTGATTCTGAGTCGGACCTACCACACCGGCGATCCGCTGCGTCTGATCGCCGAGCAGCTCGCTCAGATGCTGAGGACGACGAGCTAGAGCTGCAACGTGTCCTAACAGGGAGAACCAAGAACCAAGAACCAAGAACCGAGAACCGAGAACCAAGAACCGAGAACCAAGAACCGAGAACCGAGAACCGAGAGCCGAGAGCCGAGAGCCGAGAACCGAGAGCCGAGAGCCACGCGGCAGTTTTATTCCGCTGTGTTGATAAGTTTGTGCTCTACGGCTTCCGGGAGCCAGACGCTAGGAGGTTTAGCCCACCATGACCGATCCACTGACGCAGGAGGTGGCGCGCGCCGCCGAGCAGTTGATCGCGACGCTTCAGGATCGAGCCAGCGGCAGTTTAGATTATTCCGAGGCCAGCCTGGCGATTGTCGAGGATCTGCTCGACGAGGCGTCCGATTTCGTGGGCGACATGAGCCCGGGGCAGCTACAGTCGCTGGTGCAGGATTTCGGCTGCTACATTTTGGAAGTTGCACGGCGCGAGTTTGGCGGTCGCTACGCCTGGTTCGAGCAGCGCGATCAGCCGGTGCTGGTGGTCGGCGAGCCGGCGTTTCGTGTTGCTCTGCTGGCCTGGGATAAGGTCAAAGGCCGACTGTCCGGCGATAAGGCCGACAATATTCCGTTTTTCTACACGGGGTTTGCGGAGCGCGCCCGACGCGCCGAGCCGGGTACGGATGTGCTGTACGTCTAGCGGGGCGGAGAGCGAAGAACCTAGAACCTAACGAACAAGAGAACAAAGGAACAAGGGAACAAAACGGGAGAACAAAGAACAACAGAACAAAGAACAAAAAGAGTACCAATAATTCCCCCTCGCCTGTGCCGAAGGCGACGGGAGAGGGGGGCAGGGGATGAGGGCCCGCCAACCGAGCTATTGCCCCAGCGCTCGCTCAGCTGCGGCGCGTAGCGCTCCGATCTGGCTGCGATGCTCAGCCTCATGCTGCATCAGGTGGTGCAGCACCCATTCCGGCGTGACATCGTAGGCCGGCAGCGAGCGAACGCGGCGAAACTCGGCCAGACTCATCTGCTGAAAAACATCAAGCACCAGGTTGCGCACAGTTGCCAGCCGCTCCAAATGCTGATCCAGGCTGATCTCCGCCACCTGCGTCAAATGCCCCTGCGCCTCGCGATCGGGATATGGAAAAAGCGCGACGACCTCCGCCGGATATGGCTGCTCAAGCACCTCGGTGTAGAGCCAGTCGGCCTCGATCAGCGCCATGTGATACAGAACCGTGCTGATGCTGCTCTCGTCGTTGGGCGGCAACCAGTCGATCGTCGCCTGTGTCAGGCCGTCGAGATTGCTCAGCGTGCGCCGGCGAGCATCCTGGAACGCCCACAGCCAGCGCCCAATCTCGGGCTCGGCGCTCAGTCGATCATCGACAATCAGATATTTCTGCTCGCGCAAATCCATGTGTTGCTCCTCAGATCACCAGATCGGCTGCTGATCGTAGCACAGGCGCTCACCGGCCACGACCAACTTTATACCGATTCATAGCTCTGCGCCGGTTGATCCAGGCCATAGCGCGGATAGGCTGTATCGAGCTGCGGATAGCGCGACTCCACAATGTCTAAAGTTTCGGCCAGCACCGCGCGCAGCTGGGCGGCGGCCCGGATTGGCGGCTCGTGGAACATCTGCTGAAGCCGCTCCACAATGTTGGCGGGACCGATCGGCAAGGTTGCAAGCGTCTGGTAGATCCATTTGAAGGTCGGGAAATAGGCTTTGTTCAAGGCCAGCAGCACCAGAAACAGGCTGCATTGAATACTGCTCAGCAGCTGGTAGCAGCTGGTCAGGTTGTTGCGATGCGCCGCGAGATTCAGCTGGCGCTGGTGAAAGTGCGGCAGATAGGTTTCCAGAAAGCGGATCGTCAGCTCCTCGGGATACTCCCGGCTGAGGGCCTTCCAGCGCTGCACGCAAGGACCGTCGCGCAGCGGAATGCACGATCGCAGCGTATCGAGCCGGTTATTCGCCACCAGATCCAGGCTATACTCGGTCAGTACCGGCTGGATTATCGCCTCTTCCTGCGCAACGGTCGTGTGCCACAGATCCACGGGGATGCCCTGGATGCGGAACGAGCTTTGGTAGCCGGGATCGAAGGTGGGATAGCGATGTTCCGCCTGTAGCAGCGCCGCGATCGCCGCTTGCCGATCGATGTCGGGCAGCTGATCCCAGACCAGCATGATCTCCAGATCTGAGTAGGCATCGCTGTAGCCGCGCGCAACCGAGCCGAGCACCATCACGGCTTCCAGGCCGCTCGCTCGATCCAGCTTCTTATTCAGCGTACGAGCAAAATCGAGCCGCCAGCGCGCATGGTGATTCATCAACGATTCCCTTCTCCCCGCGACTATTTGCAAAACTCCAGCGCGGTAGCTAGCAAGACCTGGGCACAGCGATCGACGGATTCGAGATCGACCCACTCGACGACGGCGTGCGCGCCTGTGCCGCTCGGCCCGAAGACCACGGTCGGGATTCCAGCCGCCGACAGGATCGCCGAGTCCATCCAGGGCGTCTCGCCGACCAGGTTGGGCTCCGCGCCGAGAATGCCGCGCGCCTGTCGCAGCAGCTCGACTACGATCGGCTCGTCGGCGGCGACCTCGAAGGGTAAGCGCTCAAAGGTTGTGCGCAGCGTGGCCTGGAAGCCGGCGTCACGCGCAGCATTCTCCACCAGCAGCTCCTTGATCTGCGCCTCGACGATCGCCTGGGTCTCGCCCGGAATCGTGCGCCGCTCGACCATCAGCGTACAGCGCTCGGGATAGCTCGACAGCTCCTGGCCGCCGCTGATCAGCGAGGCGTGCAGCGAGCCGCTGTGCAGCAGCGGATGCGACGACTCCGATCGCAGCGAGCGATCCAGCGCCTCCAACCCGACCAGCACCTGGCCCATCTTGGCGATCGCGTCGACGCCGAGGTCGGGCTTTGAGCCGTGCGCCGCCACGCCGCGCGTCTCGATCTCCAGCCAGGTAAAGCCTTTGTGCGCCAGACAGATCTGAAGCTGGGTCGGCTCCGTGACGATCGCCGCGTCCGCCCGCCAGCGCTTGACGATCGACTCGGTGCCCAGGCTGGCGTACTCCTCGTCGGCGACGGCGGTAACGATCACATCGCCGCGCAGATCGTGCTTTGTGGCCTCGGCTCCGGCGATCATGATCGCCGCCAGACCGCCTTTCATGTCGTACGCGCCGCGACCATACAGGCGATTGCCCTCGATCCTGGGCGTGTGCGGCTGCTCCATGCCCGCGACGCCGACCGTATCGACGTGGGCGTTGAGCATCAGCGAGCGACCGCCGCCGCTACCGCGCGCAATGCCGACGACGCTTGGCCGTCCAGGGCTTGGCTCGTCGATCTCCACGTCAAGCCCGGCCGCGCGCAGCCAGTCGGCAATAAACGCCGCGATCGCGCTTTCGCCGGCCGAGCCGGGAACCAGATCCGGATTGATCGAATCGATCGCGACCAGATCGTGCAGCAGTTGAGTGACAGCGTGCATGGCTGCTCCTTCCAAATAATCTGAGAATAGAAATCGTTCGAGCCGCTATAGCACCATATCTATGATCCACCTTGCTTTTCTAGGTTATCCGGCGAATGACAGCACCAGCGCGAAGTACAGCGCGAACAGCGTGTTGAGCACAAGGCCGACGATCGCCAGCGCCTTTTTGCGTTGACGCAGCCCAAGCACGCCCAGGATCACGCCGATCAGCGCCGGCAGCACCAGCGTCAGATAGCCGATCCAGCGCTGCGCCGTCAGCGAGAGCTGTCCCATCGAA
>DASWTQ010000672.1:0-4627 GCA_036402055.1 Herpetosiphonaceae bacterium
CTAATAACGATGTAGAGGTTGCTCAGAAGGGAATCCAGGTGCTTGGAAGGTCAATAATTCTGGTGTTGCGTGTGAAGCGGCCTCCTCTTGTCTGCGTGAGTCACCGACAATGCCTTGATCGTAAAGGCGCACAAGCGCGGCTTTACCAGCGAAAGCATAGGGCAACACTGAGGGGCCGGGCAATTATACCAGGAATTAACCAAAAGTGGAGGACCGCTAGCATAGATCGATATTTTTCGGGCAGCGGTGGTAAAGCTGCCGGGCACGTGTCGCCGATGCACAACGCCGGCACAACAACGGGATCGAGCCGAGCGCCCGATCCCGTCGTGCTGTTGAGAACCCTTTGTTCCCTTGTTCCCTTGTTCCTTTGTTCCTTCTCCTAGATGTACAGCGAGGCCAGCGTCGTCACGAAGAGCACAATCGCGATGTAGCCGTTGATGTTGAAGAACGCCATGTTGATCTTGCTCAGGTCGTCGGGCTTGACCAGGCTGTGCTCCCAGGCCAGCAGCCCGGCCGTGATCGCCAGGCCGAGATAGAACGGCCAGCTGAGCTGAAGCAGCCCGCCCACGCCGATCAGCGCCGCCAGCATCCCGATATGAAACGCGCGCGCCGTGTTCAGGCCGAAGCGCACGCCATAGTCGGCGGGCATTGAGTGCAGCCCCTCGCGGCGATCGAAGTCGACATCCTGGCAGGCGTAGAGCATATCGAAGCCGCCGATCCAGAGCGCGACCGCCAGCGCCAGCAGCAGCATCGGCAGCACCTCGGGCCAGGCGAACGAAGGCCGCACCGCCAGCCAGCCACCAGCCGGCGCGATCGCGTCGGTCAGGCCCAGTGCGACGTGACATAACGGCGTAAAACGCTTGGTGTAGGAGTAGAAGACTAGCGCGGCGACGGCGATCGGCGAGAGCAGCAGGCACAGCGGATTCAGCATGTAGGCCGCGATCACCAGGATCAGCATCGAGACCAGCGCCGTGATCAGCACCGAGCTTGCCGAAAGCTGGCCCGCCGGAATCGGACGACGAGCCGTGCGTGGATTGCGCGCGTCGATGTGGCGATCGATGTAGCGATTGAGCGACATCGCCGCCGTGCGCGCCGCCGCCATCGCGACGGTCACCCAGAAAAACACGCCGAGCGGCGGGAATCCGTCGGCGGCGAGCAAGCTGCCCAGGTAGGCGAACGGCAGCGCAAAGATCGTATGCTCGAACTTGATGTTCTCCGAAAGGATCACAATCGAGCGTGGAATACGTTGGCGAATAGCGTCCATAGGATTAGATTTTACTCCGTGAACATCCACAATTATACTGGTTTGCGCGCGCCGCCGCTGGACCTGCGTACCGCTTGCGCATGGGCTGGCAGTGCTGGTATGCTGTAGGTATGTCCACGGATCATCGCTACGCTGCTATCTCATTCGACGTCGGCTACACCTTGATCGAGCCCCACGGCGAAGCGCCCGCGATCGTCGGCGCGCTGCTGGCCGAGCTAGGCGCTCCCGCCGATGCCGCCACCCTCGACGCGGCGCATCACCGGGCCGAGCGGCTGTTTCTGAGCGATTATCTGCGACCGCAGAACGATACCTGGGAGGCCGACGAGCGTATCAACAGCCTGTATCTGCGCTACTACGGTCAGTGGCTGGCTGAGCTGAATGTTCCCGATCCCGAGTCGCGCCACGCCCAGACGATCATCGATCGCTACCTCGATCCTGCGAACTGGCGTCTTTATCCGCATGTACGGGAAACGCTGGCGCTGCTCCACGAGCAGGGCTATCGCCTGGGCATCGCCTCCGATTGGGTGTCGGGATTGCCGCGAATTTTGCACGGCCTTGGCCTGTCGCGCTACCTCCATTGGGCGCTCGTCTCGGGCGCGATCGGATTCGCCAAGCCGTCGCAGCAGTTCTACCGGCTGGTTGCGCGTCGAGCTGCGCTGCCGCCGGAGCGGATTGTGCATGTGGGCGACAGCTACTACGCCGATGTGCGCGGCGCACGCACGGCGGGCATGGACACGATCCTGCTCGATTGGCGGCGGCGATCCTGGCCCAAGCTGGACGTGCCGCTAATCTATGATATTGCCGAGCTGCCGCAGGTGCTGTCTGAGCTGCAAGCGCCTGAATCTGCGCGCCGCTAATCTATAAGCGAAAGAACAGCTCGCCAAGAACAGGCTGAATAATGTTGTGCCTTAGTTCTAGGTTCTTGGTTCTCTTACGTGAAAGAAACGATCTTGATCAAAGCGATCTTTTTCGATGTTGGCTATACGCTGCTCCACACCGCCGAGCCGACCGCCAAAGTCTGCCGCAAGGTGCTGCGGGCGCATGGTCACGAGCTGCCGCTGGCGCGCATCAAAGCCGCGATGCAGCCCGCCGACGCCAAGCATATGCAGCGCTACCACTCGCTACGCGACGATTGGGCGCAGCCGCACACGATCCGCAGCATGTGGTTGGACTACTACCGGCACATCTTCGACGAGCTTGGTTTCCCCGACGAAGATCAGCAGCTGGCCCATGAGCTGATCGACTGGTACGGCGAGCCGTCGGCGTGGGTGCCGTTTCCCGAGGCGCGCGAGGTTGTGGAGCGGCTGCACAGCCAGGGCCTGTGCCTGGGCGCGGTCTCGGATTGGGCGCCGACGCTGCCGCGTATTTTGCAGGCGCACGGCTTTACACGCTTCCTCCATTTCGTGCTCTGCTCGGGCAACATCGGCTTTGCCAAGCCAAGCGTGCAGTTCTACCACCTGGCGATGGAGCGCGCCGGCGTCCGGCCGGATGAGGCGCTGCATGTGGGCGACAGCTACTACGCCGATGTGCGCGGCGCGCGAGCGGCCGGGATCACGCCGGTGCTGATCGACCGCCATGGCCGAGCGCCCGCGCTGGATTGTGCCGTGATCCGCGATCTGCGCGAGCTTGAGCCGCTGATCCACGCGGAGCTGGCTCCCATGCCGAGCAGCGCCGGATAGCAGATTCACGCGGTGTCGGCTGCGGCTTTGCACAAACAGTCGGCCCTGGCATCGCAGTTGCTGATGTAAGGCTCCAAGAGTTTGTGTAAAGGAGACATCGCAATGACGCAACTTGAGAATCCTCACGAGCGTACACCCCAGGAATCGGCGACCGCCGCTGATCCTCAGACTTATCCAGGCGCGACCGGCGTCAATAAGAATGTCGCTGCGACCTCCGGCCATCATAACGCCGAGGCCGGCGCCGCGCCGAGCACCGACGACAGCGGCCTCGATCCCGCGCGCTCCGAGGCGATCGATCAGGCCAACGGCCAGCGCGACAAGCTGCCGCCGCCGTCTGCGCACCGCCCCGATACAGTGGTTCGCGCGGTCGGGCCGGATGCACGCGTCGAGATGGAGCGCGGCAACGATTTTCGCAACGAGCCCAACTTCACCAAAGGCCATAACGCGCCGACCGCCGACCAGTCGCGGACGCAGTACTCGACCCAGCAGATGGACGAGTATCTGACCGAGTCGCGGCGCGGGATCTTCCCGGACACGCCCGGCGGCGCTGGCGCAACCCCGCTGTCGGCCGATCGCGACACGTTCATCACGGCTGTTACTCAGATCGGCCATTTTCCGTCGCGCTCCGAGGCCGAGAAGTGGACGCGCGGTGTTTTCAACGCGCTGCGCCATCGCGCGGTCGAAGTCGACGACGATCTGGCAACTGAGCTAGCCGCTGTGGTGCGTGTCGGCGAGGCGCCCGAGGTGCAGGTCGAGGAGATGATGTGGGGCGGCGATTTCACCGATCGCTATAGTCGCATGGTCTGCCTGTTGCAGAAGTGGTCCCGGCAAGAGTTCTACGCTCAGGTTGCGGAAGAGGTCGGCGAGACAGTCGACGACCCCTGGGTCGACGCCTCGGTGCACAGCTTTTTCGGCGCGCTGAAGCGGGCGCTGGGCGATGAAGCGGATCGGGCGGTGACTAATCTGGGCGAGATGCAAGCGGTTTGGGATCAGGCCTGATCCTGAGATCAACGCGGCGCAGGAGGACAAAACCATGAGCGAGGGACGACCTTTGCACGGCGAGGGCCTGGACAATCTGGGAGATTACGTGAACGAGCGTATGACGTACGCCTCGGACAGCGACGAGTACGCGGAGGCCAATCGCACGCTTGAGCAGGAGCTGGCCGATCTGCAAGCGCTGCATGCCGAGCGTGGGCAGCCCCATGCGCGGCCGGACATCGACGCGCTGATCGACGAGGCGCAGCTGCGCGTCGATCGTATGAACCTGCGTCAGGGCGCGGAGCGAGCCGTCGGCAGCGGCAGCCAGGTCGATTTCGATCAGCTGCCGCCGCAGGACGAGGCGCGCCAAAATGTGACCAATCGGCTGGACGAGAACGCGCGCTAGCGTTCGTTGCAACACAATCGATCCGTATTTGTGCAGGGGCGTATGACAATACGCCTCTGCGGCGTGTTGGAAAGCTATTGCAGGTGGCCGGTATCGGTGAGTGTGCGGCGCAGCGCAGCATCGCTGAAGACTACGCCCAGGCCGGAGGCGACCGAGGTGAAGATGCCTTCGCCGTCGTCGAAGAGGCTGGTGCTGCCAAAGGTTTCTTCCAGCAGGCGGACAAAGCGCGGCACTCGTGACGAGCCGCCCGTGCGCAGCACCACGTCGATCTCGCGCGGATCGAGCTGCGCCGCCTTGAGC
>DASWTQ010000673.1:0-10665 GCA_036402055.1 Herpetosiphonaceae bacterium
CAATCTGGTATTACATCCATGATCATAATGCCCGTCAACGCACCAAACTCTCTATCACTACTTCTACATGACTACCGAACAAAGGAACAAAGGAACAAGCGTGTTACGATTTTGTTCTCTTGTTCTCTTGTTCCTTTGTTCTTAATTCTCGCCTGCTACACGACGAGCACTTCGCGGTAGATGCCGAAAACCTCGCGCAGCACATCGCAGATCTCGCCCATCGTGGCATAGGCGCGCACACAGTCCAGCACCGGATACATCAGGTTTTGGTCGCCCTGGGCCGCGACCCGCAGCGCCTCCAGCGTTTCCTTGACGCGCTCCTGATCGCGCTCACGGCGTACGCGGTTCAGCCGATCCAGGTGCCGCTGCTCGCCCTCGGGGTCCATCTGCAAGATCGGGATCTCCAGCGGCTCGTGAACGCTGTACTTGTTCACGCCGACAATACCGCGCTGGTTATCGTCGACCTCGCGCTGGAACCGATACGACGCATCCGAGATCTCGCGCTGAATCCAGCCTTTTTCGAGCGCGGCCTCCATGCCGCCCTGCTCCTCGATCTGGCGGAAGTATTCGAGACACTGCCGCTCCATCTCGTCGGTCAGCGCCTCCACGAAGTAGGAGCCGCCCAGCGGATCGACGGTGTTGGTCACGCCGCTCTCTTCGGCGATGATCTGCTGTGTGCGCAGCGCAATCGTCACGGCCTTCTCGGATGGCAGCGCCAGCGCCTCGTCCATGCCGTCGGTGTGCAGCGACTGCGTGCCGCCGAGCACGGCTGCCAGCGCCTGGATCGCCACGCGCACGATATTGTTCTCGGGCTGCTGCGCCGTCAGCGACACGCCCGCCGTCTGGGTGTGGAAGCGCATCCACCATGAGCGCGGACTCTTCGCGCCGAAGACTTCCTTCATCTGCCGCGCCCAGATGCGCCGCGCCGCGCGGTACTTGGCGATCTCCTCGAAGAAATCGTTGTGGGCGTTGAAGAAGAACGAGATCCGGGGCGCGAACGAGTCGATATCGAGGCCGCGCTTGAGCGCCGCTTTGACATAGGCCAGGCCGTCGCCGAGCGTGAACGCCAGCTCTTGCGCGGCGGTCGATCCGGCCTCGCGGATGTGATAGCCCGAGACCGAGACCGGGTTCCACTTGGGCATGTGCTTGGCGGCAAACTCGATCGTATCCACGACCATGCGCATCGACGGCTCGACCGGGAAGATATACTCGTTCTGCGCGGCGTACTCTTTCAAAATATCGTTCTGGAGCGTGCCGCCGAGCTTCTCAAGCGGAATGCCGCGCTTCTCGGCGGCGGCGATATACATCGCCCAGATCACGATCGCCGGCGAGTTGATCGTCATCGAGGTGGTGACCTGATCCACCGGAATGCCGTCGAACAGGATCTCCATGTCGGCCAGCGAGGAGATCGCCACGCCGCACTTGCCGAACTCGCCCTCGACAAAAGGATGATCGGTGTCACGGCCGTAGAGCGTGGGCATATCGAAGGCGACCGAGAGGCCGGTCTGGCCCTGGCTCAGCAGATATTTGAAGCGCTCGTTGGTCTCCTCAGCCGTGCCGAAGCCCGCGAACATGCGCATTGTCCAGAGCTTGCCGCGATAGCCCGTGGGATGAATGCCGCGCGTGAACGGATACTGGCCGGGAAAGCCAATGTCGTTGACCGGATCGGTATCGGCAATATCCTGCGGCGTGTAGAGCCGCTCGATCGGCTGGCCTGAGATCGTGGTGAATCCGGCGTTACGCTCCTGCTCCGGCGCTTTCTTGAGCATCGGATCGAGCGTCTCCTGCTCCCATTGCTCCTGCGCCGCCTTAAACGCCTCGGTCTGACCGTCACGATCGAACATCATCGTTCTCCTCATAAAATCAGGATAAGCCTGTTCGGCTGTTGCAGTTATGTCGCTACTGGAATTATAACATGCCCGTTTAGCTTGGCCCTCACCCCTGCCTCACTTCGTTCGGCTCCCCCCTCTCACGCTGCCGCAGGCGAGGGGGAAGAAGTTCCTCGCTTGTTCTCTGTTCTTTGTTCTCTGTTCTTTGTTTGTTCTCTTGTTCTTTTGTTCCTTTGTTCATTTCGATTGTGCTATCATTCTGTAAGTGCCGGCAGTTCGCCGGACGATAGTTTGAAACGCCGCGCAAGGAGCAGACATGCAGACACGGGATCAAATCAGGCTGACCGATCTGGCTTCGTGCGCCGGCTGAGCATCCAAAATGGGGCCGGGTGCCCTATCGAGCGTACTGGCCGCGCTCCAGCTGCCCACGCACCCCGATCTGCTGATCGGCCTGGATGTGAGCGACGACGCAGCGGTCTATCAGATCAACGAGAGCACGGCGCTGGTCCAGACGGTGGATTTCTTCCCGCCGATCGTCGACGACGCCTACACCTACGGCGCGATCGCAGCGGCTAACTCGCTCAGCGACGTGTACGCGATGGGCGGCCGTCCGCTGATGGCGCTGGTGGTGGCGGCGTTTCCCGAGGATCTGCCGCACTCGGTGATCCAGGCGATCTTGCAGGGCGGCGCGGATAAAGTGGCCGAGGCCGGCGCGGTGATCGCGGGCGGCCATACGGTGATGGACAAAGAGCCGAAGTACGGCCTGTGCGTCACCGGCGTGATCGAGCCGGGCAAAGTGACGCCCAAAGCTAACGCGCAGCCCGGCGATGTGCTGCTGCTGACCAAGCCGCTGGGCACCGGCGTGATCACCACGGCGATCAAGCGCAACGTGGGCCAGGCCGAGCACCTGGATGCGGCGGTGGCGAGTATGCTGCGGCTCAATAAGATCGCCGCCGAGATCGCGCAGAGCGTCGTCGTGCACAGCGCAACCGACATCACCGGCTTTGGCTTGCTGGGCCATGCCGCCGAGATCGCGCGCAATAGCCGGGTTGGGCTGCGCTTCAACGCCGAGTCGCTGCCGCTGCTGCCGGGCGCTCTCGACTACGCGCGCGATAAAGTCGTGCCGGGCGGGCTGTACCGCAACCAGCAGTTTCTGGAGCCGGACGGCTACGTGCGCTACACAGCCGCGATCGATCCGGGCCGCAAGCTGCTGCTCTTCGATCCGCAGACGTCGGGCGGGCTGCTGGTCGTGCTGCCGCCGGAGCAGGCAGACGTGCTGGAGCAGCGCTACGCCGAGGCCGGGCAATCGTGCTGGCGCATTGGCGAGGTGGTGACAGGCGCGGGCATCGAGGTGGGGTAGGGGAAGAATTAGCTACGCTTAATCAGCCGATCGTATTCAGCGTGCGTGCCAATCCAGAACCAGACGATTCCTTCGGGTATTTCCACAGCTAATGCGCGGTAGCTCATACCGACACGCACGCTCCAGTAGCGTCCAACCTGCTTGAAATGCAGCGAAGGATGTTGAGGATGTTCCTTGAGCAAGGCATAGTTCTTATCTGCAAGTTGCTGAATGGATTCTGGGAGTTGCGCATAATGATGCCAGAACTGCGGGCTGGCAATATGCCTCATAGATCGGTCGTCTCGCCGTTGCGAAATGCCCGGATCGCTTCTTCTGCGAGATTGTCAAGTCGGCCTGCTGCGACATCTTCTTCGATCTGCTGATCCCAGAGCTGCGCGTCGAATTGCTCGTACCATTCACGCAGCTCATGCAGTGCCTCCGGCGGCAGTTGCGTAATCGCTGTCTTAATCTCATCGACTGTTGTCATAGTTATTCCCTTGTAACCATTTCTAGAATCACTGTTTTCCAAACATAGCATTGACAAAGCCGACCGTCAAGCAGCGATGAGGAACATACCAACAGCCCGCGTCATGTTCAGACGCGGGCTGTTGGTATCCTCAAAATCCTTTACAGTCCGCGCACCTCGGTCTGATCGCGGATCTCTTCCACGCCCGGAATATCGCTGATGACCGCGACAATATTGTCGGTATCGTCGATGTCGTCGACCTGGCCGCGAATAATCACGGTGCCGTTGATCACCACGATGTCCAGCCGATCCGCCAGATGCGAGGTCGAGCTATCGTCGCGCAGGGAGCGCCGCACCAGCGCCCGCATATCGTCCTCGCCCATGTGCGCGGTGTCGAGACCGCTCTCGGCGAAGCCGGGGTCGCGCGCGCTAATATCGGTGCCGGTCGCCACTTCGATCGACTCGGGATCATCGCGGTCGAAGGTGATCGGCGGATCGACGGGCGGCACGTAGGTAAAGCCCTCCTCGACCGCCTCCATCACATCGTCGGTCTCGCCGTCGCGCAGCTCGCGCTCCACCAGCAGATCGAAGCGCTCGGCATCGCCCTCAACGCGCTCCTGGTTGACGTCGGTATCGCCCTGATACACGTCGGTCATGCTGATGCCTTCGAGCTGCTCCACATCTTCGGCGTCGATGTAGGCCGTGCCGTCGGTATGCGTGCCGGCCAGCTGCTCTAAAAACTCAGTGCTGTCGCCCTCGTCCTGCTCCGGCGTCGGGTCCGGGCGCGGCTCCTGCTCAGCACGATGTTGCGGTGTATGTCCGGTTGGAATAGCTTCATTGTGTTCTGTCATGGAACCTCCTGCTTCAGCTTGATGCGGCCTCACGAAGCAGATTGCGTACCGCCGTTCGGAAGGATGGCTCAGCTGCTACGCCGCCGGCGTACCTACGGCCACTTGCAGCGCTTTGGGCAGCACCTCGAACGTAGCCGGCTGATTCCCGACCAGCTCACCGTCGGCGTTGAACCACATGCCTGGCCGTGACTCGATCCGAACTTTACGGGCGCGGCGGAAGCTGATCAGATCGCTTGTGAGATGCTGGCCCAGCAGCACCTGCGGCACCAGCAGCGCCAGCTGCGGCATCGAGGCGGCGGGAACCACCAGCACATCGACCAGCCCATCGTCAAGCAGCGCCTCGGGAGCGATCGGAATGCCGCCAGCCACGTAGCGCGCGTTGGCGATCACAATGTTATAAGTCTTGACCTCGTGCTGCTCGTCGTCGTCGAAGGTAATAGACGTGTGGTAATCGGTCAGATCCGGCAGCGCCTCGGCGGCCGAGCGCAGATAGGCCAGCGGCCCCCAGGAGCGCTTCAGATCCTCGGTCAGCTTCTCATCGACCAGGCCGCTGAAGCCGCCCGCCGACACATTGATAAAGTACCGAACCTCGTCGCTGGTAACGCGCACCACATCGAGCGACCGCGTCTGGCGACGAGCCAGCAGCTCAACCGCCGCGTCGATCTCGGTCGGCACGCCGATCGAGCGGGCAAAATCGTTGCCGGTACCCACCGGCAGCACGCCCAGCACCGCCCGATCGAAATGCTGCGCCAGACCGTTGACAACCTCGTTGATCGTGCCGTCGCCGCCGGCCGCCACCACGAACTCGCAGCCTTGCTCGACGGCCTCCCGCGCCATATGCAGCCCGTCACCGGGCCGCGCGGTGGTCAGCAGCTTCAGGTCGCCCAGCCGCTGCACCGCCGCCTCGACGTGCTTCACATCTTCAACCGAGCCTGCGTGCGGATTGAGAATAACGCAGGTCTGCATGACCTAAAAGTACCTTCCGCGTCGTCCGCGCCCGGCGCGTCCGAAACGCCCGGTACCACGTACCAGACTAATAATCGCCAGCAGCAGGATCGACCCCAGGATCGCCCAGACGACATCGAACGAGAGCCCGGTGCCGGTGCCGGGCAGCAGCGCCGACACGCTGAAAATCGCCGGCAGACCAATGCGCAGCGCCAGCCAGCTGCCGATATATGCGCCCAGGAGCCCGACGATCACCGAGACGATGAAGCCGCCGGGACTGAAGCCGACGATCCACTCGGCGATCACGCCGCAAATGCCCGCGATCACCAGCAAGATTAAAAGACTAATCAGTGAATCCATGCCTAGGGCCTCCCAGTGCGTGAAACATATTCACCCGGCGCGACCTGCTCGGTCTCGATCACGTTCGGACCGGCGGCGCGAGGCGGATCGCCAAGGTTCATGATCCGCGCCGCAAACCAGGCCAGCGTCAAAGTTGGAATCGGCTGTGTAAACGGGATCAGCGCCTCGACCGCCGCCACGTTGCGCAGCGCCTGAAGCCGGAAGCGGCTTAAGATCACCCAGACGATCGGCGTCGCCAGCACGTCGAGCCCGAGATCGAGCAGATCGAGCGCGATCACCAGGCCCAGCGGCACGGCGCGCACCGTCGTAAAGAAATCCGCATCCGGCGGCACCTGAATGCGGCGCAGGCTGCGATAGACCAGCGCCAGCAGGATCGCGCCGAGAACCGCGCTGATCACAATCAGGCTGATGATCACCTGTCCAAATGTGCGGAATCCTTCATCCATGGCTACACCGTGCGCTCATCCGTGGCCGGCGGCGCCTCCAGATCGTGCTGCGCCTGCTTGGTTGAGGTAAGATTGACGGCATCGGCGATGATCGCGTCGCGGCCTACAGTCTGCACATCGTCGGCGAACAAAAACTTGCGCCCGCCGAGATCGCTCATAAAGCCCTGCTTGACCTCATAGCCGATCACTTCGCCCTTATCGTTGATGAAAAGATCGCCGACCGTGCCGATGCGCTCGCCGCTGTCGCTCATGATCGGCAGGCCACTGATGCGCACGTCCTGCTTCAGCTCATCGCTGAGCTGCGGCGCGGAGCTGGCAGTTACCACCGGCGATTCGCCCTGCACCATCACCACATCGCCGATATTGGCGATCGCATCCCAGCAGACCACGCGGGCATCACGGAACCAGCCGCCGCTATCGACCAGCAGCGCCGCGACGTGCCGCGCATCGGCGTCGAAGATGAGATCCCGAACCGTGGCGATATGCTCGCCGGTAGCCTGATTGACGATTGCTTTGCCGACGAGATCTTTAGCTTTGCGCATGATTATCCTCACGATCGCGAGGGCCGCGACTGAGGAACACCCACTGCACGACGGCGGCGACCCCGATCACCAGCGCCAGCGCGGCCAGCGACCCTAGCTCCAGGCGCGCCCCGAACTGCGGCTGTCGCGCCAGCTGATCGAGGAATTGAAACGGGGCCGTCAGTGGTGCAGTCAGTGTCAACAACAGATTGATCGCCGGGTTATCGGGCCGAGCGGCCAGCAGCAGCGCGATCAGCCGCGCCGCCAGCAATCCTCCCAGCAGACCAACCAGTCGAGCCCCTCGCTTATGTTTATTCATGCTATACCAAAAGCTATGCCACGCCCGATCGAAAGCGCCCTCGATCCGGCAGCCCAGAGCAGGTCTCTGGACACGGATGGAGGGCGCGATGCGGCTAGCGCAGGGTTGACGGCAGAATTTTGAGCTGATTGCGGTACTTAGCGACCGTGCGCCGCGCCACGTCAAAGCCGCGCTGGCGCAGCATCTCGACCAGCTCCTGGTCGGTCAGCGGCCGATCTTCTTTAGTGACCAGCTCCAGCAGCACGTCTTTGACGCTCAGCGAGGCGGTGAAGAAGTGGCTGAACGGGATCACCTCGTGCGACGGCAGCTGGACATGTTTGTTGGCGGTTGCGCGGCTGACCGTAGACTCGTGCACGCCGATCGCTCCTGCCACCTCAGCGCGGGTCAGCGGCTCCAGGAAGCGCACGCCGTTGCGCAGAAACGGCTCCTGGCGCTCGATCAGGTAGTTGGCGATGCGGCGGATCGTTTCGCGGCGCTGGCGCAGATTGGTCAGAAAAAGCTGCGCGCGGCCCACAAACTGCGTCAGATGCTCCTTTTCCTCCGAGGTCACATTGGCCTCGTTGCTGCGCGCCGCCTGCCGGGCCAGCTCCTGGTAGAGCGGATTGAGCCGCAGGAAGTAGCGCTGGCTTTCGACGACCTCGGCCACCAGATTGCCTTCTTCCTCGCGGATGATCACATCCGGCGTGAGATACGTCGTCTGCGTGGGGCTGAGCATGCCGTCGCTGTTGCCGCGCTCCAGCGGATACGGCCGCAGATACTTGCGAATAAAGTCGCGCGCCTCGACAACCTGATCGTAGCTGATGCCCAGCGCCTGCGCGATCGCACCGTAACGATGCTCACCGAGATCCACCCAATGCTCGCGGATGATCTGCTCCACATATGGATGCGTCACGCCCTCTTGTCGCAAGCGCCGCAGCTGGAGCAGCAGGCACTCCGGCACATCCCGCGCGCCCACGCCGACCGGCCCGACGTCTTGCAGCTTGGTCAGCACGCGCTCGACACGCTCGATGTCAAGCGAAAGCGTCGCGGCGACGTCTTCCAGCGTGCCCTCAAGGTAGCCTTGATCGTCGAGGCTGCCGATCAGGTACTCGGCGATGAAGTGATCTTCATGGGGCAGGCTGGCGCGCAGATCGCGCAGCAGCGTCTCGCCCAGCGAGGGAGGAGCAGCCACCAGCATCAGCGGATCGAACTCTTCGTCTTCGGTCGGCCCGGTGTAGGGATCGCGATCCGCCTCCATGGTGCGCAGATCTTCCTGCAAGCAGTTCATGCAGGTTGTGCCGGTGAAGGGACGTCCGCAGCGTTGACACAGATCTTCCTGGGCCTCGTTGAGTTCGAGCGCGGGATTTTCTTCCAGCTCCTGCTGAATCATTTGTTGCAGCTCAAGCGTGGAAAGAATGAGCATGTTGTTGAGTGCGATGAGCGCAGGCGACGCTTTCATTTGCATCTGCGGGGTCATCTGCATGCCCATCGACATATCCATCATGTGCAGTGTACTCCTCGTAAACTTTCTTATTCAAGCATAAACGGTGCCGCGAACCGATACTACAGCTTATTATAACAGCAATGCATATGCCCGGACGATCATATCAGATTGCAGGCGTAAATTCGCCGCCGATCAGAAATATGCTAGACTTGCGCCTGTAACAACACATGGCAGCAAGGAGCATGATGTGCAGGATCGTGCAAGGGATGTGACGGTTGTTCGCGACGTGTGCGGACGTATCCAGCGTCAGATCGGGCAGGTGATCGTCGGCAAGGCGGATGTGATCGAGCTGTTTCTGGTGGCGCTGTTGTGCGAGGGCCATGTTTTGCTGGAAGATGTGCCCGGCACCGGCAAGACCACGCTGGCGCGCTCGCTGGCCCAATCGCTCAACTGCGATTTCAAGCGCATTCAGTTCACGCCCGATCTGCTGCCGACCGATGTGACCGGCCTTTCATATTTCAACCAGAAGCTGGCTGATTTTGTTTTTCGGCCGGGTCCGCTCTTCGGCCAGATCATTCTGGCGGATGAGATCAACCGCGCCACGCCACGCACGCAGTCGGCGCTGCTGGAAGCGATGCAGGAGCGCACGGTCACGATCGACGGCGAGACGCATGTGCTGCCCCGGCCATTCCTGGTTGTCGCCACTCAGAATCCGATCGAGCTGGAAGGCACCTTTCCGCTGCCCGAGGCGCAGCTCGACCGCTTCCTGCTCAAGCTCGATATGGGCTATCCCTCGGCAGCCGAAGAAGACGCGATCGTGCTGCGACATAGTCAGGCCAATCCGCTACAAGATCTGGGCAGCGTTGCCACCGCCGAAGAGATCCGCGCCATGCAGGCCGCCGTTAAACAGGTGCAGGTCGCCGACGTGGTGCGCCAGTACGTGATCGCGATTGTGCGAGCCACGCGCGAAGCCGACGAGCTGGAGCTGGGCGCGAGTCCACGCGGCTCGCTGGCGCTGTACCAGACCAGCCAGGCATACGCCGCGCTGCAAGGCCGCGCCTGGGTGCTCCCCGACGACGTGAAGCGCATGGCGGTTCCGGCGCTCAGCCATCGCTTGATCCTTCAGCCGGAGGCGCGCCTGCGTGGCCGCTCCGCTACCCGCGTGGTCCAGCAGATCGTGGAGCGCGTGCCGGTGCCGGTGGAGTAGGCGGCAGGAGATTTGGGCGAGATCGAGGCGGATTCGGGCGATACAGCGGGCTTGATTTGCAGTAGAATCGTAGCTACATAAAGCTGTAATTCAAGCTCCGCGAATCGTTCAGCCAGGTGGCGGTGATGGGTAAGCATAACAAATCATCAAGCAGAGATTGGGGCAGATCCCCACGCCGATCCGCTTCGCAGTTCAATAAAACCCGTAGCAGCGTAACAAAGCGATTTACAGCGGCTGGCTCACGATCGAAAGTTGGACAACATGGCTCGGCTGGAAGGGCAACAAAAACTGCCCGCTCGCCTCAACATCAAATAAGGCATACTCGCCAGGCTGTGACAAGTATTTCTTCTCATGAGGAGCGACATCTAGAAGGCTGGGATGCTATAGCTGCCTTGATTGGAACTGTAGAAGCACCAGCAGATTGGTCTGCTGAGCACGACCACTATTTGTATGGAACGCCGAAACGAGAAGAGTAGACATATATGTCTCGTGACCGACTTTTCATCGACACAGCCTATGTGCAAGCGCTCTTGAATCCACGTGATAATTATCATGCTCTTGCACAGAGCCTTTTCTCTCGTGTTCAGGCAGCAGAAACCTGGATAACCGAATCAGTTCTCACCGAGATAGGTAACGCGCTCAGTGCAATAAATCGCCAGGCTGCCAGCATCTATATCCATGCATGTTATCAAGCGCAGAATATACACGTTGTTCATGTAGATACAAGTTTATTTAAACGTGCCCTATCTTTATATGAACAACGTCAGGATAAAACCTGGGGACTGACAGACTGTATCTCGTTCGTCATCATGAACGATCATAACCTCACAGAAGCGCTAACATCTGATAAACATTTCGCACAGGCTGGATTTCGTGTCCTGATGCCCAGAGATTAAAAGTTTCAACAGAAGGAATGCCATATAGATTCGTGACTATACGGACTCAGTGCAAAGGTTTCT
>DASWTQ010000674.1:0-24937 GCA_036402055.1 Herpetosiphonaceae bacterium
ATCATCGCCACTCCGATTTTGCTCGATTTCGGCTTATGTAGGTCTACGAACATTAAGCGCAAGCGGATTTCTGAGGCACGCGCGCTGCTCTGGCATATTTGTTGCTCTCCAAATCTTTGGAAATAGCCCGCATACGAAGGCGAACAAAGGGGGAAATATGACGGAGAACGACCGCGAGCAAAAGCCGGACGAGCAGGTGTACCAGGGCAGCAAAAATAGATCCGAAGAGCTACCAAGCGATCCGACGCCGGATTACGACGAAGCTGTCGAAGAGTCGTTTCCGGCGAGCGATCCGCCTTCTACCACGGGCAGCGCTCCCGACGGGCCGGAGAGGTAGGATCACTCAACGCCGATTCGGAAGCCAGCATAACACCAAAGAGCCGACCCAGCTCGCCTATGGCGAGTGAATCGGCTCTCGTGTTACAGGCTGCAACCAGGAAGCAGGTAGCTCGGTCGAGATAAACTACAGATCAGCGATCAGCGTCTCGCCGCATCTAGGTACACAGGTTCGGCAAACACCCGCTGGCGTAGCGGTGTCTCGACCGGCACTTCGCGAGGAGCGGGCAGCGGCAGATCCACAGATCGCGGCTGGTCCTGCCGAGTAGTGCGCTGGCCTCGTTGCGCGGCGTGCTGCTGAGTCGAAAGCCGCACCAAGCGACCACGCGCGCGACCGATAGCAGCCGCATCGCTCGTGCTGAGGCTAATCTTGACAGCTTCGCGGTAGACGCTGAGCGCGTTCTCAACGCTGCCGACCGCCTCATACAATTCGCCGAGCGCAGCCAGAATATGGCAGAGCAGATGTGGATTCGTCGTGCTCAGCCACAGCTCTACCAGCTCGCTGAGCGCCGCATCGACGGTAGTCAGCTCTCCCTGTCGATACGCCAGCGCCCCAAGCCGCGACAGAATATCCACACGCAGCTCGGTCACTGTGGGTGCTTGTAGATGATCTAGAGCCCGCTTATAGGTGTAGAGCGCCAGATACAGCGACGACTGCCGCTCATACTCCTCTGCACATGCGATCAGCAGCCGCGCGGGCAAGATCGGATCGTCCATTGTACCCTGTAGCACCTCGGCTGTGGCCGGGTCGTCGTGGCACGGCTGATCCATGCGATCAAAGCGGTAGAAATATGGTCCCACGCTTTGCAATGACGTAAGTAGGCGCGTAACATCGAGAGCTGTCGCAGCACAGCATGACTGAAAACCGGCCTCGTAGACGGTCACCGCATCGAGCATAGACTGATCTGCGCTCAGCGTTTCTCCCAGGCGCAGGCACAGGGCTGCAACTAACCGTGAGTCGTGATGTTGAGCAGCAACCATGGCGCGGCTATGCAGCACGCTCGCCTCCTGATACAGCTGGGCGTCATAGGCAGCCTGAGCCTGATGTTCAAGGGACACTACATTGCGAAATACATCCATGAGAGCACCTCCAGCGTGGGATGTGTCGGCGCTGAACAGCACCAGATGGTAGGGTGAAAGAGTCGACGAACTGAGCGCACCGACGCCACAAACCTCAAACTCAGCGAAGCCAAATTGGGGTAGATCATCGTGCAGAGGCGGGCAATGACCGATCTGGCAGACGCTCCGTTGCGTGTGGACAGAAGAGGTTGAATGCGCTGATCATACTCGCTGGACAGGCATTCCGCTATAGGATGAAATGGCCTTCTTTTGCAGCCACCAGCGGCACAAAAGTGCCACGCACCACAGCACAAGTCGCCGGATCTCCCAAACAGCAAAATTGATCCAAAATTGGTCAAATTTCCCTCTTGACGTAGCCGGATCGATATGCTATCCTCTAAAAAGCTTTACAACATCAAGTTAGCAACTACGTATCAGGTGAGTTATGATGTTCGTTCTAAACACTGAAACACAGCGCAATTTATCCGCGTCGCACTGGCTCCCTGGTGGTTATCCCACCAGTGGAAGCATCATGTGCCCGCAGGATAAGCGCCAATTCAGGTGTTTGCGACCATATATACAAGCCTAACCTACGATACGCTGTATATATCGGTCGCTCCCACGGGCGGCCGATTTTATTTTCCCCGCCCAACATAGCAGTTAGCGCAGCGACACAAATCGCCGAGCGCGACTATGGTTGCACTGTAAAGTGTAAACTCTTATTCGGCTTGTCCGAAATTGATGGAGGAATGCAGATCGAGTGGTGCGAGCACGCGAGCGCTCGCAGGTTTGGGAAGCGGCGAGGTGCTGGCTGGAGATCCTTCGACTGTCATTCGAAGGGGAGCAATCCCCAGACTTCAGCAATTTTCCCTCGTCGGCTTATTTCGGGGGAGTGGCCGAGTGGTTAAAGGCGATAGGTTAGACCTCTACACTATTCCCTCGTCACGAGGTAACGCAGGGGTTCCTTCGGGATCTATTAGCGTTCGCTTTCGTGGGTTCGAATCCCACCTCCCCCACCAACAGCGACGGCCCTGGCTGGCCGGAGCACGGAGCGGGACAGGTTGAAGCGCTAAGAGCGGTACGGTCGAGCCAGCGTCACGCGGTCTTGTCGCAGGTGAAAACGCCGCTCCGTGTTATTGCTGTCAAATGACTGCCGAATCGGCAGATGTACGTTATCGGTGAGGTGCTCGCTGGCGTTCCTTCGCTCTTACTGCTGCACCATGTGCGGCACAGCCCCTTTGGGCCGTCGCGAGCGGCTCAAGCCCGGCAACGGGCCAGTGGGCTAGCGTCAGCCCCATTCCCTCACCGGCTATAGATTGGACGAGGTGCGTGCTGGGAATACATCGTTAACCCGAACGGACCAATGGTCTGGGCGTAGAACCTGTTCTATGCCACATTCTCAGCCATATTCCCTCGTCCCCAACCATGTGAGAGGAGTAGCTCAGGCTTCGCTTCCGCGCCATTTCCTCAGTCTGAGGTACTTGTGGGAGTTCCTTCGGTAGAGCGTCGGGCGCAAGCTCGAAGGTCGCAGGTTCAACCCCTGCCTCCTCTCGCCAACCTATTAAAGAAAGGAGATTGGCAAACATCAAACATTCGCGCATGACGGGCCACATGGAGGAGTAGCTCAATTGGCAGAGCGGTAGGCACGGCGGAAACGCCACGCCAAGACTTCCGCGCCATTCCCTCAGCTGAGGTGCTTGTGGGAGTTCCTTCGACTCTTAATCGACTGGTTGCGGGTTCGAGTCCCGCCTCCTCCATTCAATCGTGGCCAGGCAGAGCGGCGAGAACACAAAACGTAGGAGGTATTCACAACGTGGGGGAGTAGCTCAATTGGTAGAGCAGCTTGTACTTCTGCGCCTTTCCCTCGATGCGAGGTACAGTAGGAGCTACTTCGACTGAAAATCGGCGGGTTGCGGGTTCGAGTCCCGCCTCCTCCACTCATGCAATAACGGGCCGATCTGCTCACTTGGGAGCAAAGGCTTCTACATTCTTCCCTCAGCCTGAGGTATCGGTAGGAGTTCCTTCGGTTCGATTCCACTCGGCCCGACCAGTTTTATAGGGATGTAGCTCAGCGGTGAGAGCGGCTGTCTTATACACAGCGTGTCGATGGTTCGACTCCATCCGTCCCTAGCGGACACCGGGGAAGTAGCTCAGTGGTAGAGCGGCAGGCACGGTGGAAACACCACGCCAAAACTTCCGCGCCATTCCCTCAGCTGAGGTGCTTGTGGGAGTTCCTTCGCCTTCCAAGCGGCAGGTCGCGAGTTCGAGTCTCGCCTTCCCCGATCGTTTCTGTTGGTCTTTTCTTCATAGGAGGTGACCCATGACCAACATCGTCCGTCGGCTCTTTGGATCGCGCCCGGCCGGCTACGAGCAGGCAACCGGCGTGAACCACGAGGGGTTCCCGAGCTTTACCCGCACGCCCGAGGAGCAGTACCTGCAAGTATTGCTCACCAATACGCTGGGTCATACATTCTACACCTCGATCGGCGACAACTACACCCAGGCGAAGGAGACGCACGAGCAGATGCTGGCGCGCGATCCTGAGTTTGCGGCGCGGGCGATCGTGTATGCGCGCGAGAAGGGAACCATGCGGCTCCAGCCGATCATCGGGCTGGTCTACCTCTCGATGGCCGATCGGACGCTGTTTCGGGCGATCTTCTCGCGTGTGATCCAGACGCCGGGCGACCTGCTCGATTTCGTCCAGATCGTGCGCAGCAAGCAGATCCGTCCTGGTTTGGGTCGCATGATCAAGGAGGAGATCAACCGCTGGCTGAACGGCATCAGCGAGTACCACGTGATCAAGTACGGCTCGAACGCCGGCGCCAAGCTGTCGCTGCGTGACGTGCTGCGCCTGACGCATCCGCAGCCGGGCGACGAGCAGCGCGACGCGATCTTTCTCTACCTGACCGACCGCCAGAAGTGGCGCGACACCTATGGCGAGCGCGTGCCCGAGCTGCTGCCGCAGATCCACGCGATCGAGCTGCTGAAGCGGGCCGAGGACCCGACGGAGATTCGCACGCTGATCGAGCGTGGCCGGCTGCCGTACGAGGTTGTCACCGGCGCGATCAAGCCCGACAAGCAGACCTGGGAGTTTTTGATGCGGCAGATGCCCTACTTCGCGCTGCTGCGGAATCTGAACACGCTCCAGCGCGCCGAGGTGCTGGCCGACGCCGAGACGGCGACCTATGTCGCGGAGCGGCTGGCCAATCCCGAGGCGATGCGCAAGGCCAAGGTGCTGCCGTTCCGTCTGCACGCGGCCTGGGTTGCCTTCGAGCACACCAATAGCGAGGAGCGGCGGATCAAGCAGGCGCTGGAGCGGGCGCTGGAGCAGGCGTTCGTCAATCTGCCGCCGCTGCCGGGCGTGGTCGCGATCGCGCCGGACGTGTCGGGCTCGATGAGCGGCTCGATCAGCCACCCGTCGAAGGTGCGCTACCTCGACGTAGCCGCGATCTTGGCGGGCGCGATGCTCAAGGCCAGCACCACGGCGCTGGTGCTGCCGTTCGAGACCGGCGTCGTGGAGGTGAACCTCCAGCCGACGCTGCCGCTGATGGAGATCGTCGCCAAGCTAGCCGCGATCGGCGGCGGCGGCACGGCGGTCTCGGCTCCGATCTCGAAGCTGCTCAAGGAGCGTACGGCGGTCGATGTGTTCATCGGCATCACCGACAACGTCGAGTGGGCGCGCGACACCTACGGCGGCGAGGGCTTCCTGCCGACGTGGCGGCGCTACCGCCAGGAGATCGCGCCGAACGCCCAGGCGTTCCTGATCACGATCGCGCCGTACCGGCAGACTATGGCGCCGCCCGAGGAGCCGGGCGTGCACTACGTGTATGGCTGGGCCGACCACGTGCCGGGCTACATCGCGCAGACTCTGGCAGGCTACGCCGGTCAGGTCGAGGCGGTGCGGCAGGTTCAGCTGTAGGCGCAGGTGGAAGAATCGGAAGCCGGAGCGCTCGTTTGAGTGCTCCGGCTTTGTTTATCTGATAGGAAAGCTAGGAGTTGGCAACGTCCCAGACGACCGGCAGCTTCTTGTAGCCGCGCATCCAGAAGTGCTCCAGGCGCTGTGGTGCAGCATCGGGAGCCAGGCGCAGATTCGGCAGCCGATCCAGCAGGTGCTCCACCGCGATGCGCATCTCCAGCCGTGCCAGCGCCGCGCCGATGCAAACGTGAACACCGCGCCCAAACGCGATATGTTCGCGGGCATTCGCACGCCGAATATCGAAGAGTTCAGGCTCTTCGAAGCGCTCCTCGTCGTGGCTGCCCGAGCCGTAGGAGATAAATACGCGCGCTTTGGTCGGGATCTTCACGCCGTTCAGCTCGGTCTCGCGGGTGGTGATGCGGAACAGGCCGAGGACCGACCCGTCCATACGCAGCATCTCCTCGACCGCGTTCGGGATCAACGACGGATCGCTGCGCAGCTGATCCAGTTGATCGGGATGTGCGAACAATTGCATCAGGCCATTGCCGAGCGCGTTCATAGTGGTTTCGTGTCCGGCGACCACCAGATCGAGCGCGTTATAGGCCGCCTCAGCCGCGTTCATCGACGCCGTGCCGCCCATGTCGATCGGCAGCATCGACATCAGCAGATCTTCGCGGGGCTCCGCCTGACGTGAGCGAAGCTGCTCAAGAAAATAATACTGGCTGTCGACAAGAGCTTGAGCGCACTCGACCATACGCGCCTCGTCGCCGCCACCCGAAACCAGCTCGACCCACATATCGGACCAGCGCTTGATCTTCTCCGACTCCGACCCAGGAATCCCGAATAGCTCACAGATCACCAGACCCTGAAACGGGCTGCCGAACTGGTGGATCAGCTCTGCCTGTCCATCCGCGACAAACGAGTCGATCAGTTCATCGGCGAGGCGGCGAATCCGGGGCTCCAGCTGCGAGATGCGCTGCGGCGTAAATGCCTTATTGACGGCTGCACGCATCCGTGTGTGATCCGGCGGATCGACCTCGACCATCAGCTGCGCGGACTCAAGGCCGGTTGCCAGCACGGCTGCCACGGCAGGCGGCACATCGGGATTGGTTTGCAGTGAGCCGACGGAGGAGAAAATGTCGTGCTGCTTCAAGGCGGCGGCGACGTCGGCGTAGCGCGTGACTACCCACATATCGTACTTTGGGCTATAAAATACCGGCGATTCACGGCGCAGCTCAGCATACGTCGGATATGGATTAGCGTGCTGGCCAGGCTCCAGCGGATCGAAATGAGGGCAGACGGCGATGGTAGACTGACTGGTGTTCGCGTTCATGCTGGGATGTTCTCCTTAAGTAGGGCGCAACCAGGTTAGCCATGAGCACCGATCGGGGGGATAAAAAGTTAAGATTTTGTCTAATCGGGGGTGGTGATGACCAACCTAGTGTATGCCTTGCTGTAGCGATTGTAAAAGAGTTAGCCGTACTACTCGCGATAGGACACCTGGTGCAACAAGATTTCCACCCAGGCGATCGATCTATATTTATGTAAACTCATTCAAAACAAATCCGAACGCCTCACTCTTCGATCCACAGGCGGCGCTCAATTTGGTATTATTGCGACAGCGCATCCTTGGATGATGCGCCCGATATGTCGTGCCAACCCAAGAGGAATACCGCCTTGATGCGACAAACAACATCACCGTGGGGCCAGCTCAGCGCCGCTGCGGTCCACCTGTACACTGCCAGTGGCGTGGTGCTCGCTTTTCTGATTGTGTTGGCTGCATTTCAGGGCAACACCGCGCAGGCACTGTGGCTGGGATTGATCGCGCTGGTGATCGACAGCACCGACGGCACGCTAGCGCGGCGCTTTCGGGTCAGCGAGACGCTGCCGTGGTTCGACGGTCGCCGCCTCGACGATATTGTGGACTATCTGACCTATGTGTTCGCGCCGGTGCTGCTGCTCTGGAGCGGCAACTACCTGCCGGCGGGCAATCTGGGGATGGTTCTCGCCGCGCTGCCGCTGCTGGCCTCAAGCTACCAGTTCTGCCGTGTAGACGCCAAAACCGACGATCACTTTTTCCTGGGCTTTCCCAGCTACTGGAACGTCGTCGCCTTCTACACGATCGTGCTGGATCTATCGCCGGTGACGGTCAGCGTGATCTTTGTGCTCTGCTCGCTGCTGGTCTTTGTGCCGATCCAGTATGTGTATCCCTCACGCACCGTCGCGTTCCGCCCGCTGACGATAGCGCTGACCGGACTGTGGCTGATCGTCTATGCGCTGATCGTGCCGCAGCTGCCGACGCCCAACAGCCTGCTCAGCAACTTTTCGCTGCTGTATCTGATCTACTACATCGGTCTGAGCCTGTATCTCACCTTTAAGCTGCGCACGCCCAAACATACGTCGCGGGCGCTCTAGCAGCCAACGCAATCAAAAAACGAAGGCCAGCCCGGCGGCTGGCTTTTGTGTTGGGATCGAATGTGGAGTTTACGAGCTAAGCAGTGATTGGATCGTCGTGACGAGCCGGGGCAAGCTGCGGGCAAACATCGGATCGTCGCTGCCGACGTCGATTTTGAGCAGCCGAGCCGGCGCAACCTCCTTCATCCAATCGTCGACCAGCTCTTGCAGCCGAGCCAGATCCTCGGCGGCGGCGATCTCCAGCGAGCGGTTACGCTGGCGAAAACGACTCAGCAGCACGTCGAGCGGTGCGGTCAGCAGAACGATCAGATCCGGCGGCGGGAGCGTCTGGCGCAGCCGCTGATGCAGCCGCTCACAGAGCAGATACTCGTCGCGCGTGAGATAGCCCTGCTGATGGAAGAAGCGCGTGAATACGTAAAAGTCCAGATCCAGGCCGCCGTCTTGAATCCCGATGCCGCTGCCGTGGCGGATCGCGCTTTCTTGCTCAGCGCGCAGCAGCAAATAATCGATCTGATTGGCCAGCGCATAGCGCTGAAGATCGGCGGCGAACAACGCTTGAAAGGGCCGCTCGGCGTGCTCTTCGAGCGCGTAGCTCAGTGGCAAGACCTGACAGATTCGCCGCACGAGAGTAGTTTTTCCGACGCCCGAGTTTCCGACAACCAGCACCAGCTTGCCCACATTCATCCTTTCCTGGATCACATATCCTCAGAGGCACACACTATTCGGCAGACGATCCCGCGTTGAGAAACTCCTGGAGCCAGCCGGGCACCGCCTCGGCATACTCGGCCTTCAGCGCATCGTCGAGGCTTGACACAACGCGATACCACGTCAGCACACGGCAGACCATCGCCACGCGATTCGCCAGCGCGAACGCTTCCCGCAACCGCTCAGGCGACTCGAAGCGCTTGAAGGGCTCAAGATAAATGTCGCGCAGTTGGCCTAGCTCGGGCGCGTGATCGTCCAGCTCAAGCCGGTAGGCAACGCTGCGCAGCGTGACCAGCAGCGTAAAAAACGGATGCGCTACACAGCTCTCGCCCCAATCCGAGAAGACAAAGCGGCCATCGCGAACGAAAATATTCGCATCGTGGAAATCGTCGTGGTGCAGCGTCTCCGGGATCTGATAGCTCGCCAGACGCTCACACATTGCGGCAAATTCCGGCACCAGATCGCGCAGCCGCCGGTACTCGTCGGCGGTCAGACCATCCTTTTGATCGATCAGCAGCATGTCGGTGTCGGCCAGCAGCCGCTCGTACTGTGCGGGCAGCGTGGCCAGCCGACGATCGAGTGTGCCCAGCGCCAGCAGCTCGTCGGTGCGACTCGCCAGCTCGATCTGGACCTCGGCATAGGTTGTCAGGATCGGATGCCACAGGCGCAGATCTGCTACAGACTGGATCTGACTGCGCAGCGTCGCGCCGGCATCACGCATCAGCAGCCAGCCGCGATCAAGATCGGTGGCCAGCAGCTGCAACATGCAATCGGGCCGCCACGTGGAGAGCGCCTGCGTAAGCGCGGGCTCATGTGCCAGCACCGGCGCTGTCGCTTTGAAGTACAGATCGCCCGCGCTGGTGGGCACGCGCAGAACCGTGGACCAGGGCCGAATGTGTGGCTGCTCGATCGCGCCGGTCAGATCGATATTCTGCCGCGCAAGCTCCGCATGAATCCAGGCGCTGGCCTGCTCGAACCAGTCGGCTCTGGCCCAGGGAAGCTTCCGATCGGTCATGATTGCTCCTTTGCTGATCGACATTCGCCTGCGACGATGCGGCGGGCAGCACACAGCGCCGCGCCGAGTGATTATAGACGATTGACGGCACGCGGAGATCTACCCAAAGTCCCAAATACGGCTATGGCTTCTGACCGATTACCGAGCAGCGTGTGTCATCGGGAGCGACGGGCTGCGGCAATGCTTGCCGCAGCCCAATGTCCGTAAAACCGGGGCCTGATGCTGACTATGCTTAGCTCGCAGTGATGCGCGCGCCGCCGAGCTGCCGACCGTAGAGCGGTGTTTTGCGCGCAGCGATGACCTGCGCATAGATGTGCTCGTAGGCATCGGCCATGATCTTGGCGCTGAAACGTCGCGACTCGCGCTGGCACACGCGCCGATCCAGCGTCGGGACGCGCGCCACCGCCGCGACCATCTCATCTACAGAGCGGCAGATAAAGCCGCTGACACCATCGCGCAGAATCTCCGGCACCGAGCCGCGATCCAGCGCGATCACCGGCGTGCCGCAGGCCAGCGACTCGATCAGCACCAGGCCGAAAGGCTCCGGCCAATCCAGCGGAAAGAGCGTCGCGTAGGCGCCGCCGAGCAGCGCCGCCTTTTCCTGCTCGGTCACTTCGCCCAGATACTCGACGTTATTCGCCTCGAACAGCGGCGCGATCTCATCGGTCCAGTACTGCTGATCGACGGGATCGATTTTGGCCGCTACCTTGAGCGGCATGCCGGCGCGGCGCGCAACCTCGACCGCCCAATCGGGACGTTTCTCAGGACAGATGCGCCCGACAAAGGCCAGATAATCGCCGGGCTGCGGCTGAAACGTGAAGTGCTCTAGCGGAATACCGTTCGCCACACAGCCGGCCCAGCTGAGTGGCAGCTCCCGCAGCGGCGCGCGCTGAGTCACCGTCAGCGAGACCAGCGGAAGATGCGGGTAGCAGCGCAGAATCGGCGGTAGATAGCTGAGATCGAGGCGGCCGTGGAGCGTGGTCACCGTTGGCGTCGGCACGAGCTTGGCGAAGGGAAACGTCGCATGGTCGACGTGCGAGTGGATCAGATCGAAATCGTCGGCGCGGCGATACACCTGGCTCAGCATCTGGAGATGCAGATACGGCGAGAGCGAGAGCAGCTCGTCGCGGCTCATGTGGCGCCGCAGCGAGCGAGGAGTTGTCGGGAAGAGCACGCCGTTGGTGTGGGAGTCGCCGCTGGCAAAGAGCGTGACGTCATGGCCGCGCTTGACCAACTCCTCGCATAAGCTCCACACGACACGCTCGGTACCGCCGTAGTGAGTTGGCGGCACGGACTCATACAATGGGGCGATCTGTGCAATCCGCATAGCTAGTTCCTCGCCTTTAATACTGACCACGCTCGCTCGCACCACTCCGACGAACATAAGCTAACCGGCGCTTTACAGCAAGATTCGTGATACGGATTGAGCGGCAGTCCGGTACAAAAGTCGTGCAACTGACACGACACATGGCGGCTGCCCAAGCTTGGATGCCGGTAGAAAACGACGAGGACGACAGAACAAAGGCTGGTCGTGAGATAAGGCGAGGCAAGATCCGCGTATGCATCGTGCGATCTCCTGGTAGTCCTGGAAGGATGACATTGAGCAGAAGCAGCGGCGGTTCCACGGCTCATCTTAGCACGTGTAGGATGGCGGATCAAGGGATCGTCTGCGACGAGGCTGGTAGCTGTCTTTCCACAGCATGAGAAATTACGCCGGACGTGCATTTGTAATTACGAGCGGCGATGTGCCTCATCCATCGCTCCCGGTATCACACTGCCCAGCAAATAGAGCGGTTGTAAGGTACACTCCACGTCGTTCTGAAAGCAAGGAGCGTATCTATGCCCACCCCGGTTTTTTCAACGGAGCGCAACGTTTATTATCACAGTTTCCGCTGGCTCTTTTTGTTAGGTGCAACGTTTTCGTTTGCCGTTCTGCTGTACCAGCTTATCGCCGGCCGAACCATTATTCTCGTGGTCCTTTATAGCTATCTTACGGTGTATATGTTTGCGCTCGGCGTCCTTACACGCATCGAAACCTCAGCCAGCGGCATTAGCTATCACAACATGGGCCTTTACAGCATTCAAACATCATGGGACAACGTCGCGGGCGTCAAGAACCTACCACTGCGCTTTCTCGGCGACACCCGCTGTATCGTGCTGCGCCAGCCTGCCGCCCACGGCTGGACGAACCTGGCTATCGAACTGCCGAGAGCTGAGCGGGAACGGATAATTCCACTGCCAATCCATGGCGCCTGGGCACGCATCGAAGCGCTGGAAAATGATATTCGCCGCTACACGGGGCACGAGGTCCTCTAATCACTACCAGCGCCACATAGCCATCACTCGCCGAATCGCAGCGCTCAGCTATCAAGCGTCTGGCTGAGCGCCGCAGCAAAGCCCCTGGGATCGTCCCACATCATGCCGTGACCGGCGCCGGGCAGCACCTTAACCGTGATGCCGCTAGCAGGCAGCACCTCGGTGTCGGGGTTGGGCAGCGACGCATGGCCGAAGAAATAGGCTCGTGGAATCGTCAGATCCAGCAGCCGCCGGCGCATGGTCGGCTGTGTGCCGCGTACCAGGCCAACGGCACAGCGGTAGAGCGCGAACGGCGCGACGGCGTTGAACGCGCCCGCGACGACGATCGAGAGCGGATCGCCGGTCAGCGCATCGGCGTGAACCTCGGCCAGCAGCGACCGGTAGCCGGACGCGCAAAACTCTTCCTCGGATTGTCCCGCGATCCGCCGGCTGGTCTCGCCGCCGCCAGGATCGAGCAGCGCCTCAGCCAGCACCAGCCGACCGACAAGATCGGGACGTAGCGCCGCCAGCGTGATCGCCACCGCGCCGCCGAAGCTGTGACCGATCACAGCGCACTGCTGAAGCCCCAGATGATCGAGCAGCGCCGCGACCGTCTGGGCGTGATCTTCCAGCGCGTATCCAAAGCTTGCGGGCCGGTCGCTGAAGCCGCAGCCGAGAAAATCAACCAGGATCGAGCGGCGCTGCGACAGGCCGGGCTCAGCCACAACGCGCGCGTAGGTCGCCAGCGACGAGAGCCCAAGGCCGTGCAGATAAATACAGGCCGGATCAGCGCCCGGCAGATCCACGTAGCGCAAAAACGCCTGCGATGGAAGAAGGAAGCCGTGCATAGCAACTCCTTTGGAGAACAAAAGATCGAAGGAACAAAAGAACAAAGGGAGCGACGAGACCAAGAAGCTGAAGATATTACCGAGCCCTTTGTTCCCTGGTTCGTTTGTTCCTTTGTTTGCCCGTAGGGCATGAGGTGAGGGCCTGTCAAAGAACAAAGGAACAGCAAACAAAAGATCTTACAGAAATCCCTTTGTTCCTTTGTTTGCTCTATGAAGTACCCAGGCCAACTCCGAGCGAACAAAAGCACTAAGAATCAAGCAGACCTTTTTCCTGGCATATCGCATGGATCGTTGTTAGAATACCCCTCGCTCACGCACGAGCCTCGCTCATAATCCTCAGCGGATGGATCAGCAAGACCACACCCGCGCCGGTCTATCTGTCCCAAACTCCGCTCATGGAGACGCATCGGGTCACTACATTTTAGGTAAGGAAAGCACAATGGGAGCGATTTTCCGGGTAATTATTGCGCTGGTCTTCGGCGGTGTACTTCTGTATCTAGCGGTCGACGATCTGACGGTCTACTTCAACCATAGCGAGCTTCAGTCGTTTACCATCGATCAGGTCGAGACTGACGGGGTCGGCGATGCGCGCTATATCGAAGTCGCCGACGGCTCGCCGATTGGAGCGTTCGTGTATGAGACCAAGAACGGCGTACCGACGAAGCTCTACTATCCGCTGCTCAGCAACACCAGCATCGAAAGCTACCTGGAGGACGACAGCCAGCCGCTGATCGCCAAGGTTCTCGTCTCGACCGAAAGATTCGAGTCGGCGTGTGTGGAGCAGGAGAACTGCGCCGATCCGGGTCTGCGCACCGTGAGCGGCGTCGTGCAGGTGGGTCTGAACAGCATCGATCAAGAAACGCGGGACCTCTTCGCCGACAGCGATTTCGCGCTCGACGAGAACGTGATCTATATGGACGCGGACGCGCGGCCGTCGATCTTCTGGGGCCTGCTGAAGCTCGCCGGTGGCCTGGCCTTCCTGCTCTACGGGATCGTCCCGTTCTTCTTGGGACGCATGAGCCGCGACAAAGACATCCCGCTGCCCACTGCACAGCAGCCGCAAGCCTAAAACCAAACACTTCTGAGATCACACGGGCAACGAGGGCGTCCACAATGACGCCCTCGATTTTTGCTTGCTGAGCCGTTTGCGCTATGGAACCAGACGCAGCGTGGCCTTGAGATCGCGCTTGACCGCCTCGTCGTCGAAGCGCATGGGCCGATAGCGCACAGCCTCCCAATCGGCCAGAAAATCGTCGTAGTGAGGTGAGAGGAAGTTGCCGGACTGGCCGATCGCCTGAAGGAAGCGCCCGTTGCTGGGATCTGACAGATCGATGATCTGCCGATAGCCGGGAACGCTGTTCTGCTCGAACGGCCGGCTAAAGCTGAACGGCCCGACGTTAACCGTGCTCCAATCGCCACCTTGTGCGATCGAGCGACTGAAAAACCGCTTCAGCGGGCCAACCTGATCGAACGGCTGGTGGGGGAAAAGTACCACATGCATGCGATCCCAGCGCCAGGACTGCATATCGCGGCCCTGCTGCTGCGTCAGCCAGTCGAGCGTAGCCTGTAGCGTTTGCTGGGCAACCGTCGCGCAGGTCTCCGTCTCAGAGGTTGTCACGGTGTCGCACCAGGGATTATTGGTATCGACCAGCGTTGCGGACAGGAAGGGCGCCGTAAACGAGAAGCGGCCCTGGTACTGCGTCATCAGATTCTTGCTCAGGTCATCGCCGACGACGGCCTGAGGCAGCCGCTGAAACCAGGCCTCGAAGATCGCGGCGGCAGCGCTATCGCCTCGGGTATCGCCGTCCCAGCTCTGGAGCAGCGCGACCGCCTGGCGCTGCGCGTCGTTCTCGGGCGTGACCAGCTTCAAGAGAATGGGCACAAACTCACGCGCCAGCAGCGAGACACGATCGCCCTGGATCGCCGCGAAATCGTCGGGGCTGAGCTTCTCTTTGGATTGCAGCAGCTCGGTGATGCGCTCAGCCCGGTAGCGTGGCGCCCACTCGCGGCCAAGAAAATGCGGATAATCGTCAGGCACCGGGCGATTGTTGGCCGTGACCACGAAATGCTCAGGCGGATTGTAGCTCTGCGGCAATTCCTCGAACGGCACCCAGCCGGTCCACTCGTGCGCGCCACTCCAGCCCTCGGCGGGCAGCGTACCATCGCCGCCGGCGCGCACCGGAATGCGACCCGGCGCGTAGTAGCCGATGTTCCCCTCGCGATCGGCGTAGACAAAGTTTTGCGACGGCGCGACATAGTTGCTCAGCGCGGCCTTGAACTGATCCCAGTTCTGTGCGTCGTTGATGCCCAGGAACGCGACGATTGTCGTATCCTCGGGATCGAGCGAGGGCCAGCGGAAGGCCAGCGGCTCAAGCTCGTCTCGCTGCTGGTCGAGCGGCAAGTCCGCGTTGTTGACGTTCAGCGCGTCCGAGATCAGCGGGCCGTGACGTGTGATGCGCACCACCTGGGTCACGTCGGGCGCGCCACGCACCTTGATCGTCTCGGTGATGACCGTCATCGGCTCCATCTGGCCCTCGAACTCGGCCATTCGGCCGGTAGCGTCGAGCCGCTCACGAAACAGATCCTGCACATCCGGGCCGACATTGGTCACGCCCCAGGCGATCGCGTTGTTGCGTCCGATCACAACGCTGGGCAGTCCCGGTAGCGTCGCGCCGATCAGGTTGAAATCGCCGCTGGACAGATGCGCGAGATACCAGATCGACGGCACGCGTGTGCCAAGATGCGGATCGTCGGCCAGCAGCGGCAGGCCCGTGGTAGTTTTGGTGCCGTCCACGACCCAGTTATTCGAGCCGAGACCTTCGCCGCCGGGATTGCCGATGCCCATCAGCTCGCGCACATCCTCGCCGGCAGCGATCAGCGGCGTATAATCGCCACTGGCCGTAGCCGTCATAATCGTCGCGCCATCGTCGGGATAGCCCGGCAGCAACTGCGCGACGCGCTCGGCGCCTACGGCGCGCGTCAGATCGTTGCGCAGCAGCTCAGTTGTATAGTTGCCGCCGAGATCCCAGGCCATCATCTTAGCCCAGACTAACACATCCGGGCCGGTCCAGGGCTCGACAGTGCTTGGCACGCCCGACGAGAGCCGCAGGATCGTAAACTCGGGCGGGAAGGACTGGCTACCCGGCTGGGCGATAAACGCGTTGATCCCGGAGGTGTAGGCGTTCACTACATCTTTGGTCTCGGCGGGCAGCTTCTCCCAGGCGCTGGTCGCCGCGCGGTAGACTCCCAGCGTGCGGAGAAAGCGATCGGTGCCGAGCGTGGACGAGCCGAGCAGCTCAGAAAGCCGCCCCTGGCCGATCCGCCGCTGAAACTCCATCTGCCACAGCCGATCTTGCGCGTGGGCATAGCCCAGGCCAAAGAACAGATCGAGCTTGTCCTCAGCGTAAATATGCGGAATACCATCGACATCGCGCATAATCTCGATCGGGGCGCGTAGGCCGGGAACTTTAAGCGTGCCTTCGGTCTGCGGCAGCGAGCGGCGGAGATAGAAATACCCGCCGGTTCCTGCGATCAGAAGCAATACGGGAAGCACGCCAAACCATCTGAGCACTCTTAACGAACGTCGCATCAATCGTCTCCCTCGACAGTGAAGGCTATTGTCCGGGTAAATATCGGATACACCGGGCAGCGGGATCACGGGCATCGATCGGCCGGGAAGTGTCGATCAGAGGGTGATCGGGTCGTGTGCCGGTGCCGTGAGTGTATCATACTTGGCGCGTAATTGATGCGACAAACGAGCGGAATTAAGAGGTTTTAACCATGAGCGATTGGTGGTTTCAAACTAGCTTGATACGTGTTATGTTCTTCTAAAGGTCGTTATCTAACACGAACTGTGCAGGGATGAGAAGCTTATGGCGACTGCGATTGAGCAGCGAATCTTTTCAGTAGCCGACTATCACCGCATGGCAGAAGTGGGCATTCTCACGGAAGCCGACCGTGTCGAGCTGATCGAGGGCAGACTCATTGTCATAAGTCCGGTTGGGAGTTGTCACGCCGCGTGCATCAAACGGTTGAACGCCGCACTGAGCCGCCAGACAAGCGGTCATGCACTTGGCAGCATTCAAGATCCTCTTCAGCTCGATGATTATTCGGAGCCGGAGCCGGATGTCGCGCTGCTGCGGCCGCGAGATGATTTTTATGCAACCAGTCATCCCACGGCCGAAGATGTGCTGTTGCTTATCGAAGTTGCCGACACATCGGAAGGCTACGATCATGAGGAAAAAGTACCGCTGTATGCGCGCTCCAATATTCCCGAGGTCTGGTTCGTAAGCCTGGCGAAAAAGCGCGTCGAGGTGTACACGGAGCCGGTTGCAGAGATCTATCGGCAGGTGCGCTATGTGCTGGCAGGCGAGACGCTGACTGTTCAGCAAATACCGAATGTACAGCTTGCCGCCGACGATCTTTTCGGGTAGCAGCGGCTAAGGCGATTTCGCCCATCGCTCACGCTCATCCAGACGGAGCGCAGCTAGCTGATTGTACCTGTAGGAACGTAGAAACTGCTGCCCACGACAACACACAATTGACTTCCCCCGCTTAGCAGAAACGAGGGCATCGGTCTCACCGACACCCTCATATGCTATCCACGACGCCACCGGATGCTGGCTCATCCTCTAGCGTAGATCCCAGGATATTGCCTTTAGCACCCTTTGTGTAACTTACGCCATGGTTACTCCTTCTCCGCGAAGTAAGTCTATTTATGTTTTCCGCTGCTTACCTATCAAATTTTGCAGCTCTGCTTATCGGCTAAATCTGATGTAATACGGTAGGATTGAGCCATCATCTACACGTACATAGCCGGCCCCAACCCATTTCATCTGATCGGCTCCCGCCCTACGCGCGGTATGGTAGTGTCCGTAGTTATTGCGACTCGAACTGCTGAGACGTGGATAATATATAACAAAGTCGCCCCACACACCTACCCCACTGCTGGCGTCGAATGGTCCGCCTCCAAAGGCAACGACCATCCCTAACTCACCCTCGACATTCGTCTCAAAATAGGGGTAAGCAAAGGCAAAGCCCGGGTTCCATATCTGCATTTGATCTTCTAAGGCAAACGTACGGGTATTGATCTTTACAATTTGTACGTGCGGTTCAGGAAAACCTCCACCACTTGAGGCAATCCATGCAAAGTAGGCGCTATTACCGCGAACAGCAGCGGCACGAATATACGTTTTCCACGAGGCATCTTGTAACCAATCGGTACCATTTGCCGCAGTAGAGGTAATAGTATTGTTGGGCCATGAATTGATGGGAACCTCTCGCCAACTATAAAAGCTATCAGCATCCATCATGCTATACACTTTCATAGTGCTATTGTCCACATGGCCCGCCCAATATACACCATCCCTACCATTTTGTGTCACATGCGACCAGTAGGCATTCGTACTTCCAGTGAATTGAAAATTCACCGTACCCATCGCCTGCAACTCACTGAGGGGAACGCGAACAACGTAGCGATTCGCGCCTCCGCCGATGCTGCTGGTCCAGTAAAGGAAAGTGTTTCCGAAGCTCATATCATTGTAATCAAGCGCGCCAGTTGGAGAAAAAGTGGTATTGGTAAAATCCCAATATGTCCAGGCTGTACCATTGCTATTGCGCACTCCCTGAGTGCTTTGCACCGCGATACGGATAGCATTCACTCCAGCACCATCAGACGCGTACTGGAGCAACCATACGAACATATCGAACTGCCGCACATATTGCAGCACCTGGTCACAGCAAAATCCGCCGTAGTCTTCTGGGAAAATAGTTGTGGGATTGACACTGGTAAAGGTCTGGCCGCCATCTTGCGAAAGCGACATCCAATAGTTTCCTGTAGTCATGACGGTTTGACCGTTCTCGGCTACACTAGGCTCAGGCACAAACAGGTGGGCCGAAGGCGAAGCATCGTCGATTTCGTCATACTCTTCGAAAAACAATGGTGCTTGAGAGTCGCCACTACCATTCGGATTTTCTGGTTCGAGTTCTTTGACACCGTACTCCGCGTTGTCTGGTACCAATTTTCCTCGATCTGGTCCTTTGGGAACGTAATAAGGCTTGTTATCTTCATCTTCATTGAGCGGACGCTCAAGATCATGTTTAACTGCCGGGAAATTTCCACCTTCGACTCGTTTAGGCTCGATCTGTCCTTTTTGAAGCTTTAGGCTATACCGATCAGTACGTGTACCGATAAGAATCGTCACTTTCGCTTCATCACCGGCACGCTTGCGGAAAATGAGTTCACCAGGCGATACACCAAGACGATCGATAATGCCGCCACCGATCAAGATGTGTGGTCCATCGAGTAAAATAGTGTTTCTGCTGCCACGTTCTTCATCCACATAGTATTCGAGATCATCATAGCTTGAAGATGTGATTATAAGCAGCTTGGAGCCAGAATCGATCGGAAGACTTACCTTAACCGCGCTGTTATCAGCTGGTATCGAGATTTCGATAAGCTCATACGTTTCCACGTCGACAGCACCAGTGATGTCAAGCGTTGGGCCGCCGCTGACCTTGACAACAAGGTTGTAGTCAATTGAACGGTTCATGGTAAGCTCCTTACAACTAAATTGTCCAACTACACAACAACTAATTGGCACAATGGTAAACTAAACTACAGCTATTTGACTGTAAAGTAGGGCATTGAGGATGCAATCAGAATGTGGGATGAAGCAGTGTAGAAATCTGCTAACGAAAAGTACTTTAGCAGGGTAGAAGCATTGTAAGGATTTATGAATTTGTGAGGTAAGTCGCCGTGCTGGTAGAAACAGTATAATATAGCTGATTGAGCAGAGTCAACCTCATAAACCAAAGCACAAGGCGCACCTGGCTGAACGATCAAACTATTACTAGGGTGATTATTGTCCGTCTATCGCTCTTCGCGCAGAATATTGGCCGCCTAGTCAGCTATTAAATAGTTTATGTACCAGTCTGTACTTGGCGGTAAATGTCTTATAGTTTTAGAAATAAGTGCTTGTAATGAGATAAAGCGAGCTGGAATATAATCTATACCAGGTGTGGCAAGTGAAGCTGCCAGACGACGGCCTTGGCCAGGTGCCGCACCGATCGCACAGGAAGAAAGCTTGCCTGCCGTAGTTAGTCGCACACAAGCAGCCCTCACCGCGCCACCGCCAAAGCAGCGACACGATGAGGGCTACCGCTCCGCTCCGCTCGACTAAGCTCGAAACCAGGCGCGAGTCTTGGGCCGCAGGAAATACCAGAAGTTGATCCCGATCCAGAAGATCGCGCGAAAGACGCTGGCGTAGATGCTGGCCTGCTCAGTCGCCGGGATCGTCTCATCCGCGAGGCCAAGCACCGAGCCAAGCACAGTCAGCCCGTGAAACAGCACCAGCAGCCCCAGCAGCACAACGCGCGCGCTGTCGCTGCGCTGCCACGTACCGACGGACGCGCCGATCACGCCGATGCCGAGACCGGCGAGCAGCAGCGCCGTCAGCTCGGTGCCGGGAACTGCCGCATTGCCGCCCAGCGCCGCGACGACCGCCAGCAGCGGAAAGACGCCCGCCACAATGCTATTGACGATCGTCAAAATCCACACGCCGAGCGGACGTAGCGCGCGTTTCTCGGTATCGCGTCGCATCGCTCTCTGCATAACAGCATCCTCCTGTTGCCCCAGACCCGCCGGCTGTGCAAGCGCTCACTTAAACAGCCTTTATGGGCTATACATGTATCCTAGCTAATCCACCAGCGCCGATCAAGACCAGCCTGTAACAAACGTGTCAATCTTTTCCACGCAACGCTTAGCGTCCCTTGCTCAGCCGGCGGCGCGGTGAGGGCTGCTTGCTCTCACTTTTAGTCGGCAGCGTCGCGCCGGCATCCCACGAGCGCACAATCACACTGCCGCGCGGCAGCGGCTCGACATGCAGCGTGTTGGGCAAGGGCTTGCGCTTCTGCTGAGCCTCAGGATCGGTCAGAATCGCGATCGGCACCTTACGCAGCAGCGTATGCGTCGGCATGTGCGGCAGATCGCGCAGCAGCCGCGTCGGCCCGATCAGCAGATAGCGCATCGGCACCAGCGTAAACAGCGTGCGACCTGCATCCAGCAGCGCCACAGTCGCGGCGCGCAGCGAGTGGCAGGTATTGACCAGGTGATACCAGCTCGCCTGCTCGAAATCCAGGCTCACGATCAGCGTGCCTGAGTCGTCGTAGACACGTTCGGTAACAGCCGTCGAGCCCTGGGGGGACGAGAACGTTAGCCCGATGCTTTGATTGTAGTGATGCGCAACCTTCGCCAAACACTCGACTGCCTGTGCCAGACTGGTGATCGTGCCCGCCGGAACAATCGTCGGCGGAGCGTACTCCTCGCCCTGGGGATCGTAGGAGTACACCAGCTGGCCGGGCCGATCACGGCCAAAGGCAAAGCCTGCGTGCAGCACCGCTGCCATCGTCGCCTGAAACGCCGCCGCTCGATTGGGCTGCGCCGCCAGCGCAAACGCGATGCTGACACCGACCGTTTGGGTTGTTGCTCGCTGTATATGCTGAGACATCCGTTCTTATCCGCTCATATCCGTCGCAAGACCAAGCCCGTCGCCTGGGATTGCTGGGATATGGTGCGCCCCGAGCACGTTGCCGACATCCTCCGATCGAATCACTGGACTAGCCGCCAAAGAGCGCCGTCGCATTGCCGTAGAACAGGTTCAGACCGATCGTAGCCAGAATCACGCCGGTCAGCGAGAAGAGCAGAATTGTCGAGAGCACCAGCGAGATCTTGGTGCTGGCCTTCGCGCCGGTGCGCCGCGCCTCCTGAATGCGCTGGTGCCGCAGCGTCTGCGCCTGCCACTCAAGAATATCGGCTACGGGCGTGCCCAGTTCATCGGCCTGGATCATCGCGCTGAAGAATCCACGCAGCGCGGGCGAGTCGTTGCGCCAGATAACCTTGCGGTAAGCGTGGCGGCGCGGATTGCCCAGCCGCAGCTCGCGCAGCATGCGCTCCATCTCTTCCGCCAGCGGGCCGCGCATACGCGCCACGACGTTATTGATCGCCAGGTCGAAGCCCACGCCGGCCGTGATCGAGATCGCCAGCAGATCCATGAAGTCGGGCAGCGCCAGCGTGATCTGCCCCTGGCGCTTCTCGGCCATCTCCGAGAGCACAATGTCGGGCAGGAAGAAGAACGGAATCGCCGAGGCCAGCGCCAGCACGACGATCGCGCTGGGAGCCAGATGATAGGTCAGGCCGAAGTAGAGCGCGAAAGGAAGCGTGAGCAGCACGCTGCCGACTTTGAGCTGAACCACGTCATTGACCGTCAGGCCGTAGGGATCGCCCGCGCTGGCCAGCCGCTGACGGATCTTGCGTCGATCCGCGAAAGGCATCGCAAAGCGGTAGCCGGGCACCAGCCGCCGCGTCAGCGGCAGCACGATGCGCTCAAAGAACGATTTTTTGGGCGGATCGGCGCCACGGGCCTGCTCCGCCAGGATCGTGCCGACGCCGGGCGTGGTGTATAGACGCGTGGCCATGAAAAACAGCCAGGCCGAGAACAGCGTCAGAACCGGAAAAACTAATGCAGGCATACAGGCACCTCTAGATCTTGATCCGCGCGAAGCGCTGGATCAGCAGGAAGCCGCCGATTTGCATCGCCACAAAGACTGCCAGCACAATCAAACCCGGAATCGTCCAGAACAGCACATCCAGGAAGTGCGGGATCGTGCGGTTGAGCAGCGCCAGCGCGCCGATCGACAGGATCGGCATCAGGTAGCTGGTAAACTTCGGCTCGGCCATCATCGTCTTGATCTCTTCATGCGTGCGCTGCCGCTCGATCAGCGTCTGCGAGAGCGCGCCCATGCTCTTGATCAGGTTGCCGCCCGCTATGCGCTGCACCTTGAGCGCCGTAACCATCACCTCAAGATCCGCGCTCGGCATGCGCTTCTCCAGCGCTTCCAGCGCATCGTCGATCGAGCCGCCCAGCCGGACCTCGCGCACCACCAGCGAAAACTCCTCGCTGGCCGGCTCGCCGATCTCACGCGACACTAGCTCCAGCGCGCCTTGCAGCGACATACCGGCCCGCAGCGCGTTCGCCATCAGCTCGGCGACCATCGGCAGCTGGCGCGTGAAGTTGAGCAGCCGCCGGTCACGCCGTGAGCGCAGCAGTAGCCAGGGCACCGTCAGCGCACACAGGATCGCCAGACAGCTGCTGATGAACGGTCCCTGCGTCAGCAGCAGCTCGACCAGAATATATGAGACCAGGCCGATCACGACGACCAGGCCGAGCGCCTCCGAGGGCTTGATCTTGAGATCGGCGGCCTTGAGCTTGGCGGCCAGATCCTGACCGCGCTGGCTGGCGTCGAAGATGTCGCCGATGAAGAGCACCATCGAGCGGCGCGACGGCACCTCGACTGTCGGATCGAGCAGCTGCTCGTCGTCGATCTCGAACGCATCGTCCCAGCGGCTCTTGATGCCCATGCGGCGCTTCATGTTCTTCGATTGCTGCCGCGCCTGATAGCTGGAGCGCAGCCAAGCGATCATCGACAGCACAGCCGCAGTGGCCGAGATAAAAAGCAAGGTATTAGTAGGCATTAGCGTCCTCCGTAACGCAGCAGCTCAACGTTGCGCGTTGCGAAATCGCGGATGCGATTGCGAAGTCCCGGCAGCAACAGCAGCAGGCCCAGCAGCAGCAGCAGCGGCACGAGCCACCACATGTTGCGGATCAGCCAGCCGTTGACGGTGAAGCGGATCGGCAGCTCGGTGGTGCTCAAACGCACATCCGAGGTTCCTTCCAGCTTCAGCTGCGCCTGCCAGGTTTTGCTTTCCAGGCTATTCGGCGACGTGACGGTGATCGTGCGGTTGCCGGACTCGCGCGGGCCGATGCGCAGCGTCTGCGGGAAGACCTGACCACCGGGCACGCCGGCCACATCGACGCGCAGCTCGACCGGCTGATCGCTGAAGGAGCGGAAGGCGACCGTGCGCTGGATGCCGTCGCGCAGGCTGTTGACACGCTCGGCGGCATCGTCGACCGTGATCTCGACCAGCGGCTGCTTGCTGACCTCGTAGTCGAGCACCGTATAGTCGGTGTAGGTGCGCGGGCCGCGATCCGGCGATTGCCACTGCGCGTGCGCCGTCAGCGCGAAGCTGTAGGCTCCCGACTGCGCGGGCATGTACGAGCCCTGCCAGGTGCCGTCTTCGCCGGGTTGCAGCGTAACGGTCTCGATCGTCTTGCCCTCGCGCTGGACGGCGGCCTGGATCTCGGCGCCTTCCATCGTGGCCGGCTGATTATCCAGCGCCCACTTGACGCGAATCTGCACCGGCTCGCCGACCGGCAGCGTGCCGTCGGGCTCGATCTCGACCTGCATCGTGGGCAGCGGCTCGACGATCAGCTCGTAGCGGCGGCTCAGCTGCACATGCTCGTCGGTCGCCGACAGATTGACCTTGAGCTGGTAGCTGCCCGGCTGCATCGGCTGCTCGTACAGGCCGGCCGACTGGCCATCTTCGGGCATCAGATCCTGCTGCTCGCCGCCGTCGATCAGCTCGAAGCCGGGCCACTCCTCGGGCGCGACCATCTCCGCATACAGGCCCAGCCGCTTCTCGAAGGTGTCGGACTGGTTGCGCGCGCCGGCCCGGATCAGCAGCGACCGCCCGGCTGGATAGTAGCGCACCGTCGCGTCGTCCTCGGGCACGCTGGCGATCGGCTCGATCAGGCGCGTGCGCAGATCCGACTTGATCACGGCGATCACCGGCACCTTGGGCTGATCGGTGTTCAGCGTGACGCGCCACTCGCCGTTGAAGCGCGGGATATACTCGGGCCGCGCCAGCCACATCGACCAGTTAGGATCTTGGAAGCGCGCCAGCTTGTCCAGGGAGGCGGTCGGCGTGTTGGGCAGCAGCAGGCTCTGAACCTCGGGCGCCTGGCCGTTGACCGCCGGGAACATAAAGTTGATCTGATCGATCTGCTGGCGGGGATTGACCTCAGCCAGGAAGGTATCGACCTCGCCGGTCACGTCGTAAGAATCGACGTAGCGGCCTTCTTGCAGCAGCGTCATGATCTCGATATACACGTTCAGCAGCTGATCGGCGCTCTCGGCGCGGCGGACCAGGCCGTTGGTCGGCGTGGCCAGCTCGTTCTGCAAAAAGTTCGTATCGGCGTTCGGCCCCAGCGCGATCGGAAAAATCTTGACGCCTTCCTGCTTCAGCTTGGCGACCGCGTTTTTGAGCTTCTGCTCCTCGGCGGCCTTATCGGCATCGGTCGCGGTCGGTATGCCGTCGGTCAGCAGCAGCACGGCGCGCTGCTGGTTTTTGTTGGCCGCGCTCTGGAGCACCTGCTCGGAAAGATCCAGCGCCTGGCCCATGTAGGTCCAGTTCGACAGCTCGTCGGGCGCCTCGATCGCATTGAAGCGATC
>DASWTQ010000675.1:0-5011 GCA_036402055.1 Herpetosiphonaceae bacterium
GATCTCCGCGCCCGGCGGCAACTGCGGCACGCGCTGGCTTGCGACCTGAAGATGCACATGTCGATAGCGGCCCAGCGCCTCCGTGAGCGCCGCCAGCGGGCCATCGTAGATCTTGCTGCCCGCGTCGACGATAATGATCCGCTCGCACACATTGCCGATGTCGCCCAGATCGTGACTCGTCAGAAAGACCGTCATCTCGAACGTGGCGTTGAAGAATTTGATGCTTTCGCGCAGCCGCTCCTTGGCGACGATATCCAGGCCGATGGTCGGCTCGTCCAGGAATGCGATCCGAGGCCGATGGATCAGCAGCGCCGCTAGCTCGCTGCGCATCTTCTGGCCCAGCGACATCGAGCGGATCGGCGTATTGATGATCTCCGACAGGTCCAGCTGGCGCTCAAGCAGGGCCAGCGTTTCCCCGTAGACCGGGCGCGGCACAGCGTACATGCGCTGCATCATCTCCAGCGAATCCGCCAGCGGTAAATCCCACCACAGCTGCGACCGCTGCCCGAAGACCACGCCGATCTGCGCGGCGGTGGTGCTGCGCCGGGTGTAGGGATGATTGCCCAGCACGCTGATCGTGCCGCCGGTAGGATACAAGATGCCGGTCAGCATTTTAACCGTGGTGCTCTTGCCCGCGCCATTCACGCCGATGAAGCCGACCGACTCGCCCTGCTCGATCTTGAGATCAAGCTGCTGCACGGCGGTCTTGCTGCTGTAGCGCGGCGCGACAAGCTGTTTCAGGCTACCGATCACGCCGGGCGCTTTCTGCGGTATCCGAAACTGTTTCGTGAGCTGGTGTGTTTCAATAGCGACCATAACCACTTCCTTGCGTGATCGTTTCGGCCAGCGCGGCGATGATCTGCACCAGACGCTCTTCTGCCTGGCCCGGATACGACAGAATATCGGGGGCCAGCGCGCTGATGGCCTGTTGAGCTAGCTGCTGATTCTCCGGCGCGAACGCCTGCTCAAGCCGGTCGAGCGTGGGCACACGCGACAGCGCTGTTTGCAGCAAGCTCGGGTCGTACGTCGCGCCGGCGCTGTGCCAGTGTGGCGCGACGGTGTACAAAGGTTTGCGCAGCAGGCAGTAGTAGAGCGCCAGCGACGTATTATCGCTCAGGCCCACCTGGGCCAGCTGCATAAACTGATGCGCCTCGTCTTCGTCGTAGGTCCAGTGAACGCGCAGGCCACGCATGCTGAGCCGATCCAGATAGTGCCTGGTCGCGGGATGCGTGATCAAATGCGGATGCAGGCTGATTAGAATAACGTCCCGCTCGGTAAAGGCATGGAACAGGTCCATTGAATCAGGAGCGGTGCAGAGATACTGCCAGAGACTGGTCGGCCCCCAGGTCGACATCAGCAGCACGACTCGTGACTCGGGAGTGATGCCGTACGTCTGTGGGCTCGGCCTGGTAGACAGCAGATCGTCGGCGGTGAGACTGCCGATCACACACAGCCGCCCTGCCAGGATGCGGAAACGCTTTTTCGACGCGCAGCGCCTCGGTATGGCTGGCTTCAAAGAACAGGTCATAGATGCAGCGCTCATCGCGCATAGTCCAGAGCGGCCCGTACGTGTAGTTATCGCCGAGCACGCGCTTACCATAGCCGAGGCCGTGCTGAATGTGGATCTTACAGGTGGTGTCGGGCAGGCGGTGCGCGCCGCCGTGCGCGGCAAAGAACGCGATATCCCACGGCTGCGTGAGCGCCTCGTCCAGCGTTAGCGATGGGATCGGGATCGAGGCGAGCTGCGCCATTGCATCCGCGAACTGGTCATTCCGATCGACGCACAGGCCGATCCGGGCATCGGGGAAATGCCGCTCGATCACGTCCATGTAGCGCTTGATGTAATAGTACGAGACAGCATTATGTACGATGAATAAACACCGCATACGTTGGGCCCTTATCATGATGTTTGAGTGAGATTACCGGCCGCACAAGGCCGTCGCCGCAGAGCAGGGCGGGCGCACGTGATGCGCTCGTCCGCGACGACATCGTCATGTGCATCAGCGTACCGTGTCGAGATACGCGGAATGCGTAGTATTGCCAAGGCTGGTATGCGATCGGATGGCATCGTTGTGCGGCAACAACACAATCGCGAAGGATACACTGGAGTAGCGGCTCGGCGAATCCTACCATACGCCTCGCGTACAAACAAGGGAGTCAGCACCTGTGGAGGTTCATGCAACGCCTCGGAAATTGTAGCTGAAAGCTATGAACACCTGGCTGTGTCACGATCCACTCAGTCCCGGATCATAGGGTCGTCGCGGCGGCATTGTTCCCTGGAGCAGCCGGCGCCGTACGCATCGGATACCGCGTATGCAACAGGGCGCGAGACTTGCTATGCGTGCCTGGTCATTCGAGAAGCGGAGAGGATCAGGTGATGCTGTGGGTACGAACGAAGCGCGGGCTGCTCGTCGCGAATCTGGGAGCCTATCGGGGCATAGTTGAGGGTACGGAAAACGAGCACGCCTGGTCTGCGCGCATCGAAGCGCCGGACCACATCTACCATTCAGATCGGGCCTACACATCCGCGACCGAGGCGAAGGCGTGGGTCGAGCAGAAGCTCGAAACCTTGCTGACCACACCGCGCTCCGGCTCACCATAGCTAACCACCATTGGCAAGGTTGCGCGCCGAATATGCGGGCTGTGCTCAATGAGCGCCAGCGCAGCGCGATAGTTGCCGCCGCTCAGGAGATCATGGTGATCGTGCCAGCCGACCATGACAGATTTCTCAGGCGCCCATACGTGCCTCGCGCTTGCGCACACCCTACACTTTCCGTGTTGTTATCTACTCACACCTGAGGATACGTATGTACCGCTTTTTCACCACATGCTTACGCCGACGCTTCGTCATGAGCCTGGGACTTGTCTTGCTTCTCACAGCCTGCACTGGTGTCGATGCTCCCACGCCACAGATGATCACCGCAGAGGCGGTCCAACCCTGGGAGCATAAACTTGCCTGGGAAGGATTAATCATCCAGGTGCCGGCGCAGGCAACCTTTAAGCCATTCCCATCGGTCGCGGCTCCTGCCACCAATGGGCTGCCATTGATCGCCGCCGGCGCAATCACCTACTCTTCCCCGGCTGCGACAACCGATGGCGCCGAGTGGTATGGACCCAGCTTGATGCTCTTTCGTTTCGCGGGCAGCGCCGCAGAGTGGATCGACCTGGAGCGCAAGGCTAGCCAGCCCCAGGCGGTAGGCTCGCCTCCACGACGCGTGATTGAGGAGTCGATTCAGCCACGCACGATTGCCGGCAAACCAGGGCTGGCGTATCAATTTGCTGCGTCTCCGGCGATCGAACAAACGATGGAGCAGTATGCAGTTAAGCTCACCGACGAGCAGCTGCTTGTGATTGTCACGCAAGACACACAGAATCCCACGTATCAATCAGTGATCGACACGCTCCAGCCACAGCCGTAGCCCTTCGCAGGTAGCGGCATCTTCACCGGAAACATACACTTCTTTCCGCACACATGACAGCGCAGTCGCTACACTCAGTCACGTATATCATCGTCAGCCGGCACGTGGGAATGAGAGCCAGGGAGGGCAGCCATGAGCACACGCATTCTTGTCGCCTATGCCAGCGAGTTCGGGTCGACAGCTGAGGTCGCCGAGACGATCGGGCAGGTGCTGCGCGACGCCGGTGCGCCGGTCGATGTGCGCTCAGTCGTCGATGTCGACACGCTGTCGGGCTATGGCGCGGCGATTGTCGGCAGCGCGATCTACAACGGCGCTTGGCTGCCCGAGGCTGTACATTTTGTGCGGGTCCACGCCGCCGCGCTCAGCCGGATGCCGGTCGCCTACTTTGTGGTCTGCGCCACCATGCGCGAGGACACGCCGGAGCATCGTCAGGGCACGCGCTCCTTTCTCGATCCGGTGCTGGATCAGATCCCACAGGTCCACCCGATCGACATCGGCCTGTTCTCGGGCAAGATCGAGTCGCCCAGGCTGCCGTGGCCGATCCGTCTGCGCATGCGCCTCACCACCGACCTGCGTCGGGGCGATTACCGGCGCTGGGACGATGTGCGCGCCTGGACCAGCCGGATCGCGCCGCAGCTTCAGGCGGTCCCAGCCGCCACGCCCGATCCGCGCTAGCCGATCTCCTCGCACACCCACCAACCTCCGCCGCCTCCCGACTCGCATCAGCCAGCTTTTCAGACAACCTCACCCTCTAGCAAGGTTAACGCCTGACAGCTCGCTCCGAAGGAATCTGGAATAGATTTGTCATGAATTTATCATTTTATCAGATGAACATATGTTCTAAGATAGATCGGAGTACCATTTCACCAATAATATCTGGATAACCTCTTATATCCAAGACCCTCCTTGATCTCTTTACTGACTGGTCTTTGTTGGGAAGGCGGCAGTACTAGCGCGAGAGTTTCCCTAGCCAAGGAGGAGCTATATGGACCCCGCCCGACAAGTTATTCGCTGGAGCATTCCTGGCTGGATATTCCTCTTTATGGCCGTGCTCTTCCAAGTGATAACAGCATTGATTTGGGGCTATACACCAGGCAGTTTGATTGCCTCAGAAATGTTTAAGAGTATTAGCACAGCTATTGCAGCTCTTATTGTTGCAATTGGTGTGCCTATTGGTTTTATTATTTATCAATGCTACTACGCAATCTATGGTAACATTCTACCATTCCATTTTGTTAATCGTGATCGCGGAGCGGATCTTCTCAACTATCTACCATCTGATGTCCTCAAAGATTTAGAACACAACACAGGTTGTGAACCTGATATTGACGAAGTGATGTACAAAGAGGTTAACTTTCCACTTTTAGGCAACCCATTACGAAGACTTAAGAGAGAATATCGAAATCGCAACGGCCGTAGACGCTATATTAGAAAGCAACAAGTAAACTGGGAAATCCAGCATGGTGCTGCGCACCGCCACCGCGCATGAAAATGATTCTGTGGCATCCTTATACTCAGCAGCCAAACACAAAGGTCGATACAATGTGGTGCCAATGAGCCTGTGGGAAAATCTGACCTGATCCCTGGAGGTG
>DASWTQ010000676.1:0-8371 GCA_036402055.1 Herpetosiphonaceae bacterium
CCCGAGCAGACGGCGGTGATCACGACGACGCGCACGCTGAGCTACGCCGATCTCAGCCGCCGCGCAACCGAGCTGGGCCACTGGCTGCGGGAGCGGGGAGCGCGGCCCAACACGCTGGTCGCTGTGGTGATGGAAAAAGGCTGGGAGCAGGTTGTCGCGGCGTTGGGTGTACTGGAATCTGGCGCTGCCTATCTGCCGATCGATCCCAGCCTGCCGGCCGAGCGACTCCACTATTTGCTGGATCACGGACAGGTTGCGCTGGCGCTGACGCAATCCTGGCTCGATCCGCAGCTTGCCTGGCCGAACAATATTCAGCGCCTATGCGTCGATACGCTTGCGCTCGGTGAGCGCGCCGAGCAGCCGCTTCAGCCAGCGCAGCAGCCGACCGATCTGGCCTATGTGATCTACACATCGGGCTCGACCGGCCTGCCCAAAGGTGTGATGATCGACCATCGCGGCGCGGTCAACACGATTCTGGATCTCAACGCGCGCTTCGGCGTCGCGCCGCGTGATCGTGTGCTGGCGCTCTCGTCGCTGAGCTTCGATCTTTCGGTCTACGACATCTTCGGGCTGCTGGCTGCCGGCGGTGCGATCGTGATGCCGGATGCCGCCGCGCTGCGCGATCCGCGTCATTGGGCGCAGCTGCTGTCGCGAGAGCGCGTCACGATCTGGAACTCGGTTCCGGCGCTGATGGAAATGTTCGTCGAGTATGTCGCCGAGCGCCCGGCGCTGCATCCTGAGCTGCTGCGGCTGGTGATGCTGAGCGGCGACTGGATTCCGCTCACGCTGCCGGATCGGATCAAGACGCTGAGCCCGAACATCGCGCTCTGGAGCCTGGGCGGCGCGACCGAAGCCTCGATCTGGTCGATCCTGTATCCGATCGAGCGAGTCGATCCCGGCTGGAAGAGCATTCCCTACGGCCGGCCGATGCTCAACCAGCAATTCCATGTGCTGAGCGAGTCGTTCGAGCCGGCGCCGACCTGGGTGCCGGGCCAGCTCTACATCGGCGGGATCGGCCTGGCTCAGGGCTACTGGCGCGATCCCGAGAAGACCGCCGCCAGTTTCATCACGCATCCACGCACCGGCGAGCGGCTGTATCGCGCCGGCGACCTCGGCCGCTACCTGCCCGACGGCAACATCGAGTTTCTGGGCCGCGAAGATTTCCAGCTCAAGATCCAGGGCTACCGCATCGAGTTGGGCGAGATCGAGGCTGCGCTCGCTCAGCACCGGCTGGTCCGCAGCGCTGTCGTAAACGCGGTCGGCGAGCGCCAGGGCAGCAAACGATTAGTTGCGTACGTCGTGCCGGAGCACGAGGCCACGCAGGAAACGCCGCCTGCCAGGCTGCTCGATCCGCGCGAGCGCTTGCAGTTCAAGCGCCGTCAGCCGGGCCTGCGCCACGAGCCCGATCGCATGACGATCCCGCTGCTGCGGCCGGAGCTAGACGCCGCCGCGATCGAGGCCGCGTATATTCGCCGCCGCAGCTATCGCCGGTTTCTGCCGTCGCCGGTGCCATTCGAGCACTTGAGCCTGTTGCTGAGCAATCTGGCGCAGCTCCCAATTCCGGGAGCGCCCGCGCCCAAATATCGCTACAGCTCGGCGGGCAGCCTGTATCCCGTGCAGATCTATCTCCACGTCAAGTCGGATCGCGTGGCCGGGCTGAGCGCGGGCGCGTACTACTACGATCCGGCCGCGCATCAGCTGGTGCTCCTGACGCCGGACGCCGCGCTCGATCACCGGATTCACGGCCCGGCCAATCGCGCGCTCTTCGACGACGCGGCGTTTTCGATCTTTTTGGTAGCGCAGCTCAGCGCGATCACGCCGATGTATGGCGCCGACAGCTTGCGCTTCGCGACGCTTGAGGCCGGCGTGATCACACAGTTGCTGGAGGGCGCCGCGCCGGATCTCCTGATCGGCCTGTGCCAGACCGGAACGATCGATGTCGACCCGCTGCGGCGGCTGTTCGCGCTTGAGGAAAGTCACGTCTGGCTGCATGGCCTGGTCGGCGGCGCGATCGATCCGGCGCAGACGCGGCTGCCGGCGCTGCTTGCCGATGCCGAGGCGTATCACGAGCTTGCGGCGCTGGTCGATCCGACGGCAGATGCCGAGACAGAGAGCGACGCTCCGCTGCCTGCGCGCGAGCCGCTGCCCGACGCCGCGATCGTCGCCGAGCTGCGCGAATTTCTCAAGACCAAGCTGCCGGCCTATATGCTGCCGAGCGCGTTTGTGCTGCTCGATACGCTGCCGCTCTCCGCGAACGGCAAAGTCGATCGCAAGGCGCTGCCCAGCCCGGAGATGACTCCGAGTGAGCAATCCGAGGGCTTTGTCGCGCCGCAGAGCCAGGTCGAGCAGACGATCGCGCGGCTGCTGTGCGAGGTCTTGCAGCTGCCGCAGGTCGGCGTCAACGACAATTTCTTCGATCTCGGCGGCAACTCGATCCATCTCGTGCAGATGCATGGCAAGCTCCAATCGGCGTTCAACGTCGAGATTCCGCTGGTCGAAATGTTTAAGCATCCCACGATTCGCGCGCTGGCAAGCTATCTAAGCCAGGATCTGATCCCGCCGGCGCCGCCGCCCGCTGCCGAGCCCAAGGTCGATCCCGGCAAGCAGCGGCTCTGCCAGATGTTGAAGAGGAGTTCGCGGTGACCGACGCAGCAAGCTATACCGGCCTGGAGATCGCGATCGTCGGCATGGCCGGCCAGTTTCCCGGCGCGCGCAATATCGCCGAGTTCTGGGAGAATCTCCGCGCCGGCGTCGAGTCGATCGCGGTGCTTGACGACGACGATCTGCGCGTGGCCGGCGTCGACGAGGCGCTGCTGAGCAATCCGGCCTACGTTCGGTCGCGGCCGGTGCTGGCGGATGCGGATCGCTTCGACGCGGCGTTCTTCGGCTACAGTCCGCGCGAGGCCGAGATCATGGACCCGCAGCAGCGCGTTTTTCTTGAGTGCGCGTGGCAGGCGATCGAAGACGCGGGCTACGACGCCGAGCAGTTCGCGGGCGCGGTCGGCGTGTACGCGGGGCTGAATCTCAACACCTATCTGTTCAATCTGTACTCCGATCCGCAGGCGATCGACTCGGCCGAGGGCTTGCAGGCGCTGATCGGCAACGACAAAGATTATCTCGCCACGCGCGTCTCGTACAAGCTTGGCCTGAGCGGTCCCAGCGTCGGCGTGCAGACCGCCTGCTCAACCTCGCTGGTGGCGGTGCATCTGGCCTCGCGCGGCCTGCTGAGCGGCGAGTGCGATCTGGCGCTGGCCGGCGGCATTTCGATCAGCCTGCCGCAGACCGCCGGCTATCTCTACCAGGAGGGCGGCCTGTACTCCGCCGATGGTCACTGCCGCGCGTTCGCCGCCGAAGCCAGTGGAACCGTCTTCGGCAGCGGTGTAGGCGTCGTCGTGCTCAAGCGGCTTCAGGATGCGCTCGACGATCGCGATACGATCCATGCGGTGATCAAAGGCTCGGCGATCAACAACGACGGCGCGTATAAAGTCGGCTTTACCGCGCCCAGCGTCCAGGGCCAGGCCCAGGTGATCGCGACCGCCCAGCGCTTTGCCGAGGTCGATCCCGCCACGATCTCGTACGTCGAGGCGCACGGCACCGGCACGCCGCTCGGCGATCCGATCGAGGTCGCCGCGCTGACGCAGGCGTTTAGCGATCAGACGCAGCGGCGCCAGTTTTGTGCGCTGGGATCGGTCAAAACCAATGTCGGCCACCTGAACGCGGCGGCTGGTGTCGCGGGCCTGATCAAAACCGTGCTCGCGCTCAAGCACCAGCAGCTCCCGCCCAGCCTCCACTTTGATCGCCCGAATCCCAATATCGATTTCGCCGGCAGCCCGTTTTTCGTCAACGCCGAGCTGCGCCCGTGGCCCACAACCAGACAGCCGCGCCGCGCCGGAGTCAGCTCGTTTGGCGTCGGCGGGACCAACGCGCATCTGATTGTGGAGGAAGCGCCGCCGATTCCTGCCTCGTCGTCTGGCCGCTCGTGGCATCTGCTGCCGATCTCGGCCCGGACCGCCAGCGCGCTCGACGCGGCAACTTCCAATCTGGCCGCTCATCTGCGCTCCAATCCCGCGCTCGATCTGGCGGATGTCGCCTACACATTGCAGCGCGGCCGGCGCGCCTTCGATCAGCGGCGCTTCGTGGTCTGCCGCCAGTCCGACGATGCCGCGCACAGCCTTGAGACGCTCAGCCCGCAGCGCGTGTTTACGGCTCAGCACCAGCCGATCGAGCGCTCGGTGGTCTTTCTGTTTCCCGGCGGTGGCGCGCAGCACACAAACATGGGCCGCGATCTGTACGCTTCCGAGCCGCTCTTTCGCGAGACCGTCGATCGCTGCGCGGCGCTGCTGCATCCTCAGCTATGCTACGATCTGCGCGACCTGATCTTTCCCGACGAGTCCCGCGCGGCGCAGGCGACTGAGCAGCTCAAGCAAACCTCGGCGGCTCTGCCCGCGCTCTTCACGATCGAGTACGCGCTGGCGCAGCTCTGGCTCTCGTGGGGCGTCAGGCCGCAGGCGATGATCGGCCACAGTCTGGGCGAGTACGTCGCCGCCTGCCTGGCCGATGTGCTGACGCTTGAGGATGCGCTGGCGCTGGTGGTATTGCGCGGCAAGCTGTTCGAGCAGCTGCCCGGCGGATCGATGCTGAGCGTCGCGCTGCCCGCCGAGTCGGCGCGCGATCTGCTCGACGATCGGCTGTCGCTGGCGGCGATCAACGGGCCGGCAAACTGCGTGATCGCGGGGCCGAACGATGCGATCGAGGCGCTGGCGGCGCGGCTGGCGCGGCAGGGCGTCGAGTTCCGGCGCTTGCAGATCGACGTCGCCGCGCACTCGCAGATGGTCACGCCGATCCTTGAGCCGTTTACCACGTTTGTGCGCGGCCTCAAGCTCCAGCCGCCCCGCATTCCCTATGTCTCGAACGTCACCGGCACCTGGATCACCGCCGACGAGGCGACCGATCCTCACTACTGGGCGCGGCATCTGCGCCAGACGGTGCGCTTCGCCGATGGGCTGCACACGCTCTGCGAAACGCCCGAGCGCCTGCTGCTTGAGGTTGGGCCGGCCCAGACCTTGACCACGCTGGCGAAGTCGCAGGTCGATCCCGCGCTGCCGGTGCTGGCCTCGATGCGCCATCCACGCGACCGGCAGCCGGATCTTGCTGTGCTGCTGACCACGCTCGGCAAGCTCTGGCTGTCCGGCATCAGGATCGATTGGGCCGCGCTTTCGAGCCACGAGCCGCGCCGCGTACCGCTGCCGACGTATCCGTTCGAGCGCCAGCGCTACTGGATCGATCTCAAGCCGCGCGCCGACCACGCGTCCAAACGTCGAGCGGCGTCCAGCAGTCTGGGCGTGAAGCAGCCGATCGCCGATTGGTTCTACGCTCCCTGGTGGCAGCGCTCACAGCCGCTGGCTCCAGCGACCGACGAGCGCCGCAAGTGGCTGATCTTTACCGACGACTCCGGCCTTGGCTCGGCGCTGGTGGCGCGACTGGCGGCGCTCGGGCATGACGTGCGGACGGTGCGCCCAGGAGCGCGCTTCGAGCGGCTCGACGACGGGATCTACACGCTCGATCCGCGCCGCGACGACGATTATCACGCGCTGCTGGCGGATCTGCTCGCCGCAGACGCCGCGCCCAGCACCATCGTTCATGCCTGGAGCGTCGACGATTCACGCGCCGCGCAGCCAGACGACACGCAGACGATCTTTGCGCAGGTTCAGGATCGTGGCTACAACAGCCTGCTCTTGCTTGCGCGCGCTCTGGAGCGCGCCGAGCTGGTGGCAGCCCAGGGCGGCGACGGCGAGCTGCGGCTGATTGTGCTCGCCAGCGGGCTGCACGCCGTCACCGGCACCGAGACGATCATACCGGAGCGAGCGCCGCTGCTGGGGCCGTGCAAAACGCTGCCACAGGAGTATCCGCAGATCCGCTGCCGCTGCATCGATCTGGCTGCGCCGCGACCGGGAACACGCCAGGCGGAGTCGCTGATCACGCAGCTGATCGCCGAGTGCGGTGTGGATGACGAGCCGGTGATCGCCTATCGCGGCACGCAGCGCTGGGTGCAAACGTTTCAGCCGCTACGGCTGCCGGATGCGAACGGAGCCGTTCTGCGTGAGCGCGGCGTGTATCTGATCACCGGCGGCCTGGGACGCGTTGGGCTGCTGCTGGCCGAGCATCTCGCGCGGACCTGCCGGGCGCGGCTGGCGCTGGTGGGACGGGCCGCGCTGCCGCCGCGTGACGAGTGGGAGCGCTGGCTCAACGCCGAGCACGCGCATCCTGGATCTGACGCGATCCGAGAGCAGCTGCGCGCCGTGCAAAGGCTTGAGCAGTTCGGCGCTGAGGTGCTGCCGATCCAGGCCGACGTGGCGGATCTGGCCCAGGTGCGCGCCGCGATCGAGCGTGTGGAGCAGCATTTTGGCGCGCTGCATGGCGTGCTTCACGCCGCTGGTCCGGGCGTCGGTCCGGCGATCATGGTGCCGATCGCCGCGCTGGGCCGCAGCGCATCCGAGACGCAGTTTGCGGCCAAAGTTGAGGGCGCGTACGCCCTGGACGCGGCGCTCAGCGATCGAGCGCTCGACTTCTGCCTGCTCTTCTCCTCGAACGCTGCCGTGCTCGGCGGCCTCGGTCTGACCGCCTTCGCAGCCGCAAATCTGTTTCTGGATGCCTTCGCTATCAGCCGGAATGCCACCAGCGCCACGCCCTGGATCAGCGTGAGCTGGGACAGCTGGCCGCGACCCGACGAGACGGCGCTGCGAACCGGGATCGATCAGTACGCGATGACGGCCGATGAGGCGACGGCGGCGTTCGATCGCGTGCTCGGCTCAGGCATGACCGGCCAGATCGTCTGCTCCACCGGCGATCTCGACAGCCGGCTGGATCTCTGGATTCGTCACGCGCTCAGCCCGGAGCCGGAGCTGGCCCAGGCTGCCCCGGCGCTGCACGCCCGGCCCACGCTTGGCACCGCCTATGCGCCGCCCGGCAACGAGATCGAGCGCGCGATTATCGCGATCTGGCAGGAGTTGCTGGGGATTCAAGAGATCGGCGTTCACGATCAGTTCTTTGAGCTGGGTGGCCACTCGCTGCTCGCCAGTCGAGCTGTGGCGCGGCTGCGCGAAGCGTTCCAGGTCGAGCTGTCGCTGCGAGCCTTCTTCGACGCGCCGACGCCCGCCGAGCTGGCCGATGCTATTGCGCAGCTTCAGCTCACGCCCGACGACGAGGACCTCGCGCTGCTGGCGATGATCGAGCAGCTTGAGGACGATCAAGTCGATGCCGAGCTGATTCGGCGTCTGGCGCAGGCCAACAGATAGTGCCTGAGCCGATTCTTATCACTGTGATCTAGAGGAGCAGGAGCTACAATGGGCGATTTTTCGGAGCGATTCAACGCGCTTTCTCCCCAAAAGCAGGAGCTGTTACGCCTACTGCGCGCCGAAAAAGCGAAGGCTGCCGCTCCCAGCCCAACGATTCCGCGCCGGTCGCCCGACGATTCCGCGCCGCTCTCGTTCGCGCAGGAGCGGCTCTGGTTTCTGGATCAGCTTCAGCCGGGGAGCGCTTTCTACAACGAGCCGGTCGCGGTTCGGCTGACGGGCGCGCTCGACGTGGCCGCGCTCCAGCAGTGCCTCAACGCGATCGTGCGCCGCCATGAGACGCTGCGCACCACGTTTGCGCCGCCAGAATCTGTGGACGGGTCGCCGCGCCAGGTGATCGCGCCCACGCTGACAATCGAGCTGCCGATTCTCGATCTGCGCGATCTGCCGGCGGCTGAGCGCGAGGCCGAGGCCGAGCGGTTGGGTGCTGCCGAAGTTGCGCGTCCGTTCGATCTGACAGCCGGGCCGCTGCTGCGCGCCGTGCTCCTGCGCCTCGCCGATAACGATCATATAGCGCTGCTGACATGTCACCACATCATTTTCGACGGCTGGTCGGCTGGCGTGCTGGTCGAGGAGCTGGCCACGTTCTACGCCGCGTTCGCCACTGGCACTACGTCAGCGCCGCCGAATCTGCCGATCCAGTACGCCGACTATGCCGTCTGGCAGCGCGAGTGGCTCCAGGGCGAAACGCTCGATCGGCAGCTCGACTACTGGCGGCGACAGCTCAACGATGCTCCGCCCACGCTCGATCTGCCCACCGATTACCAGCGGCCGGCGCTGCAATCGTTTCGGGGCGCGCGCGCGACGATCAAGCTATCACCGGCGCTCAGCGAGTCGCTCAAGGCGCTGAGCCAGCGTGAGGACGCCACGCTCTTCATGACGCTGCTGGCGGCTTTCGACGTCCTGCTGTATCGCTACAGCGGCCAGGCGGATCTGTGTGTTGGGACGCGCATCGCCGGGCGGAGCCAGGTTGCGTCCGAGCGGCTGATCGGGTTTTTTCTCAACGCGCTGGTGCTGCG
>DASWTQ010000677.1:0-1842 GCA_036402055.1 Herpetosiphonaceae bacterium
CCATACGCATGCTCGTCGTCGGGTGGCCGGGCTGCCAACGTCAGCGCCCACAGCGCCACCAGTGCGGCGATCAGATTCACCACCGACTCAGCCGCGTCCGAGTACAAACCGATCGAGCCGGTGAGTAAGTAGGCGCTGAACTTTAAGCCGATCGTAACGATGGCCGCAGCAATTGAGAAAAATGTGTATGAGCGAGCAGTTTGCATCACCTTCGCCTAATTCCTCTCGATCTACTACGCATGATGCTAGATAGCACGTAGAACGACATAGCGATCAGAGATCATGCTTGGTCGCGCTCAGCAACCAGGCGCATATATTGAGCAGGCCATGATACCAGAATGATCACATAAGCGGACATAGCCCCTAAGCGACCCTGTTATAATCTTCCAAACGGGAGGATCGTTACCTGATGGCAGATATCGTCGAATACCGCTGGTCGCCCAGCCCTCGCTTCTATCGGCTCACGCATCGATTACTCGCGTCGCCGGTAGCTGCTTATTTCCATATGCACTGGCAAGGCACCGAGCACATCCCCGCTGACGGAGCGATCGTCCTTGCCTGTAATCATCTCAGCAATCTCGATCCCGTGTTGCTCGCCGTTGCATCACCGCGACCGATCAACTACCTGGCGAAGATCGAGCTGTTTCGCGTGCCGGTCCTGGGCAGCTTGATCCGCCGCTACGGCGCGATTCCGCTTCGGCGCAGCGCCTCCGATCCAGAAGCGATCCGGCTAGCTGAGCAAGTTCTGGAGCATCAACAGGTGCTGGCGCTCTTCCCGGAGGGCACGCGCAGTAAAACAGGGGAGCTTAAGCCGTTTCGCTTTGGGGCTGCTCGCATGGCGCTCAAATTCAATATTCCGCTGATTCCAGCCGCGATCACGGGAACTGACAGCGCCATGCCGACCAGCGCAAAATTCCCGCGACGGGTACCGATTCGCATCGCATTTGGCGCGCCGATCGACACAACGCCGTATCGCTACCAGAACACGGGCGGCGGGCCGGAAGTGCATCTGCTCGAAGCCGTGACCAACTCGCTGCAAGCAGAAGTGCAGCGGCTCAAAAGTATGATCGATGTAGAATCCTAGATGTGCGCGGCACGCTGTATGCAACACTTTGCATATGCCGGGCGTCCCATAAACCGATCGCAAAACGATCTTGTAAAGGGAGTACACAATGAATACATCACAGCGCTTAACACGAAGCAATACCGATCGCATTATTGCAGGCGTCGCCGGCGGGATCGCCAACTACTTGAACGTCGATCCAACGCTTGTGCGCCTGGGCTTCGTGCTACTCATGTTTACCGGCGTACCGGTCTGGCTGGTCTACCTGGTGCTCTGGGCGGTTCTGCCAACTGAGAACACCGTCAATCAAAGCTTCAATCAGCAAGTCCGCGAAAACTTCGCCGAGATGGAGCAGCGCGCGACACAGGTAGCCAATCAGGTCAGCAGCCAGGTCAGCCAGATCATGGGCAATGAGCAGGCACGACAGGTCAACCAGACCACGCCGCCGGCCAGCACGAATCAGCAGGAGCAGAACCAGGGCCCGGCCACCGGCCCCACCCAGCGACTGTAAAACTTCGGCTGCGATCATCAGGGAGCTTTCGGGCTCCCTGATTTTTTATCTGCAATCCACTCTTCACTCGTATCGACTTAAACCAAAAGCGAGGATGTTTTGAACATCCTCGCTCTTGAAATGGTAGCGGCGGCAGGATTCGAACCTGCGACCTTCGGGTTATGAGCCCGACGAGCTGCCACTGCTCCACGCCGCGATAATGAAAAATGCTAAGGGTGCACGGACCTTGTCTCCCAGGGCTGAGGCCCCAGTACCCGCGGCGCTGCCA
>DASWTQ010000678.1:0-11011 GCA_036402055.1 Herpetosiphonaceae bacterium
CAAGGCGGCCGGCTTTGCGGCGCTGCTGCGCGTTGTTCAGCTGGCGCTGCCGGATCTGATCGAGGTCTGGCAGATGCCGCTGGCGGTGCTGGCCGCGCTGACGATGGTGATCGGCAATGTGGCGGCAGTAGCGCAGAATAATATCAAGCGTATGCTGGCCTACTCGGCGATCGCGCACGCCGGCTTTATTCTGTGCGCGCTCGTCGCGATCGATATTCCCGGCGCGGTGCAGAGCTTCCTGTACTATATTCTGGCCTACTCGCTGACCAATCTGGGCGCGTTCGCGGTGGTGATCGCGCTGGAGCAGGCGGGCGAGGAGCGGTTCGACATCGCGGATCTGGCCGGGATTGGCTGGCGGCACCCGCTGCTCGGCGCAGCCATGGCGATCTTTATGCTGTCGCTGGCGGGAGTCCCGCCGCTGGCAGGCTTTTTCGCCAAGTGGCTGGTCTTCCAGTCGGCGTATCAAGCCGGCTTCTGGTGGCTGGCGCTGATCGGCCTGCTCAGCAGCGTGATCTCGGCGTTCTACTACCTGCGCATCATCGTCAACATGTACATGCGTGACCGTACCGAGCCTGTGCGCTCGTTCACCTCCTCGCCGATGCTGGTCGGCGTGGCCTTTGCGGCGCTGCTGGTGATTGTGCAGGGCTTCTTGACCAGCCCGGTGCTGAGCCTGGTGGGCCAGACGCTGGCGGCGGGTGGATAAAGAAGAACAAAGAAACCAAAGAACAAACGAACAAAAAGCACCAGGAGCAGGCGATCTGTTCTTGGTGCTTTGCTTTGAGTTCAGATTTTGGGAGGTAAAAGAGCGGATTCTAGCTACTTTCTCCGCTCTTTTTCGTGTGAAGTGTGGCCCTCACCTCCTGACCTGCGGGCTGGTGAGGAGAAGAACAGGCCCTCACTCCCTGCCTCCCTTCCCCACCGTCGCGGGTCCCTTTCCCGCTCCTGTGCGGTAGGCGAGGGGGAAATAATGGTACTTTCGTTTGTTTCCTTGTTCCCTTGTTCCTTGGTTCGTTTGTTCGCTCGTTAGGTTCTGGGTTCTAGGTTCTTTTCGTAAGTTCTAGGTTCTTCTAGTAGTCGAACCGTCGCTCTTTGAGCACGCGCTCGATCTGCCGCTTGGACTCGCGCTCAGCGGTTGCCTCGCGTTTGTCGTAGAGCTTCTTGCCGCGCGCGACGCCGAGCTTGACTTTGGCGCGGCGGTGCTTGAAGTGAATATCCAGCGGCACCAGCGTCAAGCCTTTTTGCTCAAGCTTGCCGAGCAGCCGGTTGATCTCGCGGCGATGCAGCAGCAGCTTGCGCGGCCGAGTCGGGTCGTGCTGAAAGATCGCGCCGGTCTCGTCGTTCGGCGAGATATGCGCGTCGAAGAGCCAGGCTTCGCCGTCCTGGATACGAGCGTAGGCGCCGCGCAGGTTGGCTTTTCCACGCCGAATAGATTTGATCTCGGAGCCGGTGAGCACAATCCCGGCCTCGTATTCTTCCTCGATAAAATAGTCGTGAAACGCTTTACGATTGACCGCGATCTGCTGCGAGGCGGGTTGCTTAGACATATATAGCCTCACCAATGTATCAAGAGTTTGCGTATTCGATAGGATACCACATGCAAGCGGGCGAGGTCATCACCCCGCCCGCTCTGAATCATCTGTCTGGGTTGCGCTACTTCTTCTCGTTGGGCAAGAACTTGGTCATCTTGGTGCCGCATTTCTCACAGGTGCCCTTCGCCGCTCGCCGTCCGTTGTCGAGCTTCTCTTCGTGCGCATCTTTCATGGTTCGCTGGGCTTTGCACTTTACACAATACGCTTGAACGTCATCCATCTAAGAACCTCCTCAATCACTAGATAGATAGGCTCTACTTCAAATGCTGTGCCAAGGCGACCGGCGGCTACTTGTGGTGTGTCATCAACCCTGCCCGGAAGGTAAAGAGCACCCAATCGCGGATCGATTTATGCTGAAGAGTCGGCTGGTGGTGCGGACTGTAAACGTTCGCGCAAAACTCGCCAATAATTAACCGGGGCTTAAGAAAGGGGTTGACTTTGCCAGGAGCAACCGCTATAGTATATTTGATCGTGATATATAGTGCAATGTTTGCACAGCAGAGGGTTCCGTGGATAACCAACCCGGACCCTCTTGTTACGTGAATAGTAAGCTGGCAAATATTTCTTCAACTACACAGTGTTATTTGCCTTTTTGGAGGACGTCCTGCATGTTGGACAAGCTGCTTGAGCTGGCACGAGGTCGTGGCTTCGTTACTTGCGACGAAGTCCTAGCGTCAGTTTCGGACGCCGAACGCGGTGATGAAGAAGTGGACCAGCTCTATGCCGCCCTTGGCGCTGAGGGCATTGCTGTGATTGACCCGTCAGCCAGCCATTCGCTTCCTCTCGCATCCCCCAACTCTGCATTTCAGCTTGACGAAGAGCCTGCCCCTCAGCTCCCTGAATTGACCGACTCCTCGATCGACGATCCTGTTCGCATGTATCTGCAAGAAATAGGCCAGGTGTCGCTGCTTACGGCGCATCAGGAAGTTGAGCTGGCCAAAGCCATGGAGGCTGGTAATCACAGCCGCCAGGCGCTGCGCTACGATGGGCTGAGCTGGGAAGAGCGCTGTGCATATCAGCGGCTGGTAGAGGCGGGCAACGAGGCGCGTCGTCATTTAATTCAGGCCAACCTGCGCCTGGTGGTCTCGATCGCTAAGAAGTACACCTCGTACGGCTTGACGATGATGGACCTGATCCAGGAGGGCAACATCGGTCTGATGCGCGCGGTGGAAAAGTTCGACTATACCAAGGGTCATAAGTTCTCAACCTACGCCACCTGGTGGATTCGCCAGGCGATCACGCGCGCGATCGCCGACCAAAGCCGCACCATTCGCCTGCCTGTGCATATGGGCGAGGCCATCTCTCAGGTTAAACGAACCTCGCACAAGCTTCAGCAGTCGATGCAGCGCGAGCCAACGCCCGAAGAGATCGCGGACGCGATGGGCATTACGGCCGGCAAAGTGCGCCGCACGCTGGAAGCCTCGATGCATCCGCTATCGCTGGAAATGCCGGTCGGGCAGGACGGCGAGGGTCGCATGGGCGATTTTATCGAAGATGAGCGGCTGGCAACACCTGCCGAAGCCGCCGCCCAGACGATGCTGCGCGAACAGATCGACGAGGTGCTGGATAAGCTCCCCGAGCGCGAGCGCAAGATTATTCAGCTGCGCTACGGCCTGAAAGACGGCAAATACCGCACCCTGGAAGAGGTCGGGGTGGAGTTTGGCATCACGCGGGAGCGCATCCGGCAGATCGAGGCCGTCGCGCTCCGCAAGCTGCGCCATCCGCATCTTGGCAAGAAGCTACGTGGCTACCTCGACTAGTGGCTAGATTCGCTAGTGCCCTCCTCGCTTTGGCTGAGGAGGGTTTTTTTGTTTACGAAAACTTTAAACCGATTCCGGCTGACGATGGTGTTAACCCTTAAGGCAGATAAACCATATCGGATGCACGGGCTAGCAGATTGACAATAGTAAACGTTTCCGTATAATGCGCAAGCACTACAGCCATACGTTAGCCCACGCCGCAGCAGCTGGCTTGAAGGAGGTAGTAGCTTCGTTTACGACGTTCACCCAGTCACACTGGATCGACCGTTTTTCCTCAGCCTGTCATTCATGAAGGAGCAACAGGATGACCCGTTTTCCGCACCGCGCAAAGATGATCGCTTGGACGATGTTGTTTGCCCTCATCGTTCCGATCCTGGCCGCGTGTGGTGGTACTGCCACCCCGCCCGCATCGTCGCCGGCCGCCTCGGCCTCAACCGCCGCGTCGCCGTCGGCAGCTGCATCAGCTTCACCGGAAGCATCAGCATCGGCTGAACCCTCAGCATCGGCTGAACCCTCGGCATCCGCTGAGGCATCAGCATCACCCGCCGCAGAAGCCTCGGCCAATCCTTCGCCGATCAACGACAAGATCTTCATCGCTGGCTATAACCAGTCGCCGGACACGCTGTTCAGCCTGGAAACCACCAGCGGTATGCTCAACGAAGTCGGCATCGGCCTGGGCCGCTCGATCGGCGGTCACTACTGCTACGACAACCTGAGCTACGACTACCAGAACCGCTACTGCGTCGAGGAGTTCCCGACGTTCGAGAATGGCGGCGCGGTCACCGAGACGGTCACGATCGATCCGGCCTCGATCAGCGAGGAATCCCCGATCGTGGTCGACGGCACGCTGATCACCGACACCGCCGTGGCTGAGGCCGCCGGTATCGACATCCCGACCGAGCTGGATCAGCTGACGCTGACCTTCACGGTCAACCCCGACCTCAAGTGGGAAGACGGCGTCCAGGTGACCTCGGCCGATGCCAAGGAAGCCTTCCGCATCTTCAAAGATCCGACGCTCCAGCTGCCGGTCCGCTACACGATCGACCGCACCCTGAGCGTGGAAGCGCCGGATGATGCGACCGTCGTGCAGATTTATGCGCCGGGCTACCTCGACTTCGACTACTACCTGACCTTTATCGGCTTCATGCCGGCCCACAAGTACGCCGGCCAGTCGATCGAAGAGATCCGCGACCAGGAAAGCACGCACCCGTGGTCGTACGGCCCGTACATGGTCCAGGAGCACATCCCCGGCGAGTCGACCACGCTGGTCTCGAACCCGTACTTCACGCCGCAGCCGAAGATCGGCACGGTGGTCTACAAGTACGTCGCCGACCAGGAGCAGCTGATCGCCCAGCTTGAAGCCGGCCAGATTGACTACGCCGGCACCGTTGGCCTGACGCTGACCCAGGCTCCGCAGCTCGACGACCTCGAAGCCGCGAACAAGGTCACCGCGCAGTACGTCCCGTCCACAACCTGGGAGCACATCGACTTCGGTATCCAGCGCAGCGACGGCGAGCCCTCGTTCTTCGACGACGTGCGCACCCGCCAGGCGATCGCCTACGCGATCAACCGCCAGGAGATCATCGACAACGTGCTCTTCGGCAAGACCACGGTGATGAACACCTACGTCCCGTCGGATCACCCGTCGTATCCTGGCGACGACGCGCTTGAGCCCTACAACTTCGATCCCGAGAAGGCCAAGACCCTGCTCGACGAGGCTGGCTGGGCACCGGGCGCTGACGGCATCCGCGAGAAGGATGGCCGCCGCTTCTCGTTCACCTTCTACACCACGCAGGGCAACGCCACCCGCCAGGCCACGGCTGAGATTATTCAGCAGAACCTGAAGGACGTCGGCGTCGAGATCACGCTTGAGTTCGTCCCCGGCCCCGAAGTGCTCTTCAAGGAGGGCGCCGAAGGTATTCTCGACGGCCGCATCTTCGATATGGCGCTCTACGCGTGGGGCTCCGGCGTCGATCCGTCGCACACCCTGTATCGCTCGGACTTCATCCCGTCTGCCGAGAACAACTACGACGGCCAGAACAACCCCGGCTACAGCAATCCTGAGTTCGACGCCGCCGCCAAGGCTGCTGCGTCGGAGCTGAACAAGGAGAAGCGCCGCGAGCTGGATAAGGTGCCGCTGGTCATCGCCAACAAGGAACTCCCGACCTTCCCGCTCTACCAGCGCGTGAACGTTGGCGCGTTCAACCCGGCAGTGACGGGCATCGAGCTTGATCCGACCAGCGACCGCGACCTGTTCAATATCGAGATGATCGATATCAACAAGTAAGCGATCGCCAATGACGGCCGGCTGTGGGGATGGAGCGTACCTTCATCCCCACACCGTTACCCTGACTGAGCTATAGAGTGTGTGAAAAGTTTAGGCAAAATATTTAGTTTTTAATCAACTTTTTTTAGCAGCGTTGTATATTCCCTAGTCCTGCCGTAAGGCATGAGGAGCAGCGACAAGGTATGGTTACATTTCTTATTCGGCGCTTCTTCCAGATGGGACTCGTGCTCCTGATCTCGACAATCTTTGTGTACGTGATCTTGAGCATGGTTCCGGGCGGCCCGCTGGATGATCTTTTGCAGAACTCAGATCCGCGCTCACGTCCGAGCGCCGCCGACCTGGCACGTATCCAGAAGGCGATGGGTCTCGACAAGCCGTTGTATCTGCGCTACGTCACGTGGCTGGCCGGCGATACCTGGCTGGATAATATCGGCCTGGAGCAGTATGCCGGTACCAATCGTGGCATCATTCGCGGCGACTGGGGCCAATCGTGGAAGGTCGAGCGCAATCGCCCGGTGATGGAAGTGATCGGCCGGCGCTTGCCCGATACGCTACGCCTGATGCTCACATCGACGCTGCTCTCGCTGCTGCTGGCTATTCCGATCGGTGTGTACTCGGCCGTCAAACAATACTCGCGGCTGGATTACTTCTTCACGAGCTTCAGCTTCCTTGGTGTTTCGCTGCCCTCTTTCTGGTTTGGCCTGATGCTGATCGCGGCGACGCTGGCCCTGAAACGGAACGACTGGTTCTATTTCCCCACCGGCGATGTTTTAGCGCTGCGTACCTATGATGTGCCTCTTCTGGGACCGGTTCAGGCCGGATCATTTACCGATCGCGTGATGCATCTGGTGATGCCGGTGACGGTGCTGGGCCTGCTGAACCTGGCCGGCTATAGCCGCTTCCTCCGCGCGTCGATGCTGGAAGTGCTCAAGCAGGATTATGTGCGCACGGCGCGGGCCAAAGGTCTGCGTGAGCGGATCGTCGTTCTCAAGCACGCGATGCGCAACGCCTTGATCCCGCTGATCACAATCTTTGTGTTCACGATTCCGGGTATCTTCAGCGGCGCGCTGATCACCGAGACGATCTTCAACTACAAGGGCCTGGGCTTCTTGTATATCCAGGCGCTGGGCCAGAAAGACTGGCCGATCGTCTCAGCCTTCTTGCTGATTAACGCCATTCTGATCGTGATCGCGAATCTGCTGGCGGATGTGCTGTACACGGTTGCCGATCCGCGTATCCGGCTCGACTAGTGGCTTGTCACGTACCACAGGTGCCGACGAGCATTAAATTTTCGAGACTATCACACAAAGGTAGAAAGCTATGGCCGTTGCTACGCCACAGATGGAAGGCTCTGAGATCCTTGAGCAGGAGATCGAAAATCCGCTTATTACGATTCTGCGCCGCTATGGTCGCCATCGCCTTGCTGTTGCCAGCACGATCGTCCTGGCTATTATCATCTTGATGTCGATCTTCGCGCCCTGGATCACCAGCCACAATCCGACGTTCAACGATCCGCCCAACAAGAACCTCCCGCCCTCATGGGAGCACCTGATGGGCACGGATTATATCGGGCGCGATGTTTTCTCGCGGATTATCCACGCCGGCCGTGTGTCGCTGGGCATCGCCTTCATCACCGTGCTGTTCAGCGATTTCCTGGGCATTGTGATCGGCGTGGTCAGCGGTTACTTCGGCGGCTGGGTCGATTCGCTCATCATGCGCATCGTGGACTTCATGCTCACGCTGCCGCTCCTACCGATCCTGCTGGTGCTGATCACGATCTTCAGTCCGAGTATCGGGCTGTTGATTACGGTGCTGGTGCTAACAGGCTGGACCGGCAGCGCGCGCCTGATTCGCGGCCAGATTCTGAGTATTCGTGAGCGCGAGTTTGTGGAAGCGTCGCGGGCGCTGGCCGCCTCCAAGGCGCGGATCATGTTCCGCCACATGGTGCCCAACGCGCTGGCACCGATTATCGTGAATGTGACGCTGAACCTGAGCGGCATCATCATTCTGGAGGCCGCGCTCAGCTATCTTGGCTTTGGCGTGCAGCCGCCGCAGGCCTCGTGGGGCAATATGTTGCAGAATGCCAATAGCCTCACGGTTTTGGAGCGCTATTCCTGGCAGGCGTTCTTCCCCGGCCTGGCGATCTTCTTGACCTCGCTCTGCTTCAACTTCATGGGCGACGGTCTGCGCGATGCGCTTGATCCACGCATGAAGCTCTAAGCCTGTGCGGCGACTGCAACCACGCAGTCGCCGCAATCTGTTAGAATTGATGATCGATCGATTTATTTTTTCGATGTAGAGAGAGGCACTCTAGTGTCCACCACAGCTCCTACCGTCCAGAAAAATAACTACATTCTGAAAGTCAAAGGTCTCAAGACCTATTTTTATACCGAAGAGGGTGTCGTCAAGGCCGTGGATGGCGTTGACTTCACGCTCAAGCCCGGCGAGGTGCTCGGTATCGTCGGTGAGTCGGGCTGCGGCAAGTCGGTCACCTCGATGTCGCTGCTGCGGCTGATCAGCACGCCCGGCGAGATCGTCGAGGGCGAGATCATGTTCGGCGACGACGATCTGCTGGATCTGTCCGAAGAAGAGATGCGCAACATTCGCGGCAACCGGATCTCGATGATCTTTCAGCAGCCGACGACCGCGCTCAATCCCGTGTTTACGGTCGGCGACCAGATCAAGGAAGCGCTCAAGGTGCATAAGGGCCTGGACGAGGGCGAGGCCGATAAGCGCTGTGAGCAGCTGCTGTCGCTGGTGGGTATCGCCGATCCGCGCCGCCGCATGGCGACCTATCCGCACCAGCTTTCGGGCGGTATGTGCCAGCGCGTGATGATCGCGATGGGCCTGGCCTGCAACCCTGAGCTGCTGATCGCCGACGAGCCTACCACGGCGCTCGACGTGACGATCCAGGCGCAGATCCTGGACCTGATGCGCGATCTACGTGAAAAGATCAACACGGCGATCATTCTGATCACGCACGATCTGGGTGTTGTCGCCGAGATGGTCGATAACGTGCTGGTGATGTACGCCGGCAAAGTTGTGGAGTACGCGCCGGTCAAAGAGCTGTTTGCCGCGCCGAAGCATCCCTATACGCAGGGCCTGATCGCGTCGATCCCGGTGCTCGGCGTGGTCAAAGACGAGCTAGATACGATCTCGGGCACTGTGCCCAGTCTGCTCAATCTGCCGCCGGGCTGCCGCTTTGCCAGCCGCTGCCCGTATCGCATGGAGCGCTGCGACCAGGAAGAGCCGCCGCTGATCAAGCTCGAAGGTAATCGTCTGGTTCGTTGCTGGCTGTACTAACGGTTGGAGAGTAGCATGACCCAAACATATTCGACAAGCGATGCATCAGCCAGCCAGACACCGAATAGTGCGCGCCGCAACGATGATCTGCTGGTTGTCCAAGATCTTAAGAAGTATTTTCCGGTCAAGGGCGGTATTCTGCGCCGAACCGTCGCACAGGTTAAGGCCGTCGACGGCGTGAGCTTTACCATCAAGCGCGGCGAGACCCTGGGCCTGGTGGGCGAGTCAGGCTGTGGGAAGAGCACCACTGGCCGAACGATCTTGCGGCTGCTCTCTGCCACCGAGGGCAAGGTCAACTTTGAGGGCAAAGATGTGCTCAAGGCCAGCACCCGCGAGATGAAGGCGCTGCGCCGCGATATGCAGATCGTTTTTCAAGATCCGTACGCGTCGCTCGATCCACGTATTGTCGTGGGCGAGAGTATCGCCGAGGGCTTGAAGATCCACGGCATCGGCAATGCGCGCGAGCAGACAGATCGGGTGCGCCAGGTGATGCTCAAGGTCGGTCTGCGGCCCGAGCTGACCCGCCGCTTCCCTCATGAGTTCTCGGGCGGTCAGCGCCAGCGTATTGGCATTGCCCGCGCGCTGATCATGGAGCCTAAGCTGATCGTCTGTGACGAGCCGGTGTCGGCGCTCGACGTGTCGATCCAGTCGCAGGTGCTCAACCTGCTCAAGCAGCTTCAGCGTGAGCTTGGCCTGACGTATCTCTTCATCGCGCATAACCTGAGCGTCGTGGAGCATATCAGCGATCGCGTGGGCGTGATGTATCTCGGCAAGATGGCCGAGCTGGCCGCTCGTGAGGAGCTGTTCCGCAACCCGATGCATCCCTACACCAAGGCGCTGATGTCGGCGATTCCGATTCCCGACCCGACCGTGCGCCGGGAGCGCATCATTTTGCAGGGCGACGTGCCCAGCCCGCTCAATCCGCCCTCAGGCTGTCGCTTCCATCCGCGCTGCTGGCTGGCCAAAGAGATCTGCAAAGAGGTCGATCCGCCCTTTGAAGAAAAAGTGCCGGCGCACTGGGTCGCGTGTCACTTCGCGGGCGAGTTCTAATAAGGAAGAACCGGGTGCCAGACCTAGAGTGTATCCCGGCGAATAAAGAACAAAGAACAGGTCATCAATAGCCTTGATCTGTGATGATGCCCCTTTGTTCTCTCGACAAATCGTCAGCTCTGCGCTCTGCGTAGGGCTGATTGCTTTAAGTTCTGGGCGAGCCCGGCGGTTATCTGGTATCATGCCTAGCCGAAGTTTGGTCTTTGGAAAGGATTTCTCTGGTTGATTGTTCGCCTGAGCATCATCGCATTGATTTGTATGGCTCTGCTCGGTTGTTCGCTGCAAGCCGCGCCATCACCGCCGCCTGTCGCCAGCGCGAGTGCATCTCCCGCCGCCAGTCCCACGATTCCCGCTGTCGTGCCGACTCCCGAGGAGTCTGAAGCGCCGACGTCCTGGACAGTTGGCCTGCTGGATGAGCCGGGTAATCTCCTGCCGTTCTCGGTAGATGGACGAGCCGCCGCGCCTATTGTCGAAGCGATGTTTCCCGCGCCGGTTCTCAGCCTCAGCTACACATATACCACCACCGGCGTTCTCGAAGCGCTGCCCACCCTCGAAAATGGCGGCGTGCAAGTTGTCACCACCACCGGCTTTCTCGACGCGACGGGGCAGTTCACGGTCACCGAGACCAGCCAGCCCACGACGACGCAGCAATTGATCGCGACCTATCGCTGGAATCCTAAGCTGCGCTGGGCCGACGACACGCCGCTGACCGCCGCCGACTCGGTTTTCTCATACGAGCTGTTTGGCCAGGTGCAGGCCACGCAGGAGGCGCAGATCGCTCGCTCGCTGATCGAGCGCTACGAGCTGGTCGACGAGTATACCACTCGGGCGGTGCTCAAGCCGGGCCGCATCGATCCCAGCTATCTGGTGAGCGCGTGGCCACCGCTGCCGCGCCATCGACTACAGGATCTGCCGCCCGAGGATGCGCTGGATCAGTTTGCGGAGCAGCCGCTGGGCTACGGTCCGTTCACGTTCCAGGAGCGCCAGCCCGGCGAGCAGCTTGTGCTGGAGCGCAATCAGTA
>DASWTQ010000679.1:0-3840 GCA_036402055.1 Herpetosiphonaceae bacterium
AGCGCCTGCAAATGCTCGCGCATAGCCGGACGATCGATGTGACCGTGAACCTGGCCGAGTTTGAGCGCGAAGAGATAGGACGCGATCAGCATACAGGTAAAGACTTTAGTCGAGGCCACGGCGATCTCGGGGCCAGCGTTGAGGTAGATCACGCCTGCATCGCTGAGCCGCGCCGCCTGTGAGCCGATCACGTTGACGATGCCGAGCGAAGGAACCCCCGCCTCACGCGCCAGCTCCATCGGCACGAGCGTGTCCACGGTCTCGCCCGACTGTGTGATCGCGATCATTAGCGTGCCCGGGCCAAGCAGCGGCTCACGGTAGCGAAACTCCGAGCCATAGTCGACCTCGACCCGCACGCGCGCCAGCGACTCGATCAGGAATTTGGCGATCAGCCCGGCGTGCCAGGCGGTCCCGCAGGCCACAATATAGATCTTGTCGATCTCGCGCAGCTGCTCGTCGCTGAGCTTCAACGTATCCAGCATCACGCGATCGTTCTCAAGATCGATGCGATCGTGGAGCGCGTCGGTGATCGAGCGGGTCTGCTCGCTGATCTCCTTCAGCATGAAGTGCTTGTAGCCGCCCTTCGCCGCCGCTACCGGGTCCCAGCTGATGCGCTGCGGCTGCTTGGCGACGGGCTCGCCCGTGATCGTTTCGATGCGCACCTCATCGCTGGTGACGATCGCCAGCTCGCCGTCTTCCAGGAACAGCACATTCTGGGTGTAGTCAAGGATTGCCGGAATGTCGGAGGCCACAAAGTTTTCTTCGTCGCCCAGGCCGATCACGACGCCGCCCGCGTTGCCGATGCGCGCCGCCAGGATCAGACCCGGCTGGCTGCGGTGCATCGCCACCACCGCGTTACCGCCGCGCAGCTGCTGGATCGCGCGACGAAAGCCGCTGGTAAAATCGCCGGTCGCTTTGGTCTCGCGCTCGATCAGATGCGCGATCACCTCGGTGTCGGTCTGGGAGTGGAACGTGACGCCGCTCTCGATCAGGCGGCCTTTTTGCTCAAGATAATTCTCGAAGATACCGTTCTGGATCACAACGATGTCGCCGCTGTCCGAGCGGTGTGGGTGGGCGTTCGCCTCGGTGACGCCGCCATGGGTTGCCCAACGCGTATGCCCGATGCCCTGCTGACCGTGCGTCGGCTCGTCGCGCAGACGGTGCTGCAAATTGCTGAGCTTGCCCACCGACCGCCGGACCTGAAAGTCGCCGCCGTTCAGAATCGCGATGCCGGCCGAGTCGTAGCCGCGATATTCCAGTCGCTGCAAACCGCTGACCACAACGTCCGTCGCTTCACGAGAGCCGACATATCCTACAATGCCACACATGATCAAAACCTCATTTATAGACGTCAGCGCGCAGGACGCAACAAGCCCCGAGGCCGCGCCGCCGTGCGCCGCTGACAAAGTGTCGTCGTTGAATACGGGTGATAGCTTGGCACAAGCCAGGGGTACGCAAGAACCGCACACGTAATCCGTCACGTGTTGTGCTTGCTGAGTCGGCTTGTGTGCTGCAACGCCTGCTGGTTGTCCCGCCGATCGCTCGACGGTTTTGGCTGGCGTTTGAGGATGGCAGCGCATCCTGAAGGCATCCGCTGATATTCGCTGTTCCGATCCGCCGGCTAGCTCGCCGCTTTGAGCACGTTTGCCGGCAACCTGCGGGAGTGCCAATCCCGCAGCATATGCCGGTTCCCCTGCTCACGAGCCCGCTCGCGCCGGATCGTTAGCACTCGCCGAAGCGAGGAACCTTCACCTCGTCACCTGTAGAACGGAACAAGAGAATAAACGAACAAACGAACAAGAGATATTGGTTCTGCCTTTGTTCCTTTGTTTCTTTGTTTCTTTGTTCTTTCTCGTCCAGGCCAAGCGCTTTGTGTTTTTCGGTGCACTATCCTCCTTCCGTGCCGGGCGCGGGCGAGCCGCTGCCGGGCGGCTGTGTCGTAATCGTCACCGTAACCTGAGGCGGATCGCCCACGATTTGCAGGCCCGGCGGCAGTTGAACAACTGCTTGAAGCGTGTACGTGCCCGGCCCCAGCCCGTTCAGGTCGACTGTCGCCTGAACCGTGGCGTTGGCGAGCTGGCTGAGCTGCTCGAAAGTGCCTTGGACCGTGATTGTCAGGCTGGGCGGCTCGGCGCTGACTTGCAGATCCTGACCGAGATTCGTCGCGGAGACCGGCACGAACAGCGGCACGTTCGACGGGATCTCGAACGGCACGATCGGGACGCTCACGGTGACTTCCTCGGTCAGCAGCTGGGCTTTCACACCTGTCGGCGTGACAATGCGCACGGTCTGCGAAAATGATTCGGTCCGTCCGGTCAGGTCGATCGGCTCGGTCTCCAGCGGCACCGTGATCGCGTCTGTGGCAATGAACTCGACGAATTTCGGGTCCCAATCGATGCGCTCAGTGGTATAGCCAGGCGCGGGCTGTCCCCTAAATTTCGGCAGCACCGAAGCCCGCTGCGTTTCCGTGCGCGTCTCGATCTGAACGTTGATTTTAACATGATCCGGTGAGAGCTTGATGCCCGACACCGGCTCGCCGTCCTCGTTCAGAGCGACGAGCGTAATATCGCGGGTGAAGCTGCTGGTCTGTCCCTGTAGCTCGATCGGCGCGACGACCTGCTCGACCTGCGCCATCAGGTTCTGCGGCCCGCTGGCGACAACCTGGTCGGTCGCGATCGCTGCGTCGGTGAGCTGGAACAAGAACGGCAGCTGGTTATTGAGCTGTGGCGTAATCGTGAGCGTGCGGGTGGCTTCCAGCTCCAGCCGCACCTGCATCGCCGCAGGATTCTGGCTGCGCTGCCGAACCGAGCTTGGCCCTCTGACCCGGATGGGCACGGTATGCAGTCCCTCGTCGTAGGGGCTGAGGTCGGCAGTGGCGGTAAAGTTGCCGGTGACCAGCTCTCTCAAATCCAGCTCAGGCCCGGTCACCTGAACGCTGGTCACGGCTTCCGGCTCGATCGGCTCTCCTGAGGCCGAATCGACGATGAGCAGGCCGGCCCTGGGGCTGGTAATATTGACAGGAACCTCGAATGTGCGCTGCTCGGTGGGATTTTCCGTGAACGAGACGTAGGTCCACAGCGCCAGCGAAAGCATCAGCGCCAGCAAGAACTGCAAGCCGGATGTGCGTAGCCGCCTCATGAGGTCTCCTCAAGCGTCACGTTGAGCAGCTCCGCCAGCAGCTTGCGCAGGCGTGTCTCGCTCAGATGGCGAACCATCCGGCCGTTGGTCGCGACCGAGATGCTGCCGGTCTCCTCCGAAACAACCACCGCGATCGCATCCGACTGCTCGCTCACGCCCAGCGCTGCGCGATGCCGTGAGCCGTAGCTCGGCGTGCCGACGTTTTCGCTCAGCGGCAGCACGGCGTTCGCGGCGACGATCCGGCTGCCCCGGATGATCACTGCCAGATCGTGGAGCGGCGAGTTGACAAAAAAGATGTTCAGCAGCAGCGGCACCGATACCCGCGCATCCAGGATCACGCCGCGATCGGCGTACTCTTGCAGCCCGGTATTGCGCTCGATCACCATCAGCGCGCCGGTCTGCTGCTGGGAGAGCTGCGCTGCTGCCCGCACCAGGATCGTGATTGTGGTGGCGATGTCGCTGTGATTGGCGCCGAAAGGCCGGCGGGTGAAGGCTTCCCCGGTGCGGCCCAGCGTTTCAAGCGCGCGCCGCAGTTCGGGCTGGAACAGCACGGGAATCGCCACAAACAGCGCCGGCCGGATCGCGTTGCTGAGCAGCCACTCGACGGTCTGGAGCTGCAACACCGAGCCGATCGCGAATGTGGCGATCAGCAGGACCGTCACGCCGCGCAGCAACTGCACCGCGCGCGTGCCGCGAATGATG
>DASWTQ010000680.1:0-9800 GCA_036402055.1 Herpetosiphonaceae bacterium
CAGGCTCTCAGCCGCCGCCGTAAAATTATTCGCCGCAACGTCCAGAATAACCTGGCGCTCAAGCACATCAAGTCGCCCAATATCCGCAGGCACCGCAGGATTGTAGAGCGCGAACAAGTCGATCACGGCCGCGCTGAGATCATTGGCGGATTGCATGGTCACAGCCGCATCTTTGGCCGCAGATGCAGTTTGGAGCTGAGCAAGCGCTGACGCCAACGCGTCTTGCTGCGCCTGGGTTGCGCCGTCGCCGGTGGCCTGTGGCTGGTATGCCTTCCAGGCATCGGCGACCGCCGTTACGTCGGCGTTGATCTTATCCCAGCCGCCGCTCGGCGCGCGATCGATCATATCCTCCGCAGCCTCCTCGATCGTTTGGAGCGGGTCCGGCACTTCCGTCTGCTCGTTGGCTCCGCCCGGCACGGGCCTACCGCACGCCGTGAGCAGCAAGCTGATCATAAGCAGCACACATGCGAGTCTATATTTGTTCATGCAGCAAGACTCCCTCAGGCGATCAAGCTTGTGGTGAGCGCCGCCTGCCGCGTGTGACCCGGTGAACGGCGCTCGTTCGAGGTTTACGCGCCGGCAGGTGTGAGCGCTGGCTGGGTTGCGCCTTTGCCGAAGCGCAGATACAGCGCCGGGACCACAAACAGATTCAGCAGCGTCGACGTGAGCAGGCCGCCCAGGATCACGATCGCCATCGGGTGCTCGATCTCATGGCCGGGAATGTTGCCCGCGACGATCAGCGGAATCAGCGAGAGGCCCGTGGTCGCGCCGGTCATCAGGATTGGCGCGAGGCGCTCCTTGGCTCCACGCACGATCAGCTCCGGCCCAAACGCCATGCCTTCGACCTGTTCCAGATGCTGGTAGTGGCTGATCAGCATAATGCCGTTGCGCGCCACGATGCCGAGCACCGTCAGAAAGCCGACCAGCGAGCCGAGCGAGATCACGCCGTCGCTGGCAAACGCCGCCAGCACGCCGCCGACCAGCGCCGAGGGCAGCGTCAAAAAGCTGAGTGTGGTTAGTCGCCAGCTGCCGAACGAGGCTTGCAGCAGAAAGAAGATCCCGACGGCCGCCGCGATCGCCAGGTAGAACAAGCGACTCTCCGCCGCCTGCCGCTCGGCGTACTCGCCCAGCACCACCGGATGATACTCGCGCGGAAACTCGATCGTTTGGAGGCGCTGCTCGACCTCACGCGCCACCGAGCCGAGATCGCGGCCACGTACGTTTGCGCTCACATCCAGCCGCCGCGACACTGCTTCGCGCTTGATCACGTTGGGCGTCGGCACAACGCGCACATCCGCGACATCTTCCAGCCGCACATGCTCGCCGCTGGGCGTGTCCAACAGCAGATTGCGCACGCTCGACACGCTGTGCCGTGTGGCGTCGGTGCCGCGAATCCGAATATCGATCACCTTGCCGTCGCGGAACACATCGCCGACCTCGATGCCGTTCACATACGAGGCTGCCGCGCGGCGCACCTCGCCGGGCGTGAGACCGTAGCGCTGCGCCCTGGCCAGATCGACCTCGATCTCCATCTGCGGAATATCTTCGATATGCTCCTCGTGTAGATCGATAATCCCGTCGATGCCTTCCATCGCCGCCTTGACCTCGGCCGATTTCTCGTGCAGCACATCGAGATCCGGGCCGAAGATGCGCACCACGATCGTCTCGCTGGTGCCGGTCAGCACTTCTTTGATGCGCTCCTTGAGATAGGTCTGCACATCGCGATACAGCCCAGGATAGCCGTCGACCGTGGCCTGAACGCTGGCCAGTGTGGCGTCGTAGTCGGCGGCCGGATCGACGCTGATCCAGTTCTCGCCGAAATCGATGCCCACGACCTCATCGGCCGCCAGCGCCCGCCCGATATGCGCGCCGAAGTTGCGCACGCCAGGAATAGCGCGCAGCTCGACGCTGGCCTGCGTGGTGATGCGCATCATCTCCGGCAGCGACGTGCCCGGTTTGGTCAGCCAGTGCATCAGAAAATCGCGCTCCTTGAACGACGGCAGCAGCGACTGGCCCAGAAACGGCAAGACTGAGATCCCGGCCACAACGATCAGCGCGACCATCCCGTAGGCCATGCGCGGCGCACGCACGATCGGCTTGAGCAGCCGGTCGTAGCCACGCTGGAACCACGGGATCAGCGGCGACTCACGCTCTTTTTCGGGCGCGTTCCGCAGCAGCAGCAGGCTCAGCGCCGGCGTCACCGTCAGCGCCACGACCATCGAGACCAGCAGCGCGATCGCGTAGGAGAAGGCCAGCGGCCGGAAAAACGCGCCCGACAGCCCTTCCATGAAAAAGACCGGCCCGATCGCCACGACTTCGATCAGCGTCGCGTAGACGATCGCGTGACGTACTTCGAGCGAGGCATCCAGAATGATCCGCCCGATCGGCGTGGTGCTGCCTTCCGCGCGATGCTGTCGCAGCCGCCGCACCACGTTTTCGATGTCGATGATCGCGTCGTCCACAATATCGCCCAGCGCGATCACGAAGCCGGCCAGAATCATCGTGTTGATCGACGCGCCGCGCCAGTAGAGCACCAGGCCCGCCGCCACCAGCGACAGCGGCATCGCCACCAGGCTGATCACGGCGACACGCCAGTTGTACAGAAACGCGATCAGCACCAGAATCAGCAGCCCCGCGCCGATCAGCAGCGACATCGTGAGATTATCGATCGCGGTCTCGATAAAGGTCGCCGGCCGAAAGATCGTGGAGTCAACCTCGATGCCGGTGAGCGCGGGCTCAAGCTCTTTAAGCGCGGCCTCGACGCCCTGCGTCACCTCCAGCGTATTGCCCCACGGGAATTTTTCGACGATCAGCAGCAGGCCTGGCCCGTCGTTGATCACGGCGTCGCCGATCAGCGGCGGATGCGCGACCTCCACCGTGGCGACCTCGCCCAGCCGCAGATCTTTGCCTTCGATCGGCACCTGGGCCATGCCTTCCGGCGAAATGATCGGCAGCACGTGCTGAATGTTGAGCCGCTGGTTGGGCGTGTCGACAAAGCCGCCGGTGCCGATCGTCGCGCCCTTGAGGTAGGCCAGCAACCCGACATCCAGGCCGCCGGCTGCGGCGTCGGAAACCTGCTGAATGGTCACGCCGCTGGCCTGGAGTTGCTCCGAGTCCAGATGCGCCACGATCTGTTTTTTGCGCGCTCCCCAGATCGCGACGTTGGCCACGCCGGGCACGTTCATCAGTCGCGGCGCGATCTTCCAGCGCACGACCTCCGACATATCGATCAGCGACATCTCGTTCGACGACAGGCCGATCTTCATCAGGCGGCTGGTCGACGAGAGCGGCTGGAGCATCACCGGCGGCGTGGCGACACTCGGCAGCGTACGCACGACCTGCGCCAGCCGCTCCTGCACCAGCTGCCGCGCTTCGATCAGATCCGTGCCGGGCTTGAAGATCAGCAGGATCGAGGATAGCCCAGGAACCGACTTCGAGCGCAGAATATCGAGGCCGGGCGTGCCGTTGAGCGCCTGTTCCAGCGGCACGGTGATCAGCGACTCGGTCTCGGTGGTCGAAAGGCCCAGCGCCTCGGTCTGAATCTCGACACGCGGCGGCGCGAACTCAGGAAACACGTCCACGGGCATGTCGCGCAGCCGGACGATGCCGAAGAACATCAGCGCCGCCGCGCTCGCGATCACCAGAAAGCGCAGGCGCAGGCTTGAGGCAACAATCCAACGGAGCATGGTTGGAAACCTCCTCGCTAATGTCCGACGCCGAACTCGGTGCCGTACAGCTCGGCCACGCCTACCGACACGATCGCAGTGCCCGCGCTCGGGCCCTTAGCCAGGATCGCGTTGTCGCCGTCGATGTAGTCGACTTCGACGCGCTCACGCACAAAGGTCAGCGGCGCGGGATTGGTGTAAACCCAGGTCTCGCCGTGCAGGTCATAGATCACCGCGCTGTAGGGAATCACCGTGCGCTGCATGCCACTGCCCGCCAGCACCAGCTCAACCCGCACGCGATTGCCGGGGATCAGGCCGTGATCCGTGCCCTCGACGGCGTAGAAGAGTGCTTCTGCTGCGCCGTTGGCGGCTGCCGGCGATGTATCAAGCTTGGCGCCCACGCCTTTGGTGTCGGCGGTTTTGGCCAGCGGCAGGATCGTAGCGGGCTGGCTGCGATCGATCTTGTCGAGATCGCCGGCCGAGAGCGGGACGCGCACCCAGACCTTGCTGGCGCTGGCGACGCGGCTGGTCGTGCCGGAAGCGGTCGTCGCGCCGGGTGAGGTCACGACTTCGCCGCCGACCGTGCGCTTGCGCGTGACTTGCTCATCGCGAACGGCAGCCGTCTGGATGTTCAGCCGCTGGGCCGCCTCTGCGACGAGTGTTACCTCGCTGAGATCCGTTCCTGCGATCGGCTTGACCTCGGCCGGCTCGGGCTTGCTTCCTGTAGTGGCCGGCGTCTGACCGCAGGCCGAGAGCAGCCCGGCGACGATCAGCCCCGCAACGATCCATGGTTTATTGCGCTGCATCTTGGTGCCTCCGGTGCATCTAAATTTAAGTCAGCTGCGGCTCGGGCGACGGACCCAGCGGAACCTGCTCACTCGACGTGTCACGCGCCGTCGCGGCTTTGGCGAAGCGTAGATAGAGCGCAGGGACCACGAACAAATTCAGCAGCGTCGAGGTGACTAGCCCGCCCAGCACGACGATCGCCATGGGCCGCACGATCTCATGGCCGGGAATGTTGCCCGCGATGATCAGCGGCAGCAGCGCCAGGCCGGTCGTCGCCATGGTCATCAGGATCGGCACGAGACGCTCTTTGGTGCCACGGATCACCAGCCCAGGCCCGAAAGGCTCGCCTTCGGCTTCTTCCAGATGTTGATAGTGGCTGATCAGCAGGATGCCGACCCGCGCCGCGATGCCGAGGATCGTCAGGAAGCCGATCAGTGAGCCGAGCGAGATCACTCCGTCGCCGATGAACGCCGCGACGAGTCCACCGACCAGCGCCGAGGGCAGCGTCAGAAAGATCAGCGTCGCCAGCCGCCAGCTGCCGAAGGCCGCTTGCAGCAGCAGGAAGATGCCGATCACCGCCGCGATCACAAAGCCGAGCATCCGCTGCTGCGCCGCCTGGCGCTCGGCGTACTCGCCCAGGATCACGGGATGATACTCAAGCGGAAAGTCGATCGCCTGGAGCCGTGCCTCGACATCACGCGTCACCGCGCCGAGATCACGACCCTGCACGTTCGCGCTTACGTCGATGCGCCGCGACACGCCCTCACGCTTGATCATGTTCGGCGACGGCACGATCCGCACGTCGGCGACATCTTCCAGCCGCACATGGCCGCCGCTGGGCGTATCGATCAGCAGCTCGCGGATGCTGGTCAGGCTGTGACGCGTGTCGTTTGTGCCGCGCACCACGACCTCAAAGACTTTCTGCTCTTCAAACAGGTTGCCGACCTCCAGGCCGTTGACGAGTGTCGCCGCCGCGCGCCGCACCTCGCCGGGCGTGAGGCCATACTGCCGCGTCCTGGCCAGATCCGGCTCGATCTCGACGGTCGGCTCGTCGACTTGCAGCTCGGTCCGCAGATCGACAATCCCCTCGATACCTGACAGCGCCTGATTCACCTCGGCCGCCTTGGCTCGCAGCCCGTCGAGGTCAGGGCCGAAGACGCGCACCACGATCGCGTCGCCGGTGCCGGTCAGCGCTTCGCGGACACGCTCGTCGAGATAGCTCAGCACGTTGCGCGAAACGCCGGGATAGCCCGCGACGGTGGCCTGGACCTTCGCCAGCGTATCGTCGTAGTCGGCGGCGGGATCGAGGCTGACCCACAGGCCGCTGGAGTTGATGCCGACGATCTCATCGCCGGTCACCGCTCGCCCGATGTGCGCGCCGAAGTTGCGCACGCCGGTGATGCTGCGCAGCTCATGGCCGGTCTGAGTCGTGATGCGGCTCATGGCCGGCTGCGATGTGCCGGGCGCGCCGATCCAGCGCACGAGCAGGTTGGTATCCTTGAGCGACGGCAGCAGCGACTGGCCCAGGAAGGGCAGCACCAGCAGCCCGGCGATCACGAGGCCGGCCACGAGCAGATACGCCAGTCGTGGGCTGCGGATCGTGCGCGAGAAGAGTCCGGTCGATCGCTGTTGGAGCCAGCGTACCAGCGGCGGCTCGCGGCGCTCGGCGTGTGCGGATGAGAAGAGCAGCAGGCTCAGCGCGGGCGTGACCGTCAGCGCGACAACCATCGAGGCCAGCAGCGCCAGCGCGTACGAGAGCGCCAGCGGCCCGAAGAACGCGCCGGACGCGCCTTCCATGAAGAAGACCGGCGTGATGGCCAGCACAATGATCGCCAGCGCAAAGCCGATCGCGTGGCGCATCTCAAGCGAGGACTCAAGCACAATGCTGGCTGTCGACGCGTCGTTGCCGTCGCCGCGCCGCTGCCGGAGCCTCCGCATCATGTTTTCGACGTCGACGATCGCGTCGTCGATGATTGCGCCGAGAGCGATGAGCAGCCCGGCTAGCACCATCGTGTTGACGGTCGTGCCGCGCAGGTAGAAGACCAGCAGCGCGGCCATGAACGACAGCGGGATCGCCACCAGGCAGATCAGCACGATGCGCCACTCAAGCAGAAAGAGCGCCAGTGCGAGCAGCACCAGCGCAAAGCCGATCAGCAGCGACCAGGAAAGATTGCCCAGCGCCTGCTCGATAAAGGTCGCCGGCCGAAAGATCGTGGGGTCGATCTGAATGCCGGAGAGGCCCGGCCGCAGCTCGTTCAGCGCGGCTTCGAGATCTCTGGTGACTTCCAGCGTGTTGGCGCCGGGAAACTTTTCGACGACCAGCAGCAGCCCGCCGCCATCGTTGATCACCGCATCGCCGATCAGCGGCTGGTGATCTTCGACGACATCGGTCACTTCGCCCAGGCGCTGCGTGGTGCCGTCGACGGTGACTTGCGCCAGATGCTCGGGCGATACGATCGGTAAGACGTGGCGAATGCCGAGCCGCTGGTTGGGCGTGTCGACAAAGCCGCCGGTCACACCGGGCGTTGCCGCGCGCAGGTAGCTCAGCGGCGAAACCCAGAGCGCATCGCCGGAGGTGCGGATGATCTGCTGGAGCGTGACGCCGTTGGCACGCAGCCGCTCAGGATCGACCTGTACCTGGAGCTGGCGCTCACGCTGGCCCCAGATCGCGACGTTGGCCACGCCGGGAACGCCCATCAGACGCGGGCGGATTGTCCAGCGGGCCAGCACCGACATCTCGATCGGCGAGACCTCCTGCGAGGAAAGGCCGATCAGCATCACGCGGCTGGTCGACGACAGCGGCTGAAGCATCGTCGGCGGCTTCGAGACGTTTTTGGTCGGCAGGCCCTGCGCCTGCGTCAGACGCTCCTGGACCAGCGCGCGGGCGCGCATCAGGTCGGTGCCGGGCTCGAAGATCAACACGATCGAGGAGAGACCCGGGATCGACTCTGAGCGCATGGTTTGCACCCAGGATACGCCATGTAGAATCTCTTCCATCGGCACGGTGATCAGGGACTCGACTTCCTTGGCGGAAAGGCCGAGCGCCTCGGTCTGGATCTCGACATAGGGCGGCGCGAACTCGGGGAAAATGTCGACCGGCATGTCGCGCAGACGGACGAAGCCAACGCTCAGCAGGGCTACGGCGATCACAAGGACCAGAAAGCGCAGCTTCAGGCTCGATTCGACGATCCAACGCATCATTGTTGGAACCTCCTCGCGTAGCTGTACTCCCAGCGTGCTACTGAACCGGCGCAGTAGCTGGTGGAGTCTTCCGCATAGCTCCGTGGCGTTCCTGGCGTCCTACTCGGATCGCGGATGGAGACGAGCGGCGTGAGCGATACGCCTGTGTCTGAGGGAACCTGCAGCCTCTATGCGGCTGGACACTTAAAAGAAGTGCGATTTTTGCAGATCTGGACACGACGAACGTTTTTGGCTGGATTTGAACATGCAGCGTGCGGGATTTTTAGCCGCATTGAAGCAGCGCCATGCTGTCGGCGCGCAGCAATGACGGCGGCAAACTGGCTCAGTTGTGCGATCCGTAGCCAAAGACGATGTGATACTGCTGTGAAAACCCAGAGCGAAGCTTGTATGTCGTGATCGATGAACAGTGTTCAACACGGACACTTGCCGATCGAGCCGTCCAAGGCGCGATGCGGCACGGCGCGTTCAGTCGCTGCGGGGCGAGAGACTGCGTCACGAATACGTTCAGGGGATAGGCCACAGGCTGCGGGTAATTTCCAATCGACGGATCGCTCAGCGGTTGGAGCGCTGAATCGAGGAAAAGGGGAATGGACAACCTGTGCGGTCCAGTATACGCCGTATGTCAATCAAAAATCGGTAAACGCTGCTGCTCTCAGCCGTGAATCCACGAGCGATGATGAATCGATTATGCGGCTTAACGACATAAACCATAGCTATCGGGAACGAAACCCGACAGCTATGGTATGAACAGGCTATAACGATCCGCGATCAAGCCCTGCTGCCGCTACAAGCCGGGACCGCCCACGCGCGCGTTTTCTACCAGAATGCCCCGGCGGTAGGCGCTGACCAGCTTTTTGAGATCTTCCAGCTGGCCGTACAACATTTGTCCGGTGTCGGTGTCGGCGATGAGCAGCCGCCGTGCAAACGTCGCGATCTGCTCGGTCTGCGGTGTGACGTCGTGGCCCTCGCGGATCATCTCGTCGTCGGTGGTGAACGCGTCGTGAACGGCCAGCACCAGCTCGTGCGAGTTGCCGATCAGCGTGTAGCCCGCAATGCCGGTCACCGACTGGTAGGGCTCGCTCATGCCGCCGTCGATGATGATCAGCTTGCCGTGAGCCAGCAGCGGCCGCTCGCCTTTCTTGGTCTTGACCGGCGTGTGCCCGTTGATGATATGGCCGTTCTCGACATCGCCGCCGAACGCCGCCAGCACCTTGCGGCAGAACTCCGGGCTGTCGCGCAGGGCATAGTACGGCCCCTTGGGCTCCTCGTGGGTCGCGGCGTCGGCGATAAAGTAGCGCTCAAACGTCGTCATGCGCTCGCGGCCAAAGAGCGGCGACTGCGGCCCGCACCACAGATACCACATCGAGTCCTGGCCGATCTGCTTCGCGTCGGGATCGTGGCTAAAGAATGCCTCGCGCGCCAGCTGCCCGTAGCGCTCAAGCAGCGCGGGACCGGCCAGCACCTCGCCGCCCAGCGGAAACGCCACGAACTCGCCGCGCTCGTCCACCGGCAGGCAGCCATGAAACTTCAGATTGCCGTCCTGGACCTGAAACATGTTGCCGTAGCTGTACAGGAATCGAATGTGCTTTTGGAGCCGTGGGCTGCTCTGGAACTGCTCGCGCAGATCGGCGATCACAGCCGCCTCTTCATCGGTGAGCGCCGCGCGATCCTCTGGATCTAGCGTGGGCCAACTGGTATCGAGCAGCGGATAGGTCTTGCCGTAGAGCGTGGCCGTTCCGGTACGCAGATCGATCGTATCCAGTACCAGCCGATCCTCCATCTCATACTCGGGATGGCGGCGGATGATCTGCGCTTCGAGCTTGAACTGAAGAATCGCGCTGGCCTTGTGCATCTTCGCGATCGTCTCGCGCGAAAAATCTTCCAGCGGCGGCCCGGCCTTGGGCTGAAACAGCGTGCACGGATCGTCACCGTAGGTAGCCTCGGCGAAGCGCGCCAGCGGCCGCAGATTGATGCCGTAGCCGTCGAGCAGCGTTTCGAGACTGGCGTAGCGCAGGGCCATGCGGATCACATTAATGATCAGCGCGTCACAGCCGCTAGCCGCCGCCATCCAAGAAACATCGTGGTTGCCCCACTGGATCGCGACGTATGGATAGGCCATCAGCCGATCCATGACCTTTTCGGCGGCCG
>DASWTQ010000681.1:0-5392 GCA_036402055.1 Herpetosiphonaceae bacterium
ATCGAGCAGCGTCTGCTGCACTCGGTGTTTGGGCAGCTCGGCGCCGACGTGGCGATCGTCAACATCTACGGCCTGACCGAGATCAGCGACATCAACATCCTGGGTCCGATTCGCGCCGCCGACGTGGGCCAGCCGATCACGGTCGGCCGGCCGCTCCAGAACAATCGCATCTACATCGTGGACGATTACATGCAGCCACAGCCGGTGGGCATCGCGGGCGAGGTATGCATCTCCGGCGAGAGCGTGTCACGCGGCTACCTCCATCGCCCCGAGCTGACCGCCGAGCGCTTCGTGGTCTGCCCGTTCGAAGACGGCGCGATCATGGTGCGCACGGGCGACCTCGGCCGCTGGCGCGACGACGGCACAGTGGAGATCCTCGGCCGCATCGATCACCAGGTCAAAGTGCGCGGCTTCCGCATCGAGACTGCCGAGATCGAGGCCGTGCTCGTCCAGCATCCACAGGTCGGCGAGTGCGTCGTCGTCGCCCGCGAAGATGCTAAGGGCGATCAACGACTGGTAGCGTACGTGGTTAAGAACCTAGAACCTAGAACTAAGAACCTAGGGAATGGAAGCGAAGCTGGTTCTAGGTTCTTGGTTCTCGGTTCTGCCGACTTGCGCCAGCATGTCGGCGCGCAGCTGCCCGACTACATGGTGCCAAGCGCGTTTGTGACGCTGCCCGCGCTGCCCAAGACGCCCAGCGGCAAGATCGATCGCAAGGCGCTGCCTGTGCCGGAGCTACACACCGAGCCGGATGCAACCTTTGTCGCGCCGGTCGGACCGATCGAGGAGCTGCTGGCGCAGATCTGGGCCGATGTGCTGGGCATGACGCGTGTCGGACGCGACGACAACTTTTTCACCCTCGGCGGTCACTCGCTGCTGGCCACGCAGATGCTGGCACGTGTGCGCGATGCCCTGGGCGCCGATGTGCGGCTGCGCGACCTGTTCGAAGCACCGACGGTCGCCGGGCTGGCGCTGCGGATCGACGAGCTGCGGCACGAGCAGTACACGTCCGCGCCACCGGTAGAGCCAGCCGATCGCACGCAGCCGCTGCCGCTGTCGTTCGGCCAGCAGCGCTTCTGGTTCCTCCATCAGCTGCTGCCCGACAGCCCGGCGTACAGCATCACCGTAGCGGCGCGGCTCACCGGCACGCTCGATCGCGCTGCGCTGCACCGCAGCCTGAACGCGCTGGCAGAGCGCCACGAGTCGCTGCGCACGACGTTTGCGCCGGGACAAGGCGACGAGCCGGTGCAGATCATCCTGCCCGCCGCCGAGGTCGCGCTGCCGCAGATCGATCTAAGCGACCAGCCTTCTGGCGAGATCGAGCCGCAGACCGAGGCGCTGCTGGCGCAGGAGGCGGCACGCCCGTTCGATCTCGCGCCCGGGCCGCTGATGCGGACAACGCTGATTCGCCAGGGGCCGCAGGCTCATGTGCTGCTGCTGGCGCTGCACCATATCATCACCGACGGCTGGTCGATGAATATTCTGGTCCGTGAGCTGGCCGCGCTCTACCGCAGCTTCACGCAGCCCGACAATCCGATCCAGCTGCCGGAGCTGCCGGTCCAGTACGCCGACTACGCCGTCTGGCAGCGCCGGTGGATCGCGGACAACGTGCTGGTGACCGAGCTGGATTACTGGCGCCGGCAGCTAGCCGGTCCGCTGCCGGTGCTGAATCTGCCGCTGGATCATCCACGACCCACCGTACAGCGCGCGCGCGGCGGCAGCCAATCGCTCACGCTCCCCACCGATCTCACCGAATCGCTCAAGGCACTGAGCCGCCGCGAAGGCGCGACGCTGTTTATGACGCTGCTGACGGCCTTCGACGTGCTGCTCCATCGCTACACCGGGCAGATCGATCTCCTGATCGGCACGCCGATCGCCGGTCGCGTCCGGCCCGAGCTGGAAGGCATCGTCGGGCTGTTTCTCAACACGCTGGTGATTCGCGCCGATCTCTCCGACGCGCCGTCGTTCCGCGCGCTGCTGGCCCAGGTGCGCAGCACAACGCTGGCCGCGTTCGATCATCAGGCGCTGCCCTTCGAGCGACTGGTCGAGGAGCTTCAGCCCGAGCGCGATCTGAGCCATACGCCGGTGTTTCAGGTGCTGTTCAACCTGCTGAACTTCGCCGAGGCCACGTTCGATCTGCCGGATCTTCAGCTCAGCATCTCCGATCCGCCGCTGCCGGCCAAGTTCGATCTCACGCTCACGCTGGCCGAAACGCCGGATGGGCTGGTCGTCAACTTTGGCTACAACGCCGATCTCTTCGAGGCCGCGACGATCGCGCGTATGGCCGGGCACTTCCAGACGCTGCTGGTCGAGATCGTCGCCGAGCCGACGCAAAGTGTCGCCGCGCTGCCGCTGCTGTCGCCGGATGAGCGCGATCGGCTGCTGCACGGCTGGAATCCAGCGCCTGCTCACGTCACGTCGCAGTTTGTGCCGCAGCTGTTCGAAGCTCAGGCTGCGCAAACGCCCGCCGCGATCGCGCTAATCGCCGAGAATGCGCAGCTGAGCTACGCCGAGCTGAACGAACGATCGAATCAGCTGGCGCACTACCTGCGGACGCGGGGCGTTCGGCACGAATCGCTGGTCGGGCTGCTCGTCGAGCGCTCGGCGGCGATGGTGATCGCGGTGCTGGCGGTGCTCAAGGCCGGCGGCGCGTACGTCCCGCTCGATCCCGCGCAGCCACCGGAGCGCCTCCAGCTCATGATCGACGATACGCAGCTCGATCTGCTGCTGACTCAGCAAGCGATCGCCGCGCGCCTGGGGCCGATCCTGACTGAGCAGAGCGCTGCGCAAGATCGACAGCGCGACTGGAAGATCGTCGATCTCGACGCGGAGTGGCCGCTGATCGCCCGGCATGAGCCGCATAATCTTGAGCTGCCGATCGATCCCGCTCAGCTGGCCTACGTGATGTACACCTCGGGCTCGACCGGACGGCCCAAAGGCGTGGGCGTGCCGCACGCAGCCATGAGCAACTTTTTAAACTGGATGCGACAATCCTATCCGCTGGCCGCCGACGATCGCGTGCTGCACACTGTGCCGCTTGGCTTCGATATTTCGGTGCGCGAGATCTTCTGGCCGCTGCTGTCGGGCGCGCAGCTTGTGCTGGCGCGTCCAGGAGGCCAGGCCGATCTCGACTACCTGATCGCGGCGATCCAGCGCTGGGGCATCACCCAGGTCCGCTTCGTACCGCCGATGCTCCAGCTTCTGCTTCAAGAGCCCGATCTGTCGGGCTGCGCCACGCTGCGGCGCGTCTTCTGTGGCGGCGAGACCATGCCGGCCACGCTGCCGCAGCGCTTCTTCGAGCGGCTCACAGCTGAGCTGCACAACACCTACGGCCCGACCGAGACCACCGTCAACGCGAGCGCCTGGGCCTGCACACCGGAGCCCGCCGCGTTCATCGCGCTGGGCGCGCCTGTCGCCAACTCGCTGCTTTACGTGCTCGACGCGCAGCTTGAGCCGGTGCCGCTCGGCGTGGTGAGCGAGCTACACATCGGCGGCGCCGTCCTGGCGCGCGGCTATCTCAATCGTCCCGAGCTGACCGCCGAGCGTTTTGTTCCCGATCCCTTCAGCTCAGCTCCCGGCGCGCGCCTCTACAAAACCGGCGATCTGGTACGACGGCACGACGACGGCACGATCGAATTTGTGGGCCGCACCGACGAGCAGATCAAGCTGCGTGGCCTGCGCATCGAGCTGGGCGAGATCGAAAGCGTGCTGCGCCTGCATCCGGCCGTCGGCGATGCCCTCGTAGTGCTGCGCGCCGAGCCCGAGCCGCGACTGATTGCATACGTAGTAGAGAACCAAGAACCAAGAACCAAGAACCTAGGGGTTGAGCCGGAGATTCCCCCTCTCCTGTCGCAACCGAGGCTGAAGCCAGCCGAGGTTCGGGGCAGGGGGCCAGGGGGTGAGGGCCTGCTCCCCGAACTCCGCTCGTTCGCCCGCGACCGGCTGCCGGAGTACATGATCCCGAGCGTGATCGTGCCGCTCGACGCGCTGCCGCTGACGGCCAGCGGCAAAGTCGATCGCAGGGCGCTGCCCGCGCCGAGCACGGCCGGAGCGCACACTGAATATGTCGCGCCGCAAACGCCGACCGAGATCGCACTGGCTGCGATCTGGTCCGAGGTGCTGCACGTCGAGCACATCGGCAGCCAGGATCATTTCTTTGAGCTGGGCGGCCACTCCATGCTGGCGATGCAGATCATCTCACGGATTCGCCAGCTGCTGGGCGTCGAGATTCCGGTGCGCGAGATCTTCACCACGCCGACGATCGCCGGTCTCGCACAGCATATCGATCTGATCCAGTGGGCCGCAGCCGGCCGCGACGAGGTCGCCCAGCTAACCACGGTAGGCGAAGAAGGAGAGCTATGACCACCGTCGAACTGCTGGCCCGGCTCCGCGATCTGGGCATCCGGCTCTGGTCCGAGGGCGAGCGCCTGCGCTATCACGCGCCCGAGGGAGCGCTGACCGCCGAGCTGCGCGCCGAGATTGTCGCGCGCAAAGCGGAGATTCTGGCGTTTCTAGACCAGGCTGCCAGCGCCACCCAGCCGATCGCCGCAGCCATTCCACCGGCCTCGCGCGCCGAGCCGCTGCCACTCTCGTTTGCCCAGGAGCGGCTGTGGTTCATCGATCGGCTTCAGCCCGGCAGCAGCGCTTACAACATGCCGCAAGTGGTGCGCCTGCGGGGCCGGCTCGACGTCGGCGCGCTCCGGGCCAGTCTCACCGAGGTCGTGCGCCGCCACGAGATCTTGCGCACAACGTTCAGCACAAGTGACGATCGCGCCGGACAACCGATTCAGCTGATCCATTCGCCCGCCGAGGTCGCACTTGCCTGCCATGACCTGAGCGCACTTCCCGCCGCCGAGCGCGACTCTACCGCGCGGCAGCTGGCCGCAGACGAGACCGGTCGCCCCTTCGATCTCCGGCACGGCCCGCTGCTTCGGGCGCTGCTGATCCTCACCTCTGACGACGAGCATCTGCTGGTGCTCACGCTACATCATATTGTCTCAGATGGCTGGTCAACCGGCCTCTTGATTCGTGAGCTGACCACGTACTACAGCGCCGCCGTCCGTGGAGCACCCATCGCAACAGTTCTGCCGCCGCTGCCGATTCAGTACGCCGACTATGCCGTCTGGCAGCGTCAAACCCTGGTCGGCGACCGGCTCGATGCCGAGATCGACTACTGGCAGCGGCAACTGGCCGGCATTCCCGAACTGCTGGAGCTGCCGACAGATCGGCCGCGTCCCGCGCAGCAAACATTCAACGGCGCGATCGAGACCGCGCAGCTTCCGGCGGCGCTGATCGCCAGTCTGACGCAGCTAAGCCAGCGCGAGGACGCCACGCTCTTTATGACGCTGCTGGCCGCGTTCCAAACGCTGCTCCATCGCTACACAGCGCAGCG
>DASWTQ010000682.1:0-2936 GCA_036402055.1 Herpetosiphonaceae bacterium
TTCCCTTGATTCTCTTGTTCTCTGTTCTTTGTTCTCCGTCCGGTTCTTGGTTCTTGGTTCTTGGTTCTCGGTTCTTGGTTCTCCGTCTATCTCTCCGTCAGCCGCACCTTTACCGCTTCCAGCACCGCATCGTCGGGGCCCAGGCTGATCACCTGGAGCTGCGTTCCGGCTGGATTATTGGGCAGCTCGGCGCGAAACTCGCAGGGCAGGCCCGGCTGATACCAGTCAAGCCGCGCCTCCACAGTTTCGATCACCTGATCGTTGTCGTCGAGCAAACGGGCCAGCATCTTGGCCGGCGGTCCCGGCGCGACGCCACGCACAGCCAGCCGATCGGCAGTGCCACGCTCGAAGGGACGCGGCGTTTCCACGACGATGCGATCGACCCGACCATAGCGGCCAAGAATCGAGACAACCTGGCTGGCCTCGGCGACAGGCTCGGCGTCCGCATTCTGCGACCATAGCGCGACGACTGCCATCTGACGCGGCGTCGGCGGCAGCTCAAGCGTGAGCACACCATCGTAGCCCAGGCCATCCGTGACCACCTGCGTCGACGCGACAACCGGATCACGGCCGACCGGCTGTCCATCCGGCGTGCGGCCACGCAGTGTGACCACACCGCTCGCAACATTCGCGACCTTGCCCGATACCGTGATCTCGGCTGTGACGAACTCGTCGGCCAGCGGTCGCGCGATCAGCACCACCGGAGCTGTCGCAGGATCGATCGTGGGCGTGATCGTAGGCAGCGGCGTGTTGGTTGGCTGTGGCGTCGAGGTGATGGTTGGCGTCGAGGTCGGCGTGAGCGTAGGCTCGGCAGTGCCTGTCGGCGTGGCCTGCGGCCCGGCCACAAACGGCAGCCGAACCTGCGCGGCGGATGTAGCGCTCGGAGTGATGGCGATAGTTGGCGTGGGAATCCGCTCGACCGGCGGCTGGATCTGGCAGGCAGCCAGGCCGATCAGCAGCAATGCCCAGGAACAGAAGCGGCGCATGATGATCCTTGGACGGTTGATACGAGTGGCAATCATGCGGTGCAGTGTAGCAACAATCATGCGGGCTGCCAACGCGCGACGGCTGAGCGCGGCGTGAGAGTCGGCTTAGATATTTGAGCGCAGGCGGCGCTGCAAGCCGGTGTAGCGCTGCGACACACGATTATTGTTGACGGCGATCTCGATCGCCTGCTGATCGCCGGCCAGCACCACAATATTTTTGGCGCGGGTGATCGCGGTGTAGAGCAGGTTACGTTGCAAGAGCACGAAATGCTGCTTGAGCAGCGGCACCACGACGACCGGATACTCGCCGCCCTGCGATTTGTGGATGCTCAGCGCGTAGGCCAGCTGTAGCTCGTCGAGATAGGCCCAGTCGTAGCTGACCTCGCGCGCACCGCGTGCCTCCTCGAAGCGCACCGTCAGCTTCTGCTCGACCCGATCGATCGCGACGATCTCGCCGACATCGCCGTTGTACACGTCGAGATCGTAGTTGTTGCGGACCTGCATCACGCGATCGCCAAGCCGGAAGATCGTTTCGCCCCAGCTGCGCTCGGTCTTGGCCGGACTCGGCGGGTTGAGCGCCTCCTGGAGCATTTTATTGAGCGACTGGACGCCGGCCGGGCCGCGATGCATCGGCGACAAGACCTGGATCGACCGGCGCGGATCGAGGCCGAAGCGGCGCGGAATCCGGTTGCAGACCAGATCGACCACCAGCTCGGCGCAGGGCTCGGGCTGCGGCTTGGGAAAGAAAAAGAAGTCTTCCAGGCCACGCAGCTGGGGCTGCTCGCCGTGGTTGATCTGGTGGGCGTTGGAGATAATGCCGGAACCCTCCGCCTGGCGAAACACCCGATCGAGCTGAACCGTCGTCACCGCCCAGCTTTCGATCAGGTCGTGCAGCACGTTGCCGGGCCCAACCGACGGCAGCTGATCGACATCGCCCACGAAGAGCACGTGCGCGGCCGGCGGCACTGCCTTGAGGAGGTTGTTGCAGAGCAGCACATCCAGCATCGACGCCTCATCTACCACGAGGATGTCGCAAGGCAGCGGATTGTCGCGATCGCGCTTGAACTGCTGGCCACCGACCGGCGAGTACTCAAGCAGGCGATGGATCGTCTTCGCTTCCGCGCCGGTCGCCTCGCTGAGCCGTTTCGCGGCGCGGCCCGTGGGTGAGGCCAGCACATAGCGCTTGTTGAGCTTTTCGAGCAGCACGATGATCGCACGCATGGTCGAGGTCTTGCCGGTGCCGGGACCGCCAGTCAGCACCAGCATTTTGGTTGAGAGCGCCGCCTTGACCGCCGCCTGCTGCTTCTCGGTCAGGCGAAAGCCGCTCTCGGCCGCCAGCTGATCCCAGAGTCGCGGCCAGTCCATGCGCCTGGACTGCTGCAACAGCAGCGACGGCGTAGCCTGGATTGTGCGGATCGAATTGGCGATACCCAGCTCGGCGCGATAGAAGGGCAGCAGGTAGATCATCTCGACGCCCTCGACGTCGTCCACCTGGATCTCGCCGGCCGCATCGATGTTTTGCAGCGTCGCCGTGATCGCGGCCTCGTCGACCTGGAGAATACGCGCCGCACGGGGCACCAGCTCCTCACGCGGCAGATAGCAATGCCCCTCGTTGGCGGCCTCGCTCAGCACATGGCGAATGCCCGCGCCGATGCGGAACGCGTCGTCAAAGCGCACGCCCTGCGCCTGGGCGATCTCGTCGGCGGTGAGAAAGCCAATGCCAAAGACTTCATCCGAGAGACGGTACGGCTGCTGCTGAACGATGCCCAGCGCCTCCTCGCCGTAGTGACGGTAGATGCGAATCGCCAGCGAGGGCGTGACGTTGTGGCTTTGCAGCAGCGTCATCAGCGCTTTAATGCCCTGCTGCTCGTTCCAGGCTTTGCCCAGATCGTCGAGCTGCTTGCGGCGCAGGCCCTTGACCTGGCTCAAGCGCTCAGGCTCTTGCTCGAT
>DASWTQ010000683.1:0-3295 GCA_036402055.1 Herpetosiphonaceae bacterium
CTGGCAGACTACCAGTCGCGCGATCTCGATCTCGGGCCGGGCCGCCGCGTGCTTCAGTTCGCCTCGCTGAGCTTCGATGCGTCGATCTCCGAGGTGGCGATGGCGCTAACGACCGGCGCGACGCTGGTGCTGGCGCATGAGGATGCGCGGCTGCCGGGCCGGGAGTTACAAACGCTGCTGCGCGACCAGGCGATCAATGTCGTGACGCTGCCGCCCGCTGCCTTAGCGGCCACTCCCGCCGACGATCTGCCCGCGCTGAAGACCGTGCTGGCGGCAGGCGAAGCCTGTCCGGCGGCAGTTGTGGCGCGCTGGGCGCCGGGACGACGCTTCGTCAACGCCTACGGGCCGAGCGAGGCAAGTGTATGCGCGACCTTCGCGCTCTGCGTCGCCGCCGATCAGCCGCCGCCGATCGGGCGTCCCCTGGCGAATGTCGAGGTACTGGTGTTAGACGCGGCGCTAGAGCCGGTGCCGATCGGCGTGGCAGGCGAGCTGTACATCGGCGGCGTGGGGCTGGCGCGCGGCTATCGTGGCCGCCCCGATCTCACGGCCGAGCGCTTCCTGCCCCATCCGTTCAGCCGCACACCTGGCGCGCGGCTCTACCGCACCGGCGATCTCGTCCGCTGGCGTCCCGATGGCAACCTCGAATTCCTCGGCCGACAGGATCACCAGGTCAAGCTGCGCGGCTTCCGCATCGAGCTGGGCGAGATCGAGGCCACGCTGCGCCAGCATCCTGCCGTGCAGCAGGCGGCAGTCCTGGTACGCGAATATCCGTCGGCGTCCGGCGACTACCCGGATATGCGGCTGGTGGCGTACGTTGTGGGGGAGAACCTAGAACCTAGAACCAAGAACCTAACGGAAGAACCTAGAACCCAGAACCTAGAACCAAACGGAGAACAGAGAACAGAGAACAAAGAACAAAAAAGTCCCACTGATTCCCCCTCGCCTGCCGCACAGGAGCGGGAAGGGGAACCCGCGACGGCGGGACAGGGGGAAGGCCGAAGGTCAGGGGGTGAGGGCCTGTCCTCCACGTTCCGCCGCCACCTTGCCGAGCGGCTGCCGAGCTACATGGTGCCCTCGGCGGTGGTGATCATGGACCAGCTGCCGAGCACGACGAGCGGCAAGCTCGATCGGCGCGCGCTGCCGCTGCCCAATCTCGGCAAGACAGAGGCCAGCAACTACGTCGCGCCCCGCGACTCGGTGGAAACGACGCTGGCCCAGATCTGGCACGATGTGCTGGGCGTCGAGCGCGCGGGCGTCCACGATAATTTCTTCGAGTTGGGCGGTCACTCGCTGCTGGTCATGCAGGTCATCGCGCGCATTCGCGACACCTTCGCCGTCGATCTCCCGCCGCGCAGCCTCTTTGAGACACCGACCATCGCCGGCATCGCCGTGACGATTGAGCAGGCGCTGACGCATGAGCAGCCCTTCCACCTGCCGCCGATCACGCGGATCGGCCACCAGAAGCAGCCGCCGCTCTCGTTCGCTCAGGAGCGGCTATGGATCACCGAGCAGCTGAATCCCGGTCGCTCAGCCTACACCATGCCTGCCGCTCTGCGCCTCGACGGCCCGCTGAATGTCGCCGCACTCAATCGCAGCCTTCAGGCCGTTGTGGCCCGCCACGAAGCGCTGCGAACCGCGTTCCGGGTATCGGACGGTCAGGTATTCCAGGCCGTCGCGCCCGAGCTGACGATCCCGCTGCTCGTGGACGATCTGCGCGCCGAGCCGCCGCTCACTGAGGCCGAGATCCAGGCCCGTATCACAGCCGAGGCCGCCCAGCCCTTCGATCTGCAACACGGCCCGCTGCTGCGGCTGCGGCTGCTGCGCCTGCACCCAACTGAACATATCCTGGTGCTCAGCCTGCACCACCTGATCGCCGACGGCTGGTCGATCAGCGTGCTCGTCCGTGAGCTAGAGCAGCTGTATGCCGCTGCCTGCGCCGCCGTCGACCTGACGCTGGACGACCTGAGCGCGCTCCTGCCGCCGCTGCCGGTTCAGTATGCCGACTATGCGCTCTGGGAGCGCCGGCACCTGAGCGCAGCCTGGCTTGAGCCACACCGCGTCTACTGGCAGCAGCTCGCGGACGCGCCCACAGTGCTGGAGCTGCCCACGGATCGGCCGCGTCCTGCGGTGCAAACCTTCAATGGCGCGCACCTGCCGCTGGAATTCTCGCCCGCTCTCAGCGCGGCCATCGTCGAGCTGAGCCAGCGCGAGGGTGTTACCGTGTTTATGACGCTCTGCACCGCGCTGGCGACAGTGTTGAGCCGCTACACCCGCCAGGCCGACATCCTGATCGGTACGCCGGCCGCGCATCGGACGCATCCCGAGACCGAGGAGCTGATCGGCCTCTTCATCAACACGCTGGCGCTGCGCTGCGATCTCACGGGCGCTCCCACGGTCGCGCAGGCACTCCAGCGGATGCGAACAACCTGTCTTGAGGCGTATGCCCATCAAGAGCTGCCCTTCGCCCAGGTGATCGAGCTGATCCAACCGGAGCGCGATCCCAGCCGCAGCCCGCTCGTTCAGGTGTTGATGGCCTGGCAGAACACGCCGACCATGATCGCCGATCTGGCGGATGTGGCAGTCACCACGCTGCCCGTGGAGAGCGGCACGGCGCAGTTCGATCTGACCTTCAACCTGGGCGAGACCGCCGGCGGCATCAGCGGCACGATCGAGTACAACACCGATCTCTTCGCGGCCGCGACGATCGCGCGACTGGCCGGCCACTTCCAGCAGCTGCTCCAGGCCATGATCGCCGATCCGGCTCAGCGCCTCAGCCGCCTGCCGCTCCTCACCGACGCCGAGCAGCGGCAACTGCTGGTAGATTGGAACGCGGCCACGCTTGAGGCTCCGGCCGTCGACGGTATTCATGAGCTGGTGCAGGCCCAGGTGGAGCGCACGCCCACCGCGATCGCGGTTGTTGCCGGCGATCGATCGATCACCTATGCCGACCTCAACACGCGCGCGAACCGGCTGGCCCACTATCTCCGGCAGCAAGGCATCGGTACGGATGCTGCCACCGAGGTCTGCGTCGGCGTCGCGATGGAGCCGTCGATCGAGATGGTCGTGGGACTGCTGGCGATCCTCAAGGCGGGCGCGGCGTATGTTCCGCTCGACCCCGACTATCCGGCCGAGCGCTTTCACGCGCTGCTCGGGCATCGGGAGATCGCGCTGCTGCTGACACAGCCGCATCTGCTGCCGGCCCTGCCGTCCGTCGATGTGCCGATCCTGAGTCTCGATCCGCAGCCGGACCAGCTCGCCGCGTGGCCGTCCACCGATCCCACAGCCGGCCGCAGCG
>DASWTQ010000684.1:0-4940 GCA_036402055.1 Herpetosiphonaceae bacterium
GCCGCCCGCACCGCCGCGATCACCTCAGGATCGGGCTGTTTGGAGGCCGAGAAAAAGCCGTCGAGCGCCAGCGCCACGCGCCAGCCGCGCACGCCCGATCGCAGATTGGTGTAGTCGCCGGCCGGCACGTCGATCGAGTACGGATCGGCGGGATCGTAGCCCGCGATCAGCTGGAGCAGCAGCGCGACATCCTGAACGCGGCGCGCCATCGGCCCGGCATGATCCAGATTCCAGCTCAGCGGCAGAACGCCGCGCGTGCTCACCCGGCCGAAGGTCGGCTTGAGGCCAACCACGCCGCAGAACGACGCCGGGACGCGGATCGAGCCTCCGGTATCGCTGCCGAGCGCGCCCGGACACAGCTCAGCCGCCAGCGCTGCGCCGGAGCCGCCCGACGATCCGCCCGCGATGCGCTCCAGATCCCAGGGATTGCGACAGGTGCCCCAGTGCGGATTGATCGTGGTGACGCTCATCGCCCACTCGTGCATGTTGAGCTTGCCCAAGGTGATCGCGCCGGCATCCTTGAGCCGCGCCACGACCGCGCTATCCTCGGCCGGGATATTCTGCGTCAGTTGCTTCGAGCCGGCGGTGGTGCGCACGCCCGCTGTGTCGAAAAGATCTTTGATTCCTAGCGGAATCCCGTGCAGCGGCCCGCGCTCAACGCCGCGCCGGATCTCGGCCTCGGCGGCTCGCGCCTGCTCCATGGCCAGCTCGGCGGTCACCGTGATAAAGCTGACCAGCCGCTGATCCAGCCACGCGATGCGCTGAAGATGCGCCTCGGTCAGCTCCACGGGCGAGATCTGCCCCCGCGCGATCAGATCGGCGGCCTCGGTGAGCGTCAAAGCGGTTAGCTCTGTCGGCTCCATTAGCTTTCGGCCTTTGACTGCGCCGCCTGGACCAGCTCCCACAGCTTGCAGGGACTGAGCGGAATTTCCAGAATCTCGATGCCGGCCGATGCCAGGGCGTTGTCGATCGCCTGCGCGTAGAGCGGCCCGACCGGAATCGCGCCTGCCTCGCCCGCGCCTTTGACGCCCAGCGGATTCAGCGGCGAGCGCGTCTCCTCATGGCCGATCTCGATCGTCGGCACGTCGGTCGCGGTCGGCAGCAGATAATCCATGAACGAGGCGTTGAGCAGCTGGCCGCTCTCGTCGTAGTGCAGCTGCTCGAAAAACGCATTGCCGATGCCCTGCGCCACGCCGCCCTGGACCTGTCCCTCAAGGATCAGCGGGTTGATCACGGTCCCGCAGTCGTGGACGACGACGTAGCGCCGGATCTTGAGATTGAAGCTGTCGGGATCGACCTCGACGATCATCGCGTGCGCGCCGACAGCCGTCGCGCCCATCGGCGGGCCGAAGTAGGCCGTCGCCTCAAGGCCGGGCTCGGTTCCAGGCTGGACCGCGCCGCGCAGCGGGTTGGCCTGGCCCGCCAGCGTCGCCAGGCTGATGCGCCGTCCGGGCACGCCGCGCACCTGCGCGTAGCCGTCCACGAGATCGATGTCTTCCTCGGCGGCTTCGAGCGCGTCGGCGGCCAGCTTGAGCGCTTTCTGGCGCACCTGCTGCGCGGCGGCGTAGATCGCGGTGCCGGCCACAGTCGCGCCACGGCTGGCAAACGTGCCGCTGCCCCAGTTGAACTGGCTGGTATCGCCGGTCGAAACATACACCTGATCGATCGGCACACCCAGCGCATCGGCGGCGATCTGCGCGAAGACCGTGTAATGGCCCTGACCCTGCGTCCCGACGCCCGTCGCCACTGTCAGCTTGCCGGTCGCCTCGACCTGCACGCGCGCGCCCTCGTACGGCCCGATGCCGGTGCCCTCGACGTACATGACCAGCCCGATGCCGACCAGCTTGCCCTCGGCGCGAAGCTGCGGCGCTTCGTGCTGGGTGAAATCGTCCCAGCCGATCATGTCCTTGGCCTTGTCGAGCACCGGCTCGTAGTTGCCGCTGTCGTAAGTCAGCTTGGTAAAGTCCTGAAAAATAATCTCGTTGCACCACGGAAACTGATCCGGCGGAATCAGGTTGCGGCGGCGAATCTCGATCGGATCGAGGCCCAGCTCGCGGGCGGCAATGTCGAGCAGCCGCTCCATCACAAACACGCCGTGCTGGCGTCCCGCGCCGCGATAAGGCGTCACGATCGTTTTGTTGGTAAAGACGGCGTGGAACTCGGTGTAGTAGTGCGGCACGACATACGGCCCCAGCAGCGTACACTGCGTGTTGATCGGCACCGTCAGGCCGTAGGGATCGTACGCGCCGGTGTCGTGCAGAAACACATCTTTGACGCCCAGGATCTTGCCGTCTCTGGTCAGCGCGATCTCGGCGTCGTGAATCTGGCCGCGCTCGTGGGTCATGGCCACGAAATTTTCCAGCCGGTCCTCGATCCATTTGATCGGCCGATCAAGTTTGATTGCCGCCCAGGGAATCAGCGTCTCCTCGGGATAGAACATCATCACCTTGGGGCCGAAGCCGCCGCCCACAAACCGCGCGATCACACGCACCTGGCGCTCGGACAGGCCCAGCATCCGCGCCAGGCCATTGCGAATCGGGATCGGAGCCTGGGTCGAATCCCAGACCGTGAGCTGACGCGCCAGCGGATCGAAATGCGCGACCACGCCGCGACCTTCCATCGGCGCTGCCGTGCCGCGATCGTAGAGCATCCGGCGCGTAATCACGAGATCGGCCTGAGACCGGGCGATCTCGTAGTCGCCTTTGCGCTGGATCACATGCGCCGCGATATTCGAGCCGACGTCGTCATGCACCAGCGGGCTGTCGCTCGTCAGCGCCTGCCGGAGATCGACGACGGCGTCCAGCGGCTCGTACTCGACCTCGATCAGCTCGGCGGCGTCCTCGGCGATGTAGCGGCTTTCGGCGATCACCAGCGCGATCGGCTCGCCGACGTAGCGCACTTTGTCACGAGCGAGCTGTCCCGCCGTGCGCTGGTTAAAGATGATATGCTCGGCGGGCGGCGGCGGCACCAGCAGCGGCGAGTGCTGCCAGAAATCGCCAAGATCCGCCGCCGTGAAGACCGCGAGCACGCCCGGCACAGCGCGCGCCGCCTCCACATCCACGCTCACGATCTCCGCATGAGCGTAGGCGCTACGTTTGAAAGCCGCGTGCAGCATGTCCGGCAGATGCACATCGTCGGTGAACTGAGCCTGGCCCGTGAGCAGCTGCGGATCTTCGTTGCGCTTGATCCGCTCGCCGATCGTCTGCGTCGTCATTGGGCGCTCCCTTCGCGCAGCCTGGCCGCCGCACTCCGCGCCGCCTCGACAATAAACTGGTAGCCAGTGCAGCGGCAGATGTTGCCCGAGAGCGCCTCGCGAATCTCGGCCTCGCTGGGGTCGGGGTGCTCCTGGAGGAACGGCAGCAGCGTCAGCAAGATTCCGGGCGTGCAAAAGCCGCATTGCAGGCCGTGCTTCTCCCAGAAAGCCTGCTGGATTGGGTGGAGATCGTTGGGACCGGCAGCCAGCCCTTCGACGGTGGTGAGGCTGTGCCCATCGGCCTGGACCGCGAAGGTCAGACAGGCGCGAATCGGCTGGCCGTCGAGCAGGATCGTACACGCGCCGCAGATGCCGTGCTCGCAGCCGACATGCGTTCCGGTCAGCGCCAGCTCGTGGCGCAGAAAATCGCTGAGCAGCAGGCGCGGCTCGACCTGACGAGTATATGATCGATCGTTGACGGTGAGAGTCACCTCGCGCTTCATGACGATTCCTTCTGCTAATCGGTTTGCATAACGATCGGGAGCGGCTACTGCTGAGCGCGCTCCACGGCGCGGGTGAGCGTGGCGCGGACCAGGCTCTTGACCAGATGCCGGCGGTAGGCGGCGGTCGCGTGGAGATCGCTGGGGGGATCGATCTCGCCGTCGAGCGACTCGGCGATCTCGCGGATTGTCTCGGGGGTGGGCTGCCGGCCACGCAGCGCCTCGATCGCGCGCACACGGATCGGAGCATCGCCGACCGCCATCAAAACCAGCGCGCTGCCGGCGATCGTGCCGTCGCCATCCAGGGTAACCACCGCCGCCGCGCCGGCCATCGCGTAATCGCCGTGTCGCCGCGCGACCTCGTCGAAGGCGGTTCCGCTGCGGGTAGGCAGCGCCGGAATCGCGATCTCGACCAGCATCTCCTCGGGCTCCAGCGCGGTGGTGAGCACGCCCAGGAAAAAACCGGACGCCGACAGCCAGCGCTCGCCGCTCTGGCTTTGCAGCCGCAGCCGGGCATCCAGCGCCACAGCCAGCGCGGGTAGCTCGGCCGCAGGATCGGCGTGGGCTAGCGAGCCGCCGATCGTGCCGCGATTGCGGATCTGCGGATGGGCAATGTGCGGCATGGCCTCGGCGATCAGCGGCACACGCTCGGCGATCAACGGGCTGCGCTCAAGCTCACGCTGGCGAGTCATCGCGCCGATCAGCGTGCTCCCGTCGTCGGCGACACGAACGCCAAACAGATCGTCGATGCGATTCACATCGATCAGAATCGACGGGCGCGCAAGGCGAAAGTTCATCGCGGGAACAAGGCTTTGACCGCCGGCCAGGATTTTGGCGTCGAAGCCGCTGTCGGCCAGGAGCGCCAGTGCAGCCTGGCGCTCTGTCGGGGCGTGATACTCAAACGGCGCTGGTTTCATAGGCTCTCGTGTGCTGCGCTACAGTGTAGCTCGGAAGATCGAGACGAGATTTTTACCTGATGCTGATCCTTACTATAGCGCCGCTGTCAAGATCGATAACCAGATGTGTGCATGTTCTTTGCAATTGAACGCTTCGTCAAAAGTTTAATAAATTTGACATCAGCAGAGCCTTCAGCTAAGATGCGTCTGCCCAACACCCAAAATAAGGAGCATCGATTCCATGAAGCGTCTCATGATCGCCATCTGTTTGGCTTGTATCCTTTTGCCTGCCGTAGCAGTTAATGCAGCTAACAAAACCTCTAAAAAGGTAGATCTTGAGCAGTTTATTGA
>DASWTQ010000685.1:0-8551 GCA_036402055.1 Herpetosiphonaceae bacterium
CCGCTTGGCGCAATGGGATCGTCGGCTTGTTACGGCAGGCCGGCTGGCAGAACATCGCAGATGCCGTACGAGCGCATGCCGCCTCAGCATCCGCTGCCCTCGACTTAGTAGGAGCTAGATCGCCTGGACTTTGACATGGCCCTGAGCGTTAAAGCTTTCATGGTGACTCCTACTTTACCGTCTGTTATGATGAGCTACACAACTTTACTGCGTTGGAGGATACATGGTACATTTTGCGAATCACCGCACCTTTTTCGCTTTAGTACTTTTAGTAGGGGTTACTTCATTGGAGCCTCATGCGCATCAAGCTAATGGTTAAAAGATGACAGGTGGGAAGCGATCTGGCATGCTGATGGTGTCAATCACTCAGCACCAGGAGCGCTTCCCATGGCGATTCTAGCACACCTCCCGCAGGTCTTACAGACCGTCTTCACCACCGTCGCCGACGCCGCTGGTCACGCCGCGCATTTCACGAAGCGCCCAGACCGCGCCAAATTTACCGCTGCAACCTGGGTGCAAACCACCGTCCTCGGCTGGCTTGCCCACCCGGACGCGACCCTCGACCAACTCTGCCAGTTGGCCAGTCGCCTCGGCGTCGAGGTCTCACCCCAAGCCCTGGATCAACGCTTTGACGAACGGAGCGCCGCCTGCCTGGAGCAGGTGCTCCACCACGCCATGACGCAGGTCGTGGCCGCTGACCCCGTCGCCGTGCCCCTGCTCCAGCGCTTTGCTGCGGTTGTCGTGCAGGATGCCACCACCATTACCCTCCCCAACGACTTCGCTGCCCGCTGGCCCAGTTGCGGCGGGCGCACCACTACCACCCCGACTTCCGCCCTCAAATGCGGCGTCCAACTCGACTTGCTCAGCGGGGCACTCCGCCCCGTGGCGTTGGCCAGTGGACGCACCCAGGACCAAGCCTTGGCCTTTGCTCCCCAGCCGTTCGCACCGGGCACGTTGCGCATCGCCGACCTGGGCTTCTTCAACTTCGACAGCTTTGCCGCCTTGAGCGCGCAGGGCTGCTATTGGCTCTCGCGGGTGCGCGTCAATACCACGCTCACCGATGCGGATGGTCACCGCTGGCAGGTGCTGGCCTTTGTGCAGCAGCACCTCGCCGCCGGGGGTGAGGCGACCGTCCACCTGGGCCGCATCGGCCTGCCTGGGCGGTTGTTGGTCGCTCCCGTCCCGCAAGAAGTCGCTGACCAACGCCGTCGCCGCATGCAGCAAGACGCCCGTGATAAAGGGCAAGCCGTGAGTGCGGCGGCATTGGCCTTAGCGAGTTGGACCATCGTGATGACCAATGTTCCCGCCGCGCAGTTATCGATCACCGAAGCCTTGGTCTTGTTGCGGGCGCGTTGGCAAATCGAACTGCTCTTCAAACTGTGGAAGAGCCACGGACGAATCGACCAGTGGCGCAGCCAGAAGCCCTGGCGCATTCTATGCGAAGTGTACGCCAAGCTCCTCGCGATGCTGATCCAACATTGGTTACTGCTCGTCGGCTGTTGGACCTACCCCGACCGGAGTTTGGTGAAAGCGAGCCGCACGATCCAAGCGTATGCCGGAGAACTCGCGAGTGCGTTGGGGCAGATGCCACAGTTAGAGCAGGTGCTCCGCTCGATCCAGCGGTGTCTCCAGCACCATGCCCGCCTCAATCCGCGCCGCAAACACCCCAACACCTACCAGCTCTTGCTCACCGTGCCCGATGGCTACCGTTAAGCTTGATGCCTATGGGGTTACTTCATTGGAGCCTCAGAACCCGAAGTGGGAAACAGAGAATCCAAAGTGGGAATCAAAGCTACCGATCTCGACAAACTTCCATCAATCGCCTTGGTGGACAAGTGGGCCACCTATCTGGGAAAGCTTCGGGTCACAACCACCAAAGTGGGAAACCGAGAACCCAAAGTGGGAAAGCATCGAGATCCAAACACCAAAGTGGGAATAGCAACACGGATCTAGACCGCTCAGCCTTCCGTATAGGAATACCTTATAGCAGGACATTAAGCAGCTACTCCTGAAGTAGCTGCTTTTTTCTGTGCCCAAAGCTTCGAGTGATCTGCTATAATGGTGTATTAATTTATTCGTACGGAGGCCACATGGCACGGTCACTCATTCATCGTAGCCTCTGCGCTATGATGCTTTTGGTTGGACTTAGTGCTCTGAACCTTCAGGCACTAGACTGGCAAAATGACCAGTCGCAGCCGCCAATTTGGTGGGATACAGTTCAGTCGCAGCCACCGATCTGGTGGGACGCAACTAGAGCATAATTCATCTCACTCGAACACTCTCGCTCAGGTTGTATGAAGCAGTTGCTCGTGGAGTAGCTGCTTTTTGGCTTGTTTAGCGAAGTTATATCATATATTAAAAAGTGTATATACTGATGTGTCCCGCTTGAGATTGAATTGGAACCACCATGCCGGCTGTATCAAACACGTTGAGCCCTCGCATATTGCTGATCGAAGACCGCGCAGAACAGGCTAGCCACGCCCAGTATTTCCTCGAAGCTGTAGGCTTCGAGGTTGTGATCGCCGAGAATATCACACAAGCCTCGCTAGAAATCGAATGGATGCTCGATCCACAGCGAGAATACCGGCGCACGCTGATCCTGATTGATTTCAAAGGAGTGCATCCAAGTCGTCCAGATCTGGAGGGGCCGAACTGGGTCGCGGTTATTGCCCGCAAGATGCAACTGCGACAATTATATCCTGCTCCGATCGTCGCGATTTCCAGCTATCTCGACGAGGAGCGCAAGCTGGAGGCGCGTGTGGCCGGCTGTCACCACCGCGTGCTGGAGAAGCCGTTCACCGACGAGCACGCCATCTGGCTCAGGCAATTGGTCATGGAGCCTCCCACCATCCCGCACGCCAATGCATCGCCGGAGGAGCAGCTTTTGATCCGAGCCTTCCAGTCCACGAGCGCCCGCTCGCTGCAATCGATCTTCGAGCCCTCCATAGTCTGGACCGCCGCCGACGCCTATCTGGTGCTGCGTCATCTCACACTCTATCCCTCGCAGCGGCCTGAAGCACCGCGAGACCAGGAGCAGACGGAAAGGTTGCTGCACGTGTTGGGCGGCGTTTCTGCGGCGCGGGAGCTGCTGCAAAATCTGGCCGATCTACTCAAGGAAAACGGCGAGATCCATGGTGAGATCCTGGCGCAATTCCTGGCTGGCCGCAAGCGCCGAGAGATCGTCAAGTTTTACGAGGATCTCTACGACGACTCCCACATCTACAACTCGATCAAGGAGCTGCCGGCGCGGCTCTACAAGCGCCTGAAAGCCTTTCCCCACATCCGCTAAAGCCACCCGCGTATCGTCCAGAAGCCGCTCCATCGAGCGGCTTTTTGGGTTTCCTCAGACCTGCAAAAAATGTGGAATTTAAGCGGAAACCGCTAAAAACCCCGGCATCCAGCGAGTCGAAAAATAGTCGAAATTTTTTGGTTTCCGCAAAAATTCTAGAAAGATAGTCGAACTTAAAGACAATTCTTTTCTTAAAGTAGATATTAAGTGTCACGAACGCAGTATTTACGTTCGTTAACTCGTTTTCGCTGATTTTTCGACACTGGTTGACCATAAGGAAAGCCGAGTCCGTATGCCGCATCTATCATCGCTGAGTTACCAGGACGAGTTCGCGGGAGCCGTTTATACCGGCTATCTGCCCATGCCCCATGCACTGGCTCGTCCCGCTCGTTATCCGGCCAAATTGCTACCTGAACGAGCACCGGTTATGCCCAAAATCCATCGCCCGCATGTGATCGCGATTGGCGCGCTGGCGCAACAGCAGCGCCATGCCCTTCGCGCTGCCCGCTTCGCCTTGAGCAGCAGCCTCTCGCTGGCCGAGGGATACCTGCTGCTGCGCCAGAAGCTCGCCCTGAGCGCGAGCCCACGCCCGCTGATTGTGCTCGTAGACCTGACAGCCAGCGAGCCCGATACCCCGGAGTGGACCGCCGCCCTGCTGATCGCCGCGCTGGCCAGGCAGATGCGCCGCGACGAGCTGCGAACTGCCTGGCTGATCGGTATTGCTCCTGCGGCGACAACTGCTTTTGAGGCAGAGGCCCAGGTGGCGGGATTCCATCACATCGTCACCGCGCCGCTGAACGAGGAAGATCTGACGACGTTGCAAGAGCTGGTCGCGCATGTGGCGCCGATCCCGCACGTCGAGACCAGCCCTGAGGTCATGATCGCCGTCGAGGCATACCAGCGCACGGCGCAGCGCGTGATCGATGCGATTCTTGCGGTCTCGCTGCCGCTGTGGACCTCCGACGATGTGCAGGCGATCTTGAGCTGGCTGACGCGCTATCCGTCGGCGAATGGCGGCGAACGGCTGCGCCAGCCCAACGCGCAGATTCGCCAGGGCCTGCGGCGGCTAGGTGGACCTCACGCGGCCTATGAGCGGCTAGCGGCGATGGCAGCTCAGTGGCAAGAGCGCTATCCGCTCTATGGCGCGATCCTGGATCGGTTTCTCGCAGGCTATGAGCGACGCGAGATTGTAAAGCAATTTGTGGATGAGGGCTTCTACGAAGATAGCCGCATCTACGCCTGTATCAAGCAGCTGCCCGAGCGTATCGCCGCCGAGCTGAGATTGGAGCAGGTGACATCTCATGATCCAGAAAATGATCGGCGGTGAGCGCTGCCGTGCGCTGCTGTAAAGCGTTTACCTAGGTAATCGGCGCTGTCACACCCCCCAAAGCCAGCCCGAAACTGCGTTATTTTGCCGTTGTGCTCCTCCCCACGATCGGCTAGATTCAGCGCAGAGATCCAGGTATAGAAATCGTAAAATCACCCCCCAACTTCCCCTACATCTGGCATGGATCGCGCTGACCGTCGAGCCGGCTGGCTTGAACGTGTAGCTGGATGGCGGTTGCGAAGATTCCAGCAAGACCAGGCGTGTACCAGGATCTCGCCGTAGAGGTGGACCGCAGAACGCATCGACGCGTGAGGAGGAAGTGATCATGATTTCGCGCAGGAGGTCCAGAGGCTGGATCGGGCTGATCGCAGGCATCGGGCTGGTTGCGGGCTGGATCGGGCTGGTGCAAGCGCATGGCTCGATGCTGACGCCGCTCAGCCGAGTGTATGGCTGTTTCCTGGAAGGCCCGGAGAATCCAACGTCGGCCGCGTGTCGGGCGGCGGTCGCTGCTGGCGGCACGCAGGCGCTCTATGATTGGAACGAGATCAACATCGCCGACGCAAACGGGAGACATCGCGATCTTATCCCGGATGGCAAGCTGTGCAGCGCCGGACGCGACAAGTACAAAGGCTTCGATCTGGCACGCTCGGATTGGAAAGCCACGACGCTGCCCCAGAGCGGCAGCTACACCTTCCGCTACCGAGCGACAGCACCGCATCGCGGCTATTTCCAGCTCTACGTCACCCGCAACGGCTACAACCCGTCGCTGCCGCTGAAGTGGTCGGATCTGGATGCCACGCCGTTTGCCACGATCAACAACCCGACGCTGGTCGATGGCTCGTATGTGATGACCGCTCAGCTGCCGGCGGGCAAGTCGGGGCGGCACCTGATCTACGCGATCTGGCAGCGCACCGATAGCCCGGAAGCATTCTACTCGTGCTCGGATGTGATCTTCGGCAGCGTCACGCAGCCGACGGCCACGCCAACGCGCACGCCCACGCCGATCGGCCCGACGCCGACGCGCACACCCACGGCCACGCCAACGCGCACGCCGACCGCGACGCCGGTTCCGACCAGCATCGGCGCGTATCCGGCCTGGGCTCCGAACACCTTCTACGCAGTTGGCGCGCGTGTAAGCTACGGCGGCAAAAACTACGAGTGCATCCAGGCGCATACCTCGCTGACGGGCTGGGAGCCGCCGAACGTGCCAGCGCTCTGGAAGCAGCTCTAATCCTGCGCTCTACCTTTCGATCGCTCTGGTTCGTGCGGCAGTGAAAATCCACTGCCGCATCATCATGTATCCAAGCTGTAGTATGAATGGATGCTCCCGGTTCCCACCCCATGGCGTTGCGGGCGACTGATCAAAAGACTACAATCGGAGGAGCACGTGCTCTCCTGCTCGTCATGAGATCGCGCCTACCTTACGACTGTGGAGCTGCTGTATGACCGCACATTCTTCTGCGTTCGGCGTCTATTTTCGCGATAATCTCGAATCTCAGCTCGACGAGCTGACTATCCGTCTTGATCCGACGCGCGAGAGCTATGCGACTGAGGGCTATGCGGAGCGCCACGCGGCGCTCAAACGGGCGCTGACCGTGATCGCAGAAGGCATCATCAGCCACGATCGGGCGCCGGTTGCGGCCTACGCTGCGACGACGGGAGAGCGACGGGCGCGCAGCCGCTTTTCGGCGGCGGAGATGCTGCGCGGCTTTGACCAAATGCGTGAATATCTGTGGCGCTACCTCACGCAGTATCTCCAGTCCAATCCGTCATGGTCAACTGAGGAGACGCGCGCGGTCGAGGATATTCTGCACACCTATCAGGGCGCGTACTTCGGGGCGTTCTGCGAAGTTTATCAGTCGCTCCAGGGCGATCTGATCGCGCAGTCGGCGGCGCTTGAGGAGCAGCGCGCGCTGATCCAGCAGCTCGGCGCTCCCATCGTTCCGATCGCGGCGCACGTGCTGCTGCTGCCGCTGGTCGGCCCGATCGACGAGGCGCGCACCGCGCAGATAACCGAGGCCGTGCTGGAGCAGATCTCGCAAACCCAGGCCGAGGTGATGCTGGTCGATATTACGGGCGTTCCCGTGGTCGACGCGTTTGTCGCCAATCATATCGTGAGCCTGACGCGAGCCGTGCGTCTGCTGGGCGCGCAGGTGGTGCTGGTCGGCATTCGCGCCGAGATCGCCCAGACGATCATTCAGCTCGGCGTCGATATTCGCGACATCGTGACGTTTGCCAATTTGCAGGCCGGGATCGCGTATGCGATGAGACGGTAAAGAGCGAAGAACCAAGAACCAAGAACCAAGAACCAAGAACCAAGAACCAAGGAAGTACTGCCAGTCCCCTCGCCTGCGGCAGTGGGAGAGGGGAAGCCGCATTAGCGGCAGGGGTGAGGGCCACGCACCGAAAGAACAAGGGAACAAGAGAACAAAAGAACAAAAGAGTACCTTTCTTCCCCTTCTTCTGTCGCAACGGGAGAAGGGGACAGGGGATGAGGGCCTTACTTCGGGCCTGCTCTCCTTCTCTTTCCTCCTCGCAACCAGCCTGCCCAAACCAGCCGCGCTTCATGGTACACTGCTGCGCATGAGTGACCAAATTATTTACTCGATGGTGCGTGTGCAGCGCACGTTTCCACCGAACAAACAAGTTATTCGCGACATCTCGCTTTCGTTCTACTACGGCGCGAAGATCGGCGTGCTGGGCCTGAACGGCGCGGGCAAGTCCTCGCTGCTGCGTATCATGGCCGGCAACGACGATGGCTACACCGGCGAGACGATTTTGTCGCCGGGCTACCAGTTCGGCCTGCTGGAGCAGGAGCCGCAGCTCGATCCGTCCAAGACCGTCAAAGAAGTCGTTCAGGAGGCGGTCCAGCCGATCGTCGATCTGATGGCGCGCTACGACGCGATCAACGAGCGCTTCGCCGATCCAGATGTGGATATGGATGCGCTGATCGCCGAGCAGGCTGAGGTCCAGGAAGAGCTGGATCGCGTCGACGCCTGGAACTTGGATAGCCGCTTGGAGCTGGCCATGGACGCGCTGCGCTGCCCGCCAGGCGACACGCCGATCTCCGTGCTTTCGGGCGGCGAGCGGCGACGTGTGGCGCTCTGCCGGCTGCTCCTGACCGAGCCCGAGATCTTGCTGCTGGACGAGCCGACCAACCACCTGGACGCCGAGTCGGTGCTGTGGCTGGAAAGCCATCTTCAGCAGTACAAAGGCACCGTGATCGCCGTCACGCACGATCGCTATTTTCTCGACAACGTGGCCGGCTGGATCTTGGAGCTGGATCGCGGCCACGGCATCCCGTGGAAGGGCAATTACTCGTCGTGGCTGGAGCAGAAGCAGGAGCGGATGCGCCGCGAGGAGCGCGCCGACACCAAGCGCCAGAAGACGCTTGAGCGCGAGCTGGAGTGGATTCGCATGGCTCCCAAGGCGCGTCACGCCAAAGGCAAGGCTCGCGTCACGGCCTACGAAAACCTGCTCAACCAGGAGACCGAGCGCCGCCGCGAAGATCTGGAGATCTATATTCCGCCCGGCCCGCGTCTCGGCGATGTCGCGATCGAGCTGAAGAACGTCAGCAAAGCCTACGATGATCGGCTGCTGCTCGACAACCTGAGTCTGTCGATCCCGCCTGGCAGCATCGTCGGTATCATCGGGCCGAACGGCGCGGGCAAGTCCACGCTGCTGCGGATGATCACCGGCAAAGAGCAGCCCGACGAAGGCACGATCACGATCGGCGAGACCGTCAAGCTTTCATACGTCGAGCAGATGCGCGAATCCCTGGACGATAACAAAACCGTCTGGGAAGAAATCTCCGACAAAAACGAGATCATTACGCTCGGCAAGCGTGAGATGAACTCGCGCGCCTACGTGGCCAGCTTCAACTTCATGGGCTCCGATCAGCAGAAAAAGGTCGGGCAGCTTTCGGGTGGCGAGCG
>DASWTQ010000686.1:0-7373 GCA_036402055.1 Herpetosiphonaceae bacterium
GTCGGTGAAGATCGCTTCTTGCGCGGGGTGTGAGGGTATTCACTTTACAGCTAGCTCGTTGTGGATGATCTCTTCAGGACGAAAAGCGTATCCGTCGATCAGTGTTAGAGAGCGAGAAGTTACTAAAGTATAAAAATTCAGGTGATTAGCTGGTACTAGGGTAGCGTGTTCTCTCTGGGTTGTAAAGGTAGGGAAATCCCTACTCTTAGTGGTGTCACAAGCAGCGCAGATTGCATGTCAGATCGCGCACTTCATTTTGCAACTTCGACAATTTGGTAGTAGACTGAATGTGCATAATCACACACGCATTCCTCCACATAGCGACCAAAAACAGCCGCATCTCTAAACAAATCTTAACTTTGCGGTTAAAAAGCCTTGACAATTGTGCTACGTTCCCTCATAATATGGTCAAACTTCTTTTAATACTTGTACACCTGTCGATTGCAATGTCGTCCTCTCAACTCGCACAAACACAAACAGCTGTGGTCGTTTTTCCAGCAGTACAAGTGTTCATGAGCAAAGAAGCTGGCGAGAACATCTCGGAAGTGGGCACCATCAGACACCACCGGCCCATTTGACGACCTTCGCTGTACGAGAGGACACACGTTCGCAACATCAGTTTCACCGCTCACCTCATCAAAAACTTGGTGTGGAGTGAAAGGAGCAGTTTTTATTCCTTCTTGCTGTTAGCCCGTCCACCTCTTAACACAACCTACTGATCCAACCAGGACGTATCAGACACATCGTATTGATGCTAGCGGCATAGCTTGTTCAATGCGCTATAGAGCAACCACAACCCTAAGGCAACAGATGGAGATCTGTAGCCTGGTTGAGGCTGTCCTTGTGTGCCTGGCACAAGCATCTCCAGGCTGGAACAGGCGTAGCGAGGTTGAGATCATCAGGGTCATGGGCTTGTAGCATGTTCGTCGGCCGCTTGTTAGCACTCGTAGCGGGCGGTGCCACCCCCAAAACTCAGGATTGGCCAAACCCAGCAGGAGCCGTTTCTGCAAGGTCTATCGCGAGAATACTCGTCTCGCGATGCAGAGCCGGTATTACGTTCAACTACCAGCGTCAAAGCACAGGTCCGCGACGAACCTGTCCGAGGAGGAATTCCATGTACGCCAGCCGTGCCTTCCGATGGAGCACACTCGTTTTTATGGCCTTGTTCCTGTTCCCGCTGCTGGCATCTGCCAGCGAGCCCGCCAAGCCTATGGCGCGGATCGATGCTGCGGTGATGCAACAGGCGACGGTTGAGGGCGAGAGCACATTCTGGGTTGTGCTCAAAAATGAAGCAAACCTGACTCAGGCGACTTCGATCCAGAACTGGACTGATCGCGGCGAGTTTGTTGTCGATCAGCTCAAGAACACTGCCGATGCAAGCCAGCAGGGTATTCGTTCCCTGTTGGATGATCGCGGCATCAAGTATGAGTCGTTCTGGATCGTCAACGCGATCAAGCTCACCGCCGATCCGGCGACGATCAAGGAGCTTGCCGCGCGCCCGGAGGTCGAGGAAATTCGGGGCGAGCAAAAGTATGAGCTGCCCGAGCCGATCCAGGGCAAGGAAGAAAACACCATCAACGCGGTGGAGTGGGGCATCGACCGCATTCGCGCCGACGACGTTTGGTCGTCCTTCAACGTGCGCGGCGAAGGCATCGTGGTGGCCAATATCGACACCGGCGTGCTGCACACGCACCCGGCGCTGGTCAACCAGTATCGCGGCCGCAATGCTGACGGCACCTTCAACCACAACTACAACTGGTTCGATCCGGCCAACGCCTGTAACAACGGCCGCACCGTACCCTGCGACAATAACGGTCACGGCACCCACACCATGGGCACGATGGCCGGTAACGAGGGCGCGAACCAGGTCGGTGTTGCGCCTGGCGTGAAGTGGATCGCGGCCAAGGGCTGCGAGAGCAACAGCTGCTCCGATGCCTCGCTGCTTTCATCGGGCCAGTGGATTCTGGCGCCGACCGATCTGAGCGGTGCGAACCCGCGCGCGGATCTGCGCCCGAACATTGTTAACAACTCGTGGGGCGGCGGCGGCGGCGACACCTGGTACCGCGCGACGGTCCAGGCGTGGATCGCAGCCGGCATCTTCCCGGCCTTCTCCAACGGCAACAGCGGCCCTGCCTGCGCCACGTCCGGCTCGCCTGGCGACTATGCCGAGAGCTATTCCTCGGGCGCGTTCGACATCAACAACGCGATCGCCTCGTTCTCCAGCCGTGGCGCGCCAGTTGGCGGCGGCGTCAAGCCGAACATCGCGGCGCCTGGCGTGAACGTGCGCTCGGCCTGGAACAACGGCGCGTACAACTCAATCAGCGGCACCTCGATGGCCTCGCCGCACCTTGCAGGCACGGTTGCGCTGATGTGGTCGGCCGCTCCGTCGCTCATCGGCGATATTGCTACCACCAAGACAATCCTGAACCAGACCGCGGTCGACACCTCGGATCTGACCTGCGGTGGCACGGCAGCCAATAACAACGTCTGGGGCGAAGGCAAGCTCGACGCGTTCGCAGCGGTCGATCAGTCGCCGCGCGGCCCGGTCGGCACGCTGACCGGCACGGTCACCAACGCCAGCACAGGCGCGGCGCTCAGCGGCATCACGGTTGCGGCCAACGGCCCGTCAAACCGCACCGCCGTCACCAATGCCAGCGGCCAGTACTCGTTCCAGCTGCCGGTCGGCGCGTACAGCCTGTCGGTGAGCAGCTTCGGCTATCAGACCGCCACGGCCAACGCCACGGTCACTGAGAACGCCACCACGACCCAGAACTTCGCGCTCCAGCCTGCGGCATCTCACGCGGTCTCGGGCACCGTCCGCGACTCTTCGGGCCAGCCGGTCGCCAACGCCACGGTGACGATCACCGGCACGCCGATCGCGCCGACCACGACCAACGCCAGCGGCGCGTATAGCTTCGCCAGCGTGCCCGCAGGCGAATATGACGTTCGCGCTGAGGCGGGCGGCTGCAACACCGCGCAGACCCAGCACCTGGTCGTCGACGGCGCCGAGACGCTCAACTTCACGCTGCCGCAGCGCTCGGATAGCTTCGGCTACTTCTGCCGCATCGAGACCTTCAACTACATCGAGGCCGGCACCGTTCTGCCGCTGACCGGCGACGATGCTTCGGTGCGCGTGGACCTGCCGTTCAGCTTCAGCTTCTACGGTCAGGACTACACGGCCGCTTACGTCGCGACCAACGGCTACCTGAACTTCCTGGCGGCCAACTCGACCCTGGCCAACGTCGCCATTCCCAGCACCGGCACGCCCAACGGCGCGATCTATCCGTTCTGGGATGACCTCTTCGTCGACGCCGAGACCAGCGTGCGCACGCAGCTGCTGGGCACGTCACCGAGCCGCCAGTTCGTGATCGAGTGGCGCAACGTGCGTCCCTACGGCGATACGACCCGCCGCATGGACTTCGAGGTTATTCTGCACGAGAACGGCCGCATCCTGACCCAGTATCGCAACCTGGCCGCTGACGGCCGCGAGCAGGGCAACTCGGCCACAGTCGGTATCGAGAACCAGACCGGCACGGTCGCCTTGCAGTACTCCTTCAACCAGGCGGCGCTCTCCAGCGGTCTGGCCGTGCTGTATCGGCTGCCGGCCAACGGCTTCGCCGCCGGTCGCGTGACCGATGCCAACGATGGCCAGGCGATCGCCGGCGCGACGGTGAAGGCGATCCAGAACGGCGCTACTGTGCGCCAGGCGACCACCGATGCCAACGGCGCGTACCGCATCCAGCTGGGCGTCGGCGACTACACCATCGAGGCGTCGGCCACCAACTACAGCACCGAGTCGCAGGCCGTCACGATCACCGAGGATCAGGTCACCACGGCCGATCTGGTGCTCCACACGGCGCGGGCGCGAGTCACGCCTGCCGCGCTTGAGGTGATCATCCCCAGCGGCCAGAGCCGCACCCGCACGCTGGCGCTGGCTAACACCGGCGACCGCGATCTGACCTGGACGCTGACCTCGTCGGGCGAGAGCTGGATCTCGGCCACGCCGACGAGCGGCACGCTGGCGCCGAGCGCTTCGCAGAACCTGACGGTGAGCCTGAACGCCGCCGGCCTCCAGCCAGGCGTCTACAACGCCACGCTGACGGTCGAAAGCAACAGCGGTCGCCAGCCGACGCTGCCGGTCGCAGTCAAGTTAATCGTGCCGGGCTACCGCCAGGGCGTGGACGCCGGCAGCACCAGCAGCTACACCGACGCCAACGGCGATGCCTGGGCGGCGGATAAGAAGTTCGCCACGGGCAGCTGGGGCTACCTGTACAAGGGTAGTGAGCAGTCGACCAGCAAGGCGATCGCCAACACCACCGACGACAAGCTGTACCAGACGGTTCGCCAGGGCACCAACGAGTATCGCTTCGAGAACGTGCCGAACGGCGTGTACCAGATCGAGTTCCGCTTCGCCGAGATCAAGGACATCGCCGGCAACAAGCGCATCTTCGACGTGACGGTGGAAGATCAGTTTGTGCTGGCGGCCTACGACATCTCCGGTCGCGTCGGCAAATACACGGCCGATGACCGCAGCTTCTTCGTGACGGTCACGGACGGCCAGCTGAACATCAAGGTCGTTTCGCGCAAGGGCTACCAGGAAGCGATCCTCAACTCGCTGCGCGTGACCCATCGCCCCGACCGCTAAGCGCGGTCCTGTCGGATAGCATCGAGGCCCTGTGCAGTGCACAGGGCCTCAGCTTTTTGGATCAGCTAACAGTCGGCAGGTAGCTCAGGCTTGGGTCTCGCGCAGCACCGGCGGCGCAAGCAGCAGCACCGACGGCACCTGCTCAGGCGCAGCCAGACGCAGCAGCCCATAGCCGATCCCGGCCAGCCCGGTCATCAGGCCCGGCGACTCTACGCCCAGCGGAATGCCCGAGCGCCAGCCATATCGATCGATGCTTGTCACTACCATCGACGCGATGCGCCGGGTCTCGGCCTGCCAACGCGGATCGTCAAGCAGCATGCCGGCCTGAAGCAGCAACTCCAGATTGCCGAGGTCGCCGTGGCACAGCGAGTGATTCAGTCCAAAGCCATGCTCGCACGTGGTTTGCAGCGCGATCGCGATCTCGGCGTGCAGCTCGGCATCCTCAAGCTGCGACAGCAGGCCCAGCCGCGACAGCCCGATGCCGGGAGCGCCATGACACCAGGCGCTCAAAAAAGGCGGCACCTGATCTGGCTGAGCGGCGCGCAGATCGGGCCAGTTGCCACGCTCGGGCACGAATCGGCTGCGCTCATAGGCCAGCGCCGCCCGTGCCGCAGTCAGAAACCGCTCCTGTCCGCTCGCCGTCGCCAGCACGCCAAGCGCCAGCGCAATGCCGGCCACGCCATGCGAGAAGCCCAACATTGGCTCGGGAGCCAAGGTCGGCACAGGCCAGCCGATGCCGTGCTCCTGAGGCTGTGCCGACGCCAGCAGCCGCTCACCGCACTGGATCGCCAGGTCGAGTGTGCGCGGTGAAGATGTACAGCGATACAGACTCAGCAGGCACAGTATACAGCCAGCCGCCCCCGAGGTAATATCGAAATAGTTGTCGTCGGCGATCAGCGCGGGCAGCGACTCGGCCAGCCGCTCCGCCTCGTGCAGCAACTCCGGCTGCGACCACAGAGCGCCAAGCTGAGACAGGATGTAGCACACGCCGCCCCAGCCGTTGAACGCGCCGATCAGCGTCACCGCCGGGCGGTCGCGATCCAGCAGGCGACACAGCGTGCTCAGAGCAGCCTGCGCCAGTTCGGTGTAGCGCTGCTCCTGCGTGATCGCGCCGAGCTGCGCCAGAAACAGCGCAATGCCAGGCAGTCCGCTGTACAAATCGGCACCCAGAGGAGCCAGATTCCAGTAGCTGTTGCGCTCAAACGTGAGGCCGATCCAGGCCGCGCCGTCCTCAGCCCGCAGCGCCAGCACTTCCAGCCGATCGCCGACAGCGCGCGCCGACGCCAGCAGCCGCTCCCGATCCACCGGCTGCTGCGGCTCGACGAGCTGGTAGCGTGAGCGATCCGGCTCAAGGTTAATCGCCAGTGTAGCCAGCGAGGCGTTGACGAACCAGAGCTGCCGCGTGAGATCCTCCTCGCTCAAGCTCCACAGCCGCCGCCGCACCAGCTCCAGGCCGGTCGCGTCGAAGAAGTCGGCGCTGCGCTCGCCGGTGCTGCTCCACACATCGCGCGAGGAGGGACGCGACGTGAACATGGGAATATCGCCGCGATGCAGATCGGCGCGCTCAGCTGGAATCAGCCGTATCAGATCCGGTCGCCGGTCGACGCCAACCCACAGCCGATCAAAGTGGCGATCCCGATCCAGCGCGCGGCGCAGCAGATCGGGATGGTAGCTTTCGCCAAGCAGCAGCGCGTAGCTCTGCGTCGGCCGCAAGATAAAGCGGATCTCGTCGGCGGCAAAGGCTGCCAGCGGCCCGTCGACGGCCAGCAGCGCGTCGCGCTCCCGCATCAGCAGCCGATACATCGTGGTACATCCGGCAACAATCTGATCCGCGAAGTCCAGTAGCTCCACCTCCGCGCCGTTGAGCAGCGGCCGATTTTGACCGCCACGCATGGCCATGCGCTTGCGCGCCAGCCGCATCTCGTCGGTGCCGCCGCCTTCCCAGTAGGGCACCGCGTTGGGCGAGAGCTGGCCCGCGATCGCGCCCAGGCCGCTGAGATCCACGCCTTCGGACTCGGCATTCGACCAGCTTCGCTGCGGCAGCAAGCCAACGCGCAGCACGGAGCGTGACAGCGCATCGCTCACCAGCAGCTCCATCTCACCAAGCTTCTGGCCGGCCGGACGTGGATGAAACAAGGATTCCAGGTCGATCAGCACCGGCTGCTCACCGGCGGCGATCAGATTCTCGAAGTGAAAGTCGGTAGCTTCCAGGACGTAGAGCAGCGCGAGATACGCGCCCTGCCGCCGGTAAAAGTGCTGGATTTCTTCGAGCGACGTGCAGCTCTGCGCCGCGACGAACTCGACCCAGCCATAGGTTTCGCGATCCAGAATCCGCAGCGTGCGAAAGGGCGGATGCGTTCCCCGTCGATTCAGCCACTCCAGCAGCTCTTGAAAATGCACGTCGACGCTCATCGAGCGCGGCTTATAGACCAGCCGCAGGCCCGAGTCGAAGCCGGCGATCAGCACGCTGCGCCCGCCGCGATGACGATCGCCCACCGCGCCGTCGACGGTTGCCAGATGTCCCGGCTCGATCTCGGGGCTGAGCAGCGCTCGGAGCGCGGGCCAGTCGGCGCAGAGCCGAGACAGAAACTCAAGGCTGACGGCGACCCAGGCGTTGATGCGCTGAGTCAGCAGACGCGCCAGGGCTGCATACTCTTGTAGAACAGGCAGCATGTGATCGTGCCGGATCAGCCGCTGGAGGAAGCTTTGAAACCGTTCCTGCGCCGTC
>DASWTQ010000687.1:0-7740 GCA_036402055.1 Herpetosiphonaceae bacterium
CCTGTGCTGTCGTCGCTCCCTGCTCGAATATCACATCCGGCGCGGCGCTGGGATTGTCGATCTGGAGATAGCTTTGCAGCGTCTGGATCAGCGGCAGCGGATACTCGTTCCAGCGCGTGCGTCCCATATCGATCTCGGCGATGCCGCGCATGCCGTAGCGCTTCAAAAACCTGTTGATCGCAGCCTGCGCCTCCTGTGGCAGACGATCCTGAAGCAGATCCTCGGCCAGTGTCGCGGCGCCGGTTCGCTGGAAATACTCAAGCGCTGCCGGATCGGACTTGATCGCGCGCGCCGTCTGCCACAGCGCCAGGTCCATCTCCGTAGTGACATTGTGCGGCAGCCCACGCGTGATCTCCATTACGGGCTGCGTATTGCCGGGCAGCGTGCTCGCCAGCCGGTTCAAGATCGGCAGTCCGAGCATCCCAGAAATAATTCCCGGCCCAATGATCGGGATGCCGCGCCGAACCAGGATTTGCGGCGCGCTTTCCAGCAGCGCGAGCCGCTCGGCCAGCGTCGTGGCAGCGCGGCTCTGCGCCTGCACCTCGGCGACGATCGCCTCGATGCGCTGCTGGATGCGCACCCGGCCCAGGTTGGGATAGGTCAGGTTGTACACGACGTTGCCCAGAATCGGGGCCAGCGTGCGGATCACATGAATGCGAGTCGCCAGGCTCATGCGGCGCTTGACCGGAGCCAGCGCGGGCTCCGAGAGCAGCGTGACCAGCATCTCGCGCGACGCGGGCTCGACGATGCGCAGCGCGTTGGGAATCAGGCTGTGCAGGCGATGATGGCGCAGAGCGCCCGTGATATTGAGAAAAAGTCGCTCGCCGGCGGTGACGAAGACGCGCTGGGTCTCCAGTGTGACGCGCTGGTTGAACAGGTTGGCGACCGTCGCGGCGATCGCTTGAAACAGATCGCGGCCCAGCGGTGTGAGCGGATCGAGCACGCCCTGCACGGCGCCGAACGAGAGCAGCACTTGCAGCGGCTCCGGCGCGAGCGCTTCCGGCAGCGGAAACAGCGAGGTAATCGGCCGTGATTGGACGACGAAGAGCGTTCCCTCCGCCCAGGCCCACTCAATATCCTGCGGGCTGTCGAAGAGCGCGGCGATGCGCTGGCCCAGCCGCGACAGCTCGACGATCGCGGCGTCCGGCAGCGCTTGCTGCTGAGCTGCATCTGCGCTCACCGTGGTCGTGCCGCCGCCCGCATCGCCACGAATCGCGAGCGCTTTCGCGCCCAGCGTTTTGGAAAGAATGCGTCCGGCGCTCGGCTCCACGACATAATGATCGGGCTCGACCTGTCCCGATACCAGCGCCTCGCCCAGGCCCAGCGTCGCGTCGATCACGGTTTCAGCGCGTTTGCCGCTCAGCGGATTGGCCGTGAACAGCACGCCCGAGGCCTCGCTCTGGACCATGGTTTGTACAACGACTGCCAGGGCCACGTCGCGCTGATCGATGTGGTTGCGCGCCCGATAGCCGATCGCGCGTGCGGTCCACAGGCTGCTCCAGCAGCGGATCACCGCGTCGAGGAGCGCGTGCTCGCCGACGACATTGAGAAAGGTGTCTTGCTGCCCGGCGAACGAAAGATCCGGCAGATCCTCGGCGGTCGCGGAGGAGCGCACTGCTACCGCCGGCTGTCCGATCTCGGCGTAGGCAGCACGCAGCGCGGCGGCGATCGCCTCGGGCATGGTGCCGGCCGCAAACAGGGCGCGAATCGTGGTTGAGGTTGTTTCGAGCAACTGCGGATCGTCGAGCGTGGTCTGCGCGATCAGGTCGAGGATCTGCTGCTCCAGACCGTTGGCCGCGACAAACGCCGAGTAGGCGCTGGTGGTGAGGATGAAACCGTCAGGCACCGGCAGACCGGCGCGGGCCAGTCGCGCGAGATTCGCGCCTTTGCCGCCGGCCAGCGCGAACGCAACCTGCGGATCGTGGAGCCGCAGAGCCACGGGCTGCTCCGCGCTCAGGTCGGCGATATGCGATCCAGGCGTTACGGGGAGATGAGTCATAAACACACCTCATGTGCTGCGGCGGGCGGCTACCCGGCGATCAGCAGCGAAGGATTGGTGCTGGCTCTATTCTAACACCGCGAGCGAATCGCAATTAACCAACAACACGCGGAGCCCTGAGCAGGACTCCGCGCGTCGAGAGTGAATGATCCCAATAATTAGCGCTGGGGAACCATGTGTCCCAGCAGCGCCCCGATCTCGCGATCCTCAGCCTGAATGCGCTGTCGACGAGCAACCAGCAGCTGGCAGATCACATCGTGACGCTCGGCGACGACGTACTGGAACGCGCTCAGCATGCCGATCGAGGCCAGCTTGCGCTGCTTGCCTTCCAGCTCGACGTAGAGCGTGCCGCTGTCGAAGAGCCGGCCCAGAACGTTCTGGCGCACCTGAATATCGTTGAGCGCGATCGAGACCACAATCGGCTGCGACAGCCAGCGGTAGATCACGATCTCGTCGTTATCGATGACGACCAGCTCGGCATGATAGCGCCAGACCAGCAGCGAGCCGGCGAAGGCACAAACGCCGACGGCGACCATCCAGCCGATCGAGCCGGTCTGAGCGTAGAGCGCCAGGAAGTGCGCTCCGAGTCCAACAACCGCGAAAAGCTGGAGCAGGTAGCCCAGGAGCAGAGACTTGAAAACGTACTGCTTGGTCCATGTGAATGTGCGCTGCATACCTGCCTCCTTTTACCTGCTAACAGCTAAGAACGTAACGATTGCCAGCACGAGCAGTAGTAAGCAACCGCTGGGACGCGTCGACGGCCGTTCGACCACAAAGATGACCGGTTGGCTGGCCGGGCGCTGAGACGAAACGAGAACGAAGACCACGAGCAGAAGCACGCCGATCGCCAAAGCTTCCATAGAAGTTCTCCTTCCAGTACAGCTTGATGGAGGCGACTCGAAATCTGTGCAATCTCTTTCCTATGGTCTAGTGGGTTTTAGTAAGCTTTAGTGAGCTTATGTCTGTATAGTAGACCATCCAGTAAGTCTTGTCAAGAGGGAATTTGTGGGTTTTAGTTGACTTTAGAAAGTATTCGGTGTATAAGTGTGTTAGACACTATAGACCGAGCGAACGCTCTGTGGCGGCGATGGCAACACTGATCCAGAGACGCTCATCCTCCCTATATCAAAGCGCAAACTCTTCAGGAAACGCATATGCAATTTCTCGATCCAGGTCTCCGCTTCGCTTACTTCACTCAGCAAGAGCGTGAGCTGCTCGAAGCAACAGCTCGTCTTGTCGAGAAATACACAAAATACTCACAAACTCCCCTCAATGAGATCACCAAACGAGTCGCGTTATTAGAAGAATGGCAACTACCGGCGGTCGTTCTTGCAGCAGCGATCGTCGAGCCGCTGTTGAGCAAGCTCGATCTGAAGCAGCACACGCTCAGCTCTGAGGTGCTGGCGCTGGCGCGGCGCTTTCGTGAGCTTGACGCCTTCGATCGGCACAGCGAAGACCAGAACCGGGCCGGCCGTGTCGAGCGGCTGCGCGAGCTGCTCTACGTAGGCTACACCAACGTCGAGGCGGCACTGCTCTGCCTGGCCGCGCATGTGGTGCGCATGCGCGCGATCGGCGAGCTGGATCGTGAAAGAGCGCGATTGCTGGCCGAAGATAACGAGGCGATCTTTTTGCCGCTGATCGAGATGCTGGGCATCTGGCAGCTGCGGCACGAGCTGGGCGATCCCGGCCTGGAAGTGCTCGATCCCGACAACGTGTGGGAGACGATCCACAAACAAAAAACCCTGGCGCGTCCGCTGCGCGAGGAATGTTTCGAAGATATTCGCGCTGTGCTCTCGGAGGAGCTGCGCGCGGCGGAGATCGGCGGCGAAATCGCGCTGCATCCCAACTCGGCGTTCGGCCTCTACCGGCGGCTGAGGCACGGCGCGGCGCTGGGCACGATCGTGCGTGATGTGGTGATCGACGTGCTGGTCGAGCAGCAGAACGATTGCTACCTGGCGCTGGCGCTGATCCATCGTCACTGGCGGCCGATCGAAGGGCGAACCGTGGAGGGCGGCTACTTCCGCGACATGATCGGACAGCCCGAGTCGAACGGCTACCAGGCGCTGGTGACAACGGTCGGCTACCGCCTGCACGAGCAGCCCGAGATCACGGTGCAGTTTCGCATTCGCACCCGTGAAATGGAGCGGATCAACGGCCTGGGCATTGTCGGGACCAAATTCGCGCGGCCACAGCCTGTGAGCGTCAAGAACGTCTGGTGGCAGAACGAGGCGCAGATCGCCTTTGTGCGCGAGCGGCCGCTGGGCTCGCTGGGCGCGACGACCGACGAGCTGTATGTGTTCAGCCCGGCCGGCGAGGTGATCACGCTGCCTCAAGGCAGCACGCCGATCGACTACGCCTATCACATCCACTCCGAGAAGGGCAAGCACTGCCTCCGCATCTGGATCAACGGCCAGGAGGCGCGCTACGACACGCGGCTGCACAACGGCGACCTGATCGAGATCGACGTCGATCCCGAGTATCAAGGGCCGGATGAGCGCTGGCTGAGCGTGGTCAAGACCTCCAAGGCGCGGCAGCACGTCAAGCGCGGCCTCAAGCATCGCCTGGCCACGCCGCACGAAGGCCGCGCGCGCATCGACCGGCTGCTGGAGCAAGAGCTGGGCTACTACGGACTGCCCGACATTCCGCCGGAAGATGTGGACGAGGCGCTCTCGAAAGCGGCGCGCTATCTGGGCTACGCCAATCGCGAGGCGCTCTACTACGATCTGGCGACCGAAAAGCGCGCGCTGGGCGGTCCGCCGCCGTCGCCGAACCAGATCGTGGCGCATGTGATCGCGGCGCGGCTGGCCGATCATGTGGTGCGCGCCGACGAGGAGCCGCTGAACGTGGCGCGGGTGCAGTTTACGCAGTGTATTCATGGCCGGCAGCAGTGCCGGGTCGTGCCGGGCGCCAGGATCGTCGGGCGGATTCGCAACGCCGGCACCAAATACGAGCACCTGGTGGTGTATCGCGCGGATTGCCCCAACGCGCCGCCGCCCGACCAGGCGATCCCGCTGCTGTGGCGCGGCGACAGCCGGCCCGGCGAGGCGATCAAAGTGCGCGTCAAAGCCGTGGATCGCGCGCGGCTGCTGGGCGATGTCCTGGACTCGCTATACCGACTCTACGAGCACAACGATCGGCTGTACCTGCTGGATCTGCTGGCCAATGTCGATCGTGATCGGTCGGCGCGGATCGAGATGACGATCGAGGCCCAGAGCCGGGAGCCGATCGGGCTGCTGGATCGGCAGTTCGCGCAGCTCAAGGATCGCGGCCTGATCAACGATTTCACGCTGCACACGCTCTCGCCGATCGACAAAGTGCGGCTGGTCGATCGCGACCTGCTGGCGAATCCCTACACCACTAAGGCTGTCCAGGACCGGCGCGTCTTCAAAGGCCGTGACGACGAGATTCGCTCGATCGTGACGCGGCTCCAGGGCGCGCAAAATCATATCGTGCTCTATGGTATGAGCCGCGTGGGCAAGACCTCGCTGCTGCGCTATCTGCGCGACACGATCGGCAACGTGGCCAACTTCGTGCCGATCTTTATCGACATGCAGGAGCTGGGCGATTGCACCGAGTCTCGCATCTGGGCCGCGATCATCGAGGCCGCCGAGCAGCACCTGCCGACTAAAGCCAAGCGCACGAAGGTCGGCCGCAAAAGAAACGATCACTCGCTGCAAACGTTTCTCGACTGGTGGGCCGAGGCCCAGCCGCTGCTGCGCGGCCAGCGCCTGCTGATCATGTTCGACGAGTTCAACATCGTCGACGAGTGGGCCGACGCGCAAAAGGCGCAGATGTTCGTGCACCGGCTCAAGCATTTGATCGAGCGCCAGCAAGAGATGGCCTTTATTCTGTGCGTGCAGGAAACGCTTTTCAAAGCCGCCCACGCCGACGTTCCGGTTGTAACGCGGCCATTGGTGCGGATCGGCTTTCCGCTGCGGCTGGACTACCTTGACCCGCGCGCGGCTGAGCGGCTGATTAGTGAGCCGATGGGCGAGATGCTGCGCTACGAGGAGGCGGTGGTGCAGCAGATTCTCGACGCGACCGCGCATCATCCGTTCTTTTTGCAGCATCTGCTGGGCCGGCTGGTCGAGCATGTCAATATCGCCGAGCGCCGCGTGGTCACCGCCGACGATCTCGCCGAGGTCACCGACGAGCTGCTGCGTCATGGCGGCGACACGCTCTTCCATGATTTTCTGCGCGAGTATCGTCGCCTGGAGGCCAACCAGATTGTGCTGCGCTGTCTGGCCGAGCACTGCAAGCCCGGCGATGTCGGCGTGACCGTGAGCGAGCTGCACGCGCTGCTTCAGCAGCACAGCGCCGCGATCGGGCAGCCCGAGCTGGAAAAGGTGCTCGACTCGCTGTGCGATCTGGGCATCGTCCGTCGCGATCGCCGGCCGCCGTTCGTTAAACACGTGATTCGGGTGCCGCTCTTCGCGCAGTGGCTCCGCGACAACCGGCCATTGATCTAGCGTCACCTGGGAGTATATCGCATGTCGGAGATTAACCCGTTTGCTCGCCTGCTGGTTTCGTTCGAGCCGCAGATGTTTATTGGCCGCGCGCTGGATGTGCGGACGATCCTGCTGGGCGTTAGCTCGGACGAGCCGCGCTCGTTTGCGCTGCACGGCGTGCGTACGATCGGTAAGACCACGCTGCTCAAGTTTTTGGCGCACGACCGAGGGGCCAGGGAACGATACCGCAGCACGCTGGTGCATTACGGCGTCGGCGGCGATCGCACGCTGCGCTGTGTGTATGTCAACACCTACCAGCTCGACGGCGCGGCGGTGCTGCGCGCAATCTACGATGAGCTGCTGCGGCTGGACCTGATCCGGCCGGCCGACGCGGATCTGGCAGCGGATGATGCCGAGCAGTCACTGCTCAAAGAAACGCTGCTGACCCAGCTGCGTACCAAGTACTACAACGCCAAAGAGCGCCTGGTGATCTGCCTCGACCACTTCGACAAGCCCTTTTCCTCGCTCAAGCTCTCCGACGACGCCTTTCTGCGCAGTCTGACCAACTACCAATCGTTTGTGATCGTCACCGAGCGCCGCCTGGCCGAGCTGCGCCGCGATGCCAACTATGTTTCGCCGCTGGTGAATGTGCTCAGCCCACGCACGATCGGCCTGTTGACGCAGACCGAGGCCTATGAGCTGGCGGAAAAGCCGGCGCTCAAGGCGGGCGAGCCCTTCAGCCGCGAGGAGGCGAAGTTTCTGGTTGAGCTTGGCGGCCGGCAGCCGTATCTGCTGGCGACGCTCTGTGACCAGTACTTCGACATGCGCGGCGAAAATCCCGAGCTGAGCGGCCTGCTCGGGGAGCAGCGCGCGCGGCAGCATGTGCTGGCGCAGGTCGAGGCATCCGCGCCCGTCGAGGAGCTGTTTAAGTTTTTCTGGAGCCTGCTCGACGACGAGCACAATCCGGCGGGCAAAGAAAAGGAAACGCTGCTCAAGATCGCGACCGGCCAGGAGATCGATCTGGATCGCGATAAAATGGCGGTCAACCGGCTGCTCCAGCTGGCCTTGATCTACGATAATCTTGAGGCCGGTCGCTACGCGGTCTTTGGCGAGCTGTTTCGCAGCTATGTGCGGCGACATCTGAGCGCCACCAGCATCGCGCAGATCGCAGAGAGCCTGCCGCCGCTCGATCGCCGGCTCTTCGAAGATCTGCTGGCGCGGCCCAACCAGATCTGCCCGATCGAGGAGCTGTTCAGCGAGGTTTGGGGCAGCTCGGCCGTGAACAAACGTCCG
>DASWTQ010000688.1:0-10385 GCA_036402055.1 Herpetosiphonaceae bacterium
AGCTGGAAAAGAAAAACCGCGGAAAAGGAAACCATCAGGCTAGCTTTTTCGGGGAGGAGCACAATAGATACAAAAGAACCACACCAGGAAGGTTCCTGGTGTGGCCTCTCACATCGCGGCTCTAGGGCGCTCATACACAGCGTGGTGTGTATGGTTTACAGATTGCAGAAAAAGTGTGTAACAAATTCTGCGTCAAACTGTGTAATGAATTCGTTCAAAGTGTGAAACGAATTCTGCGTCCCTACAGACTTCCTGATCGCCTATTTGGTGGACCGGCTGGGACTCGAACCCAGGACCATCGGCTTAAAAGGCCGTTGCTCTACCGACTGAGCTACCAGTCCTCGCAGAGCATTATACCTACACTTCCTATTTGATGCAAGCCGCACCACGGCTATTTCAAGCTTCAGCTTCGAAAAGACTTTCAAACCAGGAGCGAGTAGTGATAAAACTCAGTATCTCGCTGCCAGCCCAACGACTCATACACATGGCGGGCTGGATTGTCGATTGCGGTTTCCAGCACGAGCCCTTTGGACTGAGTTTCAATCGCGAATTGGCGAGCCCGCTCAAGCAGCGCACGCGCCACACCTCGCCGTCGCGCCGTCGGTAAGACGAACAGATCGTTGAGAATCCACAGCCGCTTCATAGAAACCGAAGAAAACGCTGGGAAAAGCTGAGTAAATCCCACGCTTTCCTCTCCGTCAAGGGCCAAAAAGATCACTGACTCGTCATTTTTGAGACGCTCCAGCACAAAACGCCGTCCGGCCTCGACATCTGAGGGCTGGTTATAGAATTGGCGATAGCCATCGAAAAGCGGCGCGATCTGGTCGGCGTGCTCAGGATAGGCTTGAATGATGGTGATAGAAGTAGGCATAGCGATCTCCATGTTGGTCGAGCTGATGCTCAAGTGTAGCACCCTTTGCCTGGTTGTCCGGCAGCTTCAAAATCGCCTGCTTGAGACAATGAAAGTTGCTTCTCGGCAATATTCCACCCGATTATCAGGACTAACCGCCTATGGGGCAGAGCACGTGCATCGAGTACAATACGCAGCAGTATGCATTTTACCAATTCTTTACCTAAAACACCTATCTGAGCTTTGTTAACAGCAGAGTTCCGGGAATAGATGTGTGAGCATTACGTCTATCCAAGCCGCACTCAGTCTGTATCAAGTGTCGATTGATGCTCAGAAGCGACACTTAAGCTTGCTTAGGTGTCGCATTTCTATGTCTTTAGCTGTCAATATTCTCTAGAACGCTCATAAAGGCGGCACGCATTATGGCTTACATCTTAGCCTGTGGTCATCAGGTCGCGCATCAGGATCAACCGCACTACTGCGACTACCTGCGCCTCAATGAGTTACTTCACCTTCAGCCGGCCGCTGAGCAGCTGCGGCACCCCGATGAACATCTATTTGTTACAGTTCATCAGAGCAGCGAAATCTGGTTCAAACAGATCTTATTTGAGCTGCCGCGCTGCATCGATGCGCTCGACGCCGACAACGTCGGGCTGGCGATCTGGATCGTTCGCCGGATCAATCGCATCGCAGCGCTGCTGCCGCCTATGCTTCAGCTGCTCGACACGATGGCTCCTTCGGATTTTTTTACGTTCCGTTCGTCGCTCAGTCCCGCCAGCGGCGCTGAGAGCCAGCAGTTTCGCGAGATCGAGCTGGTCGTCGGGGTGCGTGATGCGGCCTACCAAGAACATCTGGCGGCAGCCTGCGGAAATGAGGCAGCCACCGGACTCTGGACTGAACGCCTGAATACCTTGTGGAACAGTCGCTCTGTGCGCGCAGCACTCCACGATCTTTTCGAGCGCCACGATCTCACGCCGGATCGCATCTATGTCGTCGCACCGCAAGCCAACCCCAACGCGGAAATCTTTCTGCTTGTCGAAGAGCTACTCGATTTCGACGAAGCGATGATGCTCTGGCGCAGTATGCACGCTCGGATTGCCGAGCGCGCGATCGGACCGATGCTGGCCGGCACCGGTCGCTCGGCGGGCGTGTCCTACCTTGAGGCCGGATCGGCCACCCGTCGATTCTTCCCCGAGCTATGGCAGCTTCGCACACGGCTCTGGGAACAGCGCAGTATCTTTGCTCAGCAGCAGCCGGAAGCGCCCCGCCAAACCTGTCCTGTCTCGGTACCTATACCCGTAGCAGGACATCAATCATGAATACCCCATTCCATCCAACACCCCCTGCGGCGATAACACACATCGGCGTCGTCGCAGCCATTCTTTTCGTGGCCACACGTGGAGTTGATCATGATGACCCAGGTCGAGCAGCAATACGTTCCAGCAGCCTGGAACACGACGGACGCCGACTATCCGGCATTGATGTGTTTGCATCAGTTGTTCGAGGCGCAGGTTGAGCGCACACCGGATGCGATCGCAGTAGTCTTTGAAGATCGTTGCCTGACCTATCGAGATCTTAATCGGCGGGCAAACCAGCTAGCGTATCAGCTGCGGGTACACGGCATACGCGCCGAGATGCTGGTCGGCATCTGCATGGATCGCTCGCTGGAGATTATGGTCGCGATCCTGGGCGTGCTCAAAGCCGGCGCCGCGTACGTACCGCTCGACCCGGCCTATCCTGCCGAGCGCCTCCAGTTTATCCTGAACGACACGGAGGCGCGCGTGCTGATCACCCAGCCGCACATCGCCGCCGAGCGCTTCAATACCGGCGCGCATGTGATCGCGCTCGATCCCGAGTGGACCACGATCGCCGAGGAGCCGGATCATGATCTTGTGTGCGACATTGCGCCGGACAACCTGGCCTACGCGATCTATACCTCGGGCTCGACCGGCCAGGCCAAAGGCGTGCTGATCCCGCATCGGGGGCTGTGCAACCTGGTGACCGTGCAGGCGCTGACGTTGAACGCGCAGCCCTCGGATCGGATTCTTCAGTTCGCCTCGTTCGGCTTTGACGCCTCGCTGTGGGACATCGTGATGGCGCTGCTGACCGGCGCGACGCTGTATATCGCGCCGCCGGATGCGCGCGGGCCCGGCCTGGCGCTGACGCGTCTGCTGCGCGAGCAGCGCATCACGATCGCGACGCTGCCGCCGGCGGTGCTGGCCGCGCTCACACCGGAGCAGGTGCCGGAGCTGCATACGATCGTTTCGACCGGCGAGGCCTGCACCAACGAGATTGTCGCGCGCTGGCAGGGCTTGATCGCTGGACGGCAGCGGCGATTTTTCAACGGCTACGGCCCTACCGAGACCACAGTCGGCGCGACGATCGGCGAGTGCGTGGCGGACGGTCGTCGCCCATCGATCGGGCGACCCTTCGCCAATCTCCAGGTGTATCTGCTGGACCGCTCGCTGCATGCGGTGCCGTTCGGCGAAGTCGGCGAGATCTATGTGGGCGGCGTCGGCGTGGCGCGCGGCTATCTCAACCAGCCGGGCCTGAGCGCCGAAAAGTTCGTGCCCGATCCGTTCGGTCCTGTGGCCGGCGCTCGGCTCTACAAAACCGGCGACCTAGGACGCTACCGCGCCGACGGCACGCTTGAGTTTGTGGATCGTGTCGATCGGCAGGTCAAGCTGCATGGCTATCGCATCGAGCTGGGCGAGATCGAGACGATCCTTCAGCAGCATCCTGCCGTGCGCGAGAGCGCCGTGCTGCTGCGCGAGGACTCGCCCGGCACTAAACGGCTGATAGCGTATGTCACACCGCGCCTCGACGAGACCAGCCTTCAGGAGCAGGTCGAGCAGTGGCAGACGCTGAGCGATGAAACCTATCGCGAGCGCTCGGCGAACCTGGACCCGACGCTCAATTTTGTAGGCTGGAACAGCAGCTACGACGGCTTGCCGCTGCCGGAGCCCGCGATCCGTGAGCTGGTCGAGCACACCGCAAGGCGCATCCTGGCGCTGCGGCCCAGGCGCATGCTGGAGATCGGCTGTGGCACCGGGATGCTGCTATTTCGCATCGCGCCGCACTGCGACGAATACTGGGCCTCGGATTTTTCCGGCGAGGCGCTGCGCTATCTCGGGCAGCAGCTCCATCGCCTTGAGCAGAATCTGGATCACGTCAGGCTGCTGCACCAGGCCGCCGATCGCTTCGACAATCTGGAGTCCGGCAGCTTCGACGTGGTCGCCATCAACTCGGTGGTCCAGTATTTCCCCAGCATCGAGTATCTGGTCCAGGTGCTGGCAGGCGCGGTGCGCGTCACCAGGCCGGGCGGTCGCGTCTTCATCGGCGATGTGCGCAACCACGATCTGCTGGAAATCTTTCATACGCTGGTGCAGTGGCACCGCGCGCCCGGCAGCGCCGCGCTGCGGCAGCTTCGCCAGCGGATTCAAAAGCACCAGGCGCAGGAAGAAGAGTTGGTCGTCGCGCCGGGCTTTTTCCACGCGCTGCAACAGCATCTGCCCCGCATCGGCCATGTCGAGATGCAGATCAAGCGCGGCCGTTTTCACAACGAGTTTACGCAGTTTCGCTATGACGTCGTGCTACACATCGAGCACCAACCGATCCCGCATGACGAGAGGATGACGCTTGATTGGTCGGCGCAGCAGCTCACGCTCAGCGCGATCCGGCAGCGCTTGAGCGAGACGCAGCCGGAGAGACTCGTGGTAACAGGCGTTCCCAATCCGCGCCTGTCATTCCCAACGCGACTGCTGGAGGCGATCGCCGGCGCGCCCGATGCCGCGACAGTCGGCGAGCTGCGGGATGCGCTCCAGGAGGGCGAGCAAACCGGCGTCGAGCCCGAAGATCTCTGGGCTTTGGAGCAGAGCCTGCCGTACACAATCAAGATTATGTGGAGCAGAGATCGAGCAAACATCTTCGATCTCGTGTGCGAGCGGCGAACTCACGGGCAAATCGAGAATATTATGTCAAATGAATTAATCGCCCGGGAGCGCTTCCAGCCATGGAGCAGCTTTGCCAACCAGCCCAGGCCGCGCAAGACCAACCAGCAGCTTGTGCCCGAGCTGCGTCGCATCGCGCAGGAGCAGCTTCCGGCGCATATGGTGCCGTCTTTCTTTATGCTGCTCGACGAGATGCCGCACACGATCAACGGCAAGATCGATCGCGCGTCGCTGCCGGCTCCCGAGCTGACGCGGCCTGAGATCAGCGGAGCTTTTGTCGCGCCACGAGATACGATCGAGCTACAGCTGGTGCAGCTATGGGAAGAAGTGCTACAGCTGCGTCCGGTCGGCATCACCGACAACTTTTTCGATCTCGGCGGACACTCGCTGCTGGCGGTGCGGCTGCTGAGCGAGATTCACGAGCTGTTCGGACAGGAGCTGCCGCTCTCCACGCTCTCGTACGATCCCACGATCGAGTCGCTGGCGACACATCTGCGCCAGCCCAGGCGCTCCGGCGCGCGATCGCCGCTGGTGCGCATCCAGCGCGGCGGCACGAAACGTCCGCTCTTCTGCATCCATCCGGTGGGCGGCTCGGTGCTCTCATACGCGGATCTGTCACGGCTGCTCAGCCCGGAACAGCCGATCTACGGCCTGTCGATCGACACCATCGACGATCTGCCGGCGAATCACAGCGTCGAGGCGCTGGCGACGCGCTACATCGACGAGATTCGCCGCGTGGAGCCGACAGGGCCATATCTGCTGGCCGGATGGTCGTTTGGCGGGCTGGTCGCGTTCGAGATCGCGCGACAGCTTCAGGGTGCCGGGCAGCAGATCGCGCTGCTGGCGCTGCTCGACACCTGGGCTCCGCTCCCCGGCAATGTGATGGCGGATTACACCGACGACATCACGCCGTTCACGTTTTTCGCCAAAGATCTTGAGCGGCGCTTTGTCCAGCGGCTGCCGGTGCTGCCCGACAGCGCGCTGCGGCATCTCGATCCCGAGGCCCGGCTGCGCTATCTGCTCAAGCTCACCCAGATTGTGATGGGCATTTCTGCAGAGTATGAGACCGAGCAGATCCAGCGCCAGCTTGCGATCTACCAGGCGAATCTGAACGCCGCCGCCTCGTACTTCCCGCAAGGCACCTACGCGGATCGCATCATCGTTTTTCAGGCCGAAGAACGCTTCTCGGCGAACCCCCCAATGCCGAGCCTGGGCTGGAACCAACTCGCCGCGCAGCCGATTGAGGTGCTGAACATTCCAGGCAATCACCTGACAATGTTCAGCGAGCCGCAGCTGGCGGTTCTGGCTGAGCGGCTACAACAATGTCTGGATCAGGTCCATGCGAACATGGCGGGGTGTAGCGCTGGCGCAGCTCAGATCCAAATCAATTCGACTCAAACAATACAGCGTTGAACACACGAAAGGCATGCTCATACCATGGATTCATCGGTCCACTCACCATATAACGACTCGGCTCCACGCGAGCCAACCAACGGCCTCAAAGCCGGTCCCAGCGAGGCGATGCTCTTCCAGCGGCTGCGCGAGTCGCAGCAGATGCTGCGGCTGATCATGGAGCACATTCCACAGCTCGTCTTCTGGAAAGATCAGCGCTCGGTTTATCTGGGCTGCAACCGGCGCTTCGCTCAGGCGGCCGGCGCAGACTCGGCGGCCGAGATCGCGGGCAAGCGCGATGAAGATCTGCCGTGGCACGAGCGCGCCGAAGCGTATCGCGCGTACGAGCAGCAGATCCTCAGCGGCGCGCCGGAAGTATTTGTGGAAGAAACACAGCCGCGACCTGACGGCTCGCGCGTCGTGGTGCGCTTCCGGCTACTGCCGCTCGCCGACGATAACGGTAGAACCGTGGGCGTGCTCGGCATCGGCGAGGAGCAGCCTATCGCTCAGGCTGCCGCGCCCACCGCCGATCGAGCGACAACCGTAGCCAGGCTGATTCAAGGCGTAGCGCTGGCGACAAGCGCCACGATGGATCTGCCATCGGTCATGCAAAGCTGCCTGGATCAGATCTGCCTGCATCTCGGCTGGCCGATCGGCCACGTGTATTTGAGGACGCGCACCGTGACCGGCGAGCTAAGCTCAGCCGGCATCTGGCATCTGGAGCAGCCCGAGCGCTTCGAGCCGCTGCGCAAGCTGACCGACGAGACGCCGCTAATGCCGGGCATTGGATTGCCGGGACGCGTGCTGCAAAGCGGCAAGCCCGAGTGGCTATCTACGGTCAGGATCGATCCCAACATTCCGCGCTCACAGCTGGCCCACGATCTGGGTATTCAGACCGGCTTTGCGTTTCCGGTCGTGGTCGGCAGCGAGATCGCGGCGATCCTTGAATTCTTCTCGGATCAGGTGATCGAGGAGGACGAGACGCTGATCCAGATCATGATCCAGATCAGCGCGCTGCTCGGTCGCGTCGTGGAGCGCTCACTGGCTGACGCGCGGCTGCGGGCCAGTGAAAAGCGCTTCCAGGATATTCTCGATAACTGTCCGGCCTCGGTCTATGTCAAGGATCTGGACGGCAAATACCTGTTTGTCAACAGCCGCTTCGAGCAATGGTTCAGCCTGGATCGACAGAGCGTGCTCGGCAAAACTGATTTCGATCTGTTTCCGCTGCATATCGCCCAGGACTGGCGCCGAAACGATCTGCGGGTGATCCGGCAAAATCGCGCGGAGGAGGCCGAAGAAGACGCGCCACAGCCCGACGGCACGCACACTTATCTTTCGCTCAAATTTCCGCTGCTGGATGCGCACGGCGAGCCCTACGCGACCTGCGGCATCACCACCGACATTACCGAGCGCAAGCTGCAAGAGGTCGAGCAGCAGCGGCTCCAGGACGAGATTATTCTGCTGCAAGCGTCGACGCTGAAGGAGCTATCGACGCCGCTGATTCCGATCAGCGATCAGGTGATGGTCATGCCGCTGATCGGCGCGATCGATACGGCGCGGGCACGGCAGATGCTCGACGCGGTGCTGCACGGCATCGAGAACAGCCGGGTCGAGGCGGTGATCGTGGATATTACCGGCGTGAACCTGGTCGACACGCAGGTGGCCGCGACGCTGATTCAGGCAGCGCAGGCTGTACGGCTGCTGGGCGCGCAGATGGTGCTGACCGGCATCCGGCCCGAAGTGGCACAAACGCTGGTCGGGCTCGGCGTCAAACTGACCGATGTTGTGACCCACAGCACGCTCCAGAGCGGGATCGCCTTCGCGATGCAGCGCACCAGCCGCTAGCGCTCAACGTTCAAACAGCCCGGGGAGCGCTACGGCGCTCCTTTGTGTTGCGGCGCGCAATCATGAGCTTCGCAGCCCGGCGTATCGTTCGCGCGTTTGACGCTGTGCAGCGCGCACCGTATAATCGCGGCACCCGTGTGCGCTATTCGATCGGATTTTGGGTATACTCTCACAGCTCTTTGGTATGCCCTGAACGTCGCCGCCCAGACGGGCAATACAACTGCCGTGGAGGAATCATGAAGCTGGCCGTCTTTGTTGTCGATAATTCCAAGGCTGATGCCAGCGTGGACGCGCTCGTCGGACAAGGCTTTCGCGTCACACGGCTGGCGAGCACCGGGGGCTTTTTGCGGCGCGGCAATACGACCCTGCTGGTTGGGCTGGAAGACGAAGAGCTGGATCGAGCGCGTAACATCGTGCATAACGTCGCGCCGGAGTCGCTGCTGATCGCGGTGGATCTGGAGCGCTACGAGCGGCTGTGAGGCTGATCTATGTTGCCAGCGGCATCTCAGTGCCCGGATCGTACGGCGGCTCGACACACACCTTTGAGGTCGCGCATGGTCTGGCCGCGCTGGACCATGAGGTGCATGTGGTGGCGCATCATCCCCGGCGGCAGCTGAGCACCACACTTCGTCCGCAGCGCGTCGAGCTGTCAGGCTTCCAGCTGCACTACATCGATCTTCCCAAGCCGCTAAGCCTGCTCGGCTACCCGCATATCGCCCGGTTGCTGCGCCAGGTGCGGCCCGACGCGCTGATCGAGCGCTACTACAATCTGGCCGGAGCCGGCATGCTGGCCGCGCATCGCGCCAGGATTCCCAGCCTGCTCGAAGTCAACGCGCTGATCGTCGATCCGCCCGCCGTTTTAAAGCGCCGCCTCGACGACCGCCTGGGCCGTCCGCTCCAGCGCTGGGCCGTGGCGCAGTGCCGCATGGCCGCCCGGATCGTCACGCCGCTGCATACCACGGTTCCCGCGCAGATCGCCCGCGACAAGATTGTGGAGCTGCCCTGGGGCGCCAACGTCGATCGCTTCAAGCCACAGACCGATCGCCAGGTCGCGCAGCAGCTGCGCGCGCAGCTGGAGATTCCGCCGGATCGCTCGATCGCGGTGTTTGTGGGCTCGTTTCGGGCCTGGCACGGCGTCGGCGATTTTGTCGCGGCTGGCTTGCGGCTGCTCGACGCCGGCGAAAACGTGCAGATGCTGCTGATCGGCAGTGGACCTGAGCGCGCCGCGACTGAGGCGGCGGTCGGGCGCTGGCAGGAGCGCTTTACCTTTGCCGGCAGCGTGGATCATGATCGCGTCCCGGACTATCTCGCGATCGCGGATGTCGGCGTGGCCCCGTTCAACACCGCGCCGCATCCGGCTCTGCGCGCCGCCGGCTTCTTCTGGTCGCCGCTCAAAATCTACGAGTATATGGCGATGAGCCTGCCGGTTGTCACGGCCAATATCCCGCCGCTCGACACGATTATCCAGCCCGGGCAGGAGGGCGCGCTCTTCCGCGAGGGCGACGTGGCGGATCTGGCCGAGGCGATTCGGCGGGTGCTGCACGCGCCGGATCGAGCGGCGATGGGCGAGCGGGCCCGGCAGCGAGTTGTCGAACACTACTCGTGGCAGCGTCACTGCCTTGAGCTGGATCGCATTCTGCGCAGCATGACCCGAGGAGCGACGCATGGCTGAGCCGTTGCATGTGCTGATGCCGACGGATGTGTTTCCGCCGGTCGCCGGTGGCTCGGGCTGGAGCAGCTACGCGCTGGCTCAGGCGCTACAATCACGCGGCCATCGCGTCACGGCGATCGTGCCACGGCGCGGCGCTCCCGGCGTTGGGCGGCGGATGCAGGGCAGCGTGCCGGTGATCGAGGTCGGCTACGCCGCGCCGTCGCTGCCGTTCGTGCAAAACTTCTACCGCTTCGAGCTGCTGTGGCCGCTGCTGCGCAACGTGATCCTGGCCGAGTCCTATCGCGAACGCGAGCTGCCGATCGTGATTCATGCTCAGCACGCGCAGACTGCACCGGCGGCGGTGCTGGCGGGCCAGGAGCTTGGCGTTCCCGTGATCGCGACGATCCGCGATGCCTGGCCCTGGCACTACTTCGCAACCGGGCTGCTCGGCGATCGCGTGCCGTTCGAGCGGCAAAGCTGGGCGACCGCCTGGCTGGATCTGATCGGCCGGCTGGGGCCGCTCAAAGGTGTGCTGGCGGCTCCGGCGATTCCCTACATGCGAGGCCACCTGCGACGACGGGCCGGGCTGCTGGCTCAGGCCGACGCTGTGATCGCCGTCAGCGACTATATTCGCCGCAAGCTGCTGCCGATCGTGCCAGCCGAACATCTGCATGTCGTGCCAAACCTGGTCGATCTG
>DASWTQ010000689.1:0-14683 GCA_036402055.1 Herpetosiphonaceae bacterium
CGTCGCCGCTGGTGTAGTGCTCGATCAGCCAGGCGATCTCCTCGCTGGTGAGTGTCCCGCCGTCGCGTTTTTTGATGATCAGGTCAACAGCACGCATGTAAAGAACCTATTAGAACCTAGAACCAAAAGACGAGAACAAAGAACAAGCAAACAAAGAACAAAGAAGTTCCACACTTCTCTGTTCTCTGTTCTTTGTTCTTGGTTCTCGTTACCCTCGCAGCTCCGTGAGCGCGCGCGGCAGTCGCGGCAGCAGGTCGCCGGCCAGCGCTCCCGCCTCGCCGATCTCCTGCCGGGCCAGCTGGCCTGCCTGAGCGTGGAGGAACACGCCAAGCCGGGCTGCGTCGAATGCGTCAACGCCCTGCGCGATCAGACCGCCGATCACGCCCGCCAGCACGTCGCCGGTGCCGGCTGTCGCCAGCGCGGGATTGCCGGCCGGGCCGAGGCTGGCCTTGCCGTCGGGCGCCGCGATCACGGTCTCGGCGCCCTTGAGCACGACGATCTGGTTCCACTCCTGAGCTGCGCGCTGGGCTGCTCCCAGCCGGTCGGCGTTGATCTCGTCGGCGTGCTCAAGCTTCAGGAGCCGCGCCATCTCGCCCGGATGCGGTGTCAGCACCAGCCGATTGGCGGGAACTTTGGTCCACCACTCGTCGATCTGTGCCAGCAGGTTCAGGCCATCGGCGTCGAGCACCAGCGGCGGCAGCTCAACCTCGCCCGGCTTCTTCTCCTCGGCCTCGGCTTCGGCAGCGGCTACGGGCTCCGCGCGCCGAAATCCGACGCTGCCCGTAGGCCGGCGTGATCGATCGGGCGCGGGTGCGGCGGCAGCCTTGAGAAAGCCAACGTTGCTGCCGGCCTTCGAGGTTTCGATCTTGAGCAGTCGCTCCAGGAACTTCTTGGTCTCGTCTTCCTGTCCCAGGCCCGGCCCGACGACCAGCGCCTTATAGCCTTCCAGGTTGGTCAACACTTCCTGGGCTGCGCCCGCGCCGAGCACGCCCCAATCTTCCTCGGGCAGCGGCAGAAAGGTTGCCTCATGCAGCGAAGCGGCCAGCGCGCCGAAGATCGAGCGACCGCAGGCCAGCGTTGCCAGGCCCACGCCGACGCGCAGCGCGCCGCTGGTGGTCAGGAACGCCGCGCCGGGATAGCGCCCGGCGCCCGCAACGATTAATACTTTGCCGAACGTTCCTTTATGCGAGTCTGCGGGACGCGCCGGGAGCAGCGCCCGTAATGTTTGAGGCTGAAGCGACTCCGCCATGATCGTCTCCTTGTGTGTATCGGGTAAGCCAATCGGCACGCATGTTATATCGCCGGCATAGCGACGGCCGGGCTCACGAACATGCCCATATTTGCGAATCCCGGTCGCGACTGTGACATCCGCCTGGATCGCCTGGCCCATCACCGCGCCGGTATCGGCGTTGATCCCGGTCGGCACGTCGATCGCCAGGATCAGCGGGGCAGCACCAGCGCGGCCGGCGCGCACGCCGTTGATCGTCTCCACGATCTGAGCGGCCAGCGGCTCCAGCGGCCGGTCAACGCCGATGCCGAGCAGCGCGTCTACCACAACTGCCGCGCGCTGTGCCGCAGCCCGCAGCGACTGCTGGGCGCTATCGGCTTGAGCTTGCAGCTCGGGAATGCCGCGCTCCCGGCAGGCGCGCCACGGCTGATCGTCGGCGCGCTCTTTGCGCTTCCAGACGTAGAGCGCAACTTTCGCGCCCGCATCGTGGAGGTGCCGCGCGACCACCAGTCCATCGCCGCCGTTGTTGCCCGGCCCGATCAGCACCAGCACCCGTGCGTCGCGGACCGTGCCAAGCCGCCGCATGATCTCGTCGGCGACGCCGCGTCCGGCCCGTTCCATAAGCTCAGCCCAGCTAACGCCGCCGGCGACGGCTGCGGCTTCGAGCTGCCGTGTTTGTTCAACCGAAGCGATCGAGATGTTCTGCATACGTGCGCCAAGAAATGAACAATCTGAGCCCATTCTACCACAGCCCGATCAAGTGAAGTCCGATCGCGGCGGCTTCTCCTGAGCTATGCGGACAGTTGATGAATCGGTGTAAATGACACTTGACATTTAGTCGCTGATACTTTACATTGGTTGTCAAGCTAGCTTGACAACATTGAGCCGATCACATTGGTCGGCATGATTTCAAGGTAAAGAGGAGCATCATGAACAAGGCAGGCAAAATCTACAACCTCCAGCTCGCTACCACAATGGCGGTCTACGTCGTCGTCGTGGCGGGTTCGGTCTGGTTCATCACGGCCAATCCCGAGTCGCTCTGGCGCATTCCCGCCGCGCTCACGCCTATGATCCCCGCGAGCTATGTTCCATTTGTGGTCATGCGCTACCTGCGCAACATCGACGAGCTTCAGCGGCAGATCCAGCTTGAGGCGCTGGGCTTTGCCTTCGCTGGAACGGCGATCTTGACCTCCGCCTACGGCTTTTTGGAGAGCGTCGGCTTTCCACAGGTCAACTGGATCTTTGTTTGGCCGATCATGGGCGGGCTGTGGTGTCTGGGCATAGTGCTCGCATCGCGGAGATACCGATGAAAAACACGCTGCGTGTGCTGCGCGCCGAGCGCAACTGGTCGCAGGCGGATCTGGCCGATCGGCTGGAAGTATCGCGCCAGACCGTGAACGCCCTCGAAACCGGCAAGTACGATCCGAGCCTGCCGCTGGCCTTCAAGATCGCGCAGCTGTTCGGCCAGCCGATCGAGCAGATCTTTTGCCCGGATGAGGCCGAGTGAGCGACGAAAAGCGCGCCTGGCTGTTGAGGCTAGGCGCGTTTGCGGCAGACAACGATGATGCTCGGGCTGGTGGCGGTCAGCGGCTCATGATCCCAATCGCCGTACTGGCGGAGGATCGTGAAGCCGTTGTAGCTCAGCAGCGCCGCCAGCTCCTGTGGAAACGTGTAGCGCAGCGCGATGCGGGTGATCCTGGTATGTTCTTGCTCGCCATCATGCCAGCGCTTGTAGGTGGTTAGGTGCAGAATCTGCGCGACGTGGTCATAGACCTGCGTTCCCGACACACGCACCTCGTATCCATCTGTGTTGATGAAGGAAGACCTTGCTTCTTCCTCTTCGCGGGTTTCAAGGTTCAGAAAGAGTCCTGCGCGAGTTTTCGTGTTGGGGAACAGGGGATTGCGCGTCTCGAAGGCAAACAGCCCCTGGTCATGCAAATGCGCGTGCACACGCTGTAGCAGTGCCGCCTGATCGGCATTGGTCAGAAAAGCTTGAAACGCGTTGCCGGTCAGAAAAATGAGGCGAAACCGTTCGCCAAGCTCAAAACTGCGCCCATCACCTTCCACCCAGCTTGCAGGCAGGCCGGCGGATTTGCTGCGGGCCCGCGCCAGCATACCCGGGACAATGTCTAAACCTGTTACCGGGAAGCCCAGCCGCGCAATCGGAATCGCAACCCTCCCGGTTCCACACGCGATCTCAAGCACCGAGCCGCCTGCCTCTTGTGCCAGCGCGCTATAGAACGCAACACCGGTGTCGCTGGGGTCTTCCATGTCATAGTTGAGGGGATCGGAGAATTCCTCAAGATTGTTGTGGTCGATGGCCATGCTTCCTCCTGAGCCGTGTGAGCGATCAGCGTGGCGTTATTGTATCTGTTTCGGCAGCGTAGCAATCGGTGCTAGCGCGGCTCGTTCGCGTCCATAAAACTGATCATTTCCCCATTCAGCTCGGCTGCAACCTCCATCGGGAGAGAATGTGTGGCATCCGGCCAGAGCTTTGCCTGGACATGCTTGACGTTTGCGTTCGCGACGACGATAGCGGCCCTGCTATCATGCAGGGCGCTTTTGCCGGCCATTGCTGCAAACACCGGCATGTTCCAGCTTTGCATCTGCTCCGGCGATAGCTGCTCAGGCAGCGGTAGCTTTGCCGCGTAGTAGTCGGTGCCGTGAACAATCATACGGGTCATTGGATCGTTGAGGTCGATCTCGGCCGCACCGCCGATGTCTTTTAAGAAGCTGTCGCGCCAGGCTTTCGGCAGAAACGGCAGCGATGCCGGGATCGATTTGATATACACCTCCAGCTTCAAGCCTTGAAACGTGAACACCGGCTCAAGCAGCAGCAGCGTAGCAACACGCTGCGGATAGCGCGAGGCGTAATTCGCCGCCGACCAGCCGCCGAATGAATGACCGATCAGATGCACGGACTCAAGCTCAAGCGCGCTCAGCACCTGATCGAGCCAGGCAGCCTGATCGGCTCCATCCTTGAGCACAGTCGTCTGCTTGCTCAAACCGGCATCGCCGAGCGCATCCAGGGCGTAGACCGGCCGAGTCGCGGCGATAGCAGGCAGATTGGCGTTCCACATCGGCACGCCTGAGGTTCGTCCCGGCAAGAATACGGCGGGCGTTTTTGAGCGCGGTTGCTCGTTCGCCCAATAATAAACACGAACCGTGCCGTATGCAGTTGGAATATCGTAGGTTTGCGCGGGCGGCGGTAGCAGAGTCATCGCTTCGGCGTAGGCGGCTTCGTATGCTTGTTGTCCTTCAGCGCTGCGCCAATAGCCGATCTTGTGTGGATCATACATAACCATGTACAAGCCCAAACAAACCACGACGACCACCGCAAGAATTTTCCAGATCACACGGCGTCGAGGATGAGTAGCGTTTGAGGCTTTACGTTTGATCATGTCAGGGCAGCCTTTCTCGTGTCGAGCCGGCAGAACAGAATCGTCGCCGTCTTCAGGAATGTTGCCGAACCGCGTGCTCGACCAACATGATTAGCTCCTGAATATAGTGATCGATGTCGAGATCGGCGTGCCTGGCGGCCTGAGCAATTAAGCTGTCGCGCAGCGCGAGAATCGATGTCGCCATGATCCGTACATCAAAATCGCGAAAGGCGCCTTGTTGCTGGCCTTCAGTCAGCAGCTTTGCGATCAGCTCAATATCCAGTTCAGGATTGTAGCCTTGTACTGTGAGATCGTGGGCGTTGTGCGCGATCTCAAACAGTGTTAACAGCTCTTTGCGGTGTGCCTTGAGGAAATCGGCGTTGGCTTGAAGAAACGCGCGTAAGACTTCCCACGGCTCAGCGTCTGGTACGCGCGCGGTGACGAAGGCGGCAAACTGACCGAAAACATCGTCGATGACAGCCTGCATCAGCTCTGCTTTGTTCGCAAAATGATAGGTGATCACGCCTTTGCTGATCCTGGCGCGCTTCCCGATCTGGGCAAGTGATGCCTGCTCATAACCCAGCTCGGCGATTATTTCGATGACACACGCGATGATTTGTGCTTGGCGTGCCTGCTCGATGAAAGAGGTTGCTTGCTGGTCGTTCGTTTTATTTTTAGTACGCACGGTATAAAAATAGTACGATCGATCAAAAATGTCAAGCCGTACGAACTTTTGGATTGTCCTACATGTCAAACGCGCCTGATTGTTGAGATCAGGCGCGTTCATTCAAGCCATTGATTAATTTGTCGAGCGCTCCGGCTCAACGCTGCGCTTGTTTGCGTCATCGATCCACATTCCTACGGCAAAATCAGATGTAGATCGCCAAACTCGTGCCACAGATAGCCCTCGCGCAGCGCTTCGGCGTAGGTCACTTGCAGATGATCGATCCCGGCCAGCGCCTCAAGCATCGCCAGGTGTGTGGCGCGCGGCTCGTGCAGACCTGTCAGCAGCCCGTTGATCGCCTGGATGCCGCGCTGGGGCGTGATGATCTCGCGGGTCCAGCCCTCGCCGGGATGCGTCACGCCGTCGCCGTCGGTTACAGTTTCCAGCGCTCGCACTACCGTCGTGCCGACCGCGATCACGCGCCGGCCCAGCGCCCGCGCACTGTTCACCGTTCGCGCCGTCTCGACGGGCACGCGGTAAAACTCCTCGTAGGGCGGCTCGTGATCTTCCAGGCTGGCCACGCCGGTATGCAAGATCAGCGGCACGATCTGCACGCCTCTGGCAACCAGCCGGGTCATCAGTTCATGGGTGAAGGCGCGCCCCGCCGATGGCATCTCCGCGCTGCCGACCTCGGTCGCGTAGACGGTCTGGTAGTAGCTGCCGGGCCAGTCTTGCTTGACGTAACCGTAGCGGATCGGGAAGCCGTGACGCTCCAGATATTCGTCGAGCGGATAGGGCAGGTCCAGAGTCGCGATCCAGAGCCGCGTCGGGCCATTGTGCTCGGCGCGCCGGTCGCTGAGATACGGCGTGTGCAGCGTGGCCGTTGCGCCGCAGGGCAGCGTCAGGATCTCGCCAGCGCTGGCGTCGTAAAAGGCACTGGTCGCGTTCTCGCTCGGCAGTCGCACCTCGACGATCCACAGATCGGCGGGCAGATGCGTGGAAAGATGCAGCTCGACCTGTGTTCCGTCGGCGCGCAGCGCAGCGATCGCCGCGTTCATGGTGCCGCTGGTGTTGATCACGAGCACATCGCCCGCGTCGAGGAAGCGCGGCAGATCCCGGAACTGCCGGTGCACCACGCGGTCATCGGCGCGATACGAGATCATCAATCGAACTTCGTCGCGGGCGAGACCACGAGCCTCGGGCGGCTCGCTGGCCTCAAGCTCGGGCGGTAAGGCATAATCCAGGCCGCCGAAGTTCGGGATCGCCGAGGTCGGCAGGCGGCGCAGTACCTCGTTTTTGCTCGAAACCGCCATCATGCTGCCACCTCCGTCGCGAGCGATCGTGCCGCGTAGCGTCCGCTGGGCTGCGCGCCCTCCAGCAGTGCGATCAGGCCAGGAACGCTGGTCTCAGGCAGCGGCCGATCGCTGATGTCCTCGCCGGGAAACGCTTCCTGATGCATCTGCGTGCGCATGTCGCCGGGATCGACGCTGAAGACTCGCAGGTCGGTGTTTTCGGCGGCCAGAATCGCCGACAACTGCTCCAGCGCGGCCTTGCTCGATCCGTAGCCGCCCCAGCCCTCGTAGGGCTCGACCGCCGCGTCGCTGGTGGTGTTGATGATGCGCGCGCCCGGCTTAAGGCTGGATCGCAGCGCCTGGATGATGCCCAGCGGCGCGATCACGTTGGCGCGATACACCTGCTCCAGCACGTCAAGCGGATAGTCGAGCAGCGCTGGTTGCGGGCTGGGTCCCAGAATGCCGGCGTTATTGACGATCGCGTCCAGGCCACCTGCCGCCTCAGCCGCCTCGGCCAGCGCCCGACGATGCGCCGGGTCGGTGACATCGCCCGGAATCGCGACGACCTGCGTCTGATCGGCCAGCTCGGCGCGAGCAGTCTCAAGCGCCTCGGCTCCTCGGGCATCCAGAATCAGGTTCCAGCCACGGCGGGCCAGCTCACGGGCTAGCGCCAGGCCCAATCCACGAGAAGCGCCGGTGATCAAAATCGTGCGAGTATAGGAAGACATGGTTGCATTCCTTTCGGATGTGGGTTTGCTTACGATGGCCTCACTATACGCCGCCGGCCGTCGCGCCGCATTGTGCGATGGGTCGGTATGCGGCTCGGCAAACCGGACAGGATTCGCGCCTGTCCAGAAGGACAGATGGAGAACCAAGAACCAAGAACCTAGAGGAACAAATGAATAAGGGAACAAGGGAACAAACGCGAGAACCAAGGAGCAAGGAAGTACAACAGATCACCCCTTCTCCTACCGGGGGTGCCCTCTGGGCCTGGAGAAGGGGCCGGGGGATGAGGGCCTGATTGCGAATCGGATTGAGGGCCTGCTCTTCCTAGCCTCGTGTCGCGCGATCCAGCGCCGCCAGCAAGAGTAGCTGCGGGCCGCCATGCAGCTCTTCGGCCTCAACCAGCCCAGCCTCGACGATCGTAATTGTCAGGGAATCGCCGGAGGTCACAGCGCGCTGAGCCAGATCGTGGCGCTGCACGATGCGCAGCCGCTTGAGCGTGGACGAGAAATCGAGCGCAGGGGCCTCGGGATCGTGTAGCGTGATCGGCGCGGCGAATGTGACGCCGGTCAGCTGCGCAGCCCGTCGCGCGGCATGGAGCAGCAGCAGGCTTTCCGCAAAATGTCGCGTAGTAACCCTATGTTTTAGCAGCGCGCGGCTCAGCTGCTCGATCGATTCGGCGCTGGGAACAATGCCGTCGGCTGACGGCTCCACGGCGGCTAGCGCGTTTCCCGGCACGGCTGTCAGACCAAGGCACAGCGCGGCTTCAAGCTGCCGGCTACCGACCACTTCGGCGATCTCGACGGCGTGCTGCGCCAGCAGAAACTGCGCGGGATTGCCCGTGCTCAGCGCGTGATCGAAGAGCCAGCGGTAGAGCCGTGGACGCGTAGCGCCGGCCTCGATCAAACGATGCAGCTCATCCTGCGCATGAGCGCTGCCGGGCAAGGGCTGCCAGCTCTGGCGCTCAGATGCGGCGCTGTGACGCGCTGTCGTCAGCGCGGCTCGGTAGGTCGCCGTCGTCAGATACTGATCCAGATAAAAAGTCGCGTTGAGCGCCAGCAGCGACCACGGGAGCGCCGATAGCTCGCCGAGCGCGGCGGCCTGCGCGATCGTTGACTCTAGCTCTTGAAGATAGGCCGCGCGCGATGAAGCGGTTGTCGGGAGCGTGGCAAGCATGGAGCACCTCCCGTCTGCTAAGCGTCGTCTGAGCGTGCGGCGGCGTGGACGATCGGCGTGGTATGAGCGATATGTTCAGAAGCGAACATACAAAACCTCGTTTCGTGAAACCTTTGGTTGCAGCATACCGCCTGGACGGATCGGGAGCGCTGGACATTGGGCAGGCGGCGACCTGTGCCAAAGGCCAGGTTGCGGCGCGTAACATTGGCATCACAGCGGCATCATTCTAGCTAGCATCCGACGACATGCTATAATACGCCGGATTATTATGATACAAACGCATCCTTTTCGATTTACATTAGAGCATACGGACCCCATGACGGGCGCACGCGCGGGAACGCTCACCACGCCGCACGGTACGATCGCGACTCCGGTTTTTATGCCGGTCGGCACGCAGGCGACCGTTAAAACGCTTTCCTCGCATGAAGTCGCAGACCTCGGCGCGTCGATTATTCTCGGCAACACCTACCATCTGTTCCTGCGTCCCGGCAGCGATGTCGTCGCCGAACTGGGCGGTCTGCACGGTTTTATGAACTGGAAGCGCGCGATTCTGACCGACTCAGGTGGCTTTCAGGTGTTTAGCCTGGGCGCGACCAATATCATCGACGAGGACGGCGTAACCTTTCGATCGCATCTGGACGGCACGCTGCATCGCTTCACGCCGGAGCGCTCGATCGCGATCCAGGAGCAGCTGGGCGCCGACATCATTATGGCCTTCGACGAGTGCGCGCCGTATCCTACGACGGCAGAGTATGCGCGTGCAGCCATGGAGCGTACACACCGCTGGCTGGAGCGCTGTGTGGCGGCCAAAACCCGGGCGGATCAGGCGCTCTTCGGGATCGTTCAGGGCAGCGTGTTTGCCGACCTGCGCCGGGAAAGCGCCGCGTTTATCGCCGCGCAGCCGGTGGCGGGCTTTGGCATTGGTGGGCTGAGCGTGGGCGAGCCCAAACCGGAGATGTACGAGACGCTGGCGGAGACGACGGCCGCGCTGCCGAAGGATCGGCCGCGCTACCTGATGGGCGTCGGCTCGCCGGAGGATCTGCTGGAAGGCGTGGCGCGCGGCGTGGATATGTTTGACTGTGTACAGCCGACGCGGCTCGGGCGGCACGGCGCCGCCTGGACGCCGGCGGGTCGCATCAATCTGCTGAACGCGCGCTGGGCCCGCGACGATCGTCCGATCCAGGAGGGCTGCGATTGTTATAGCTGCGCCCATCATAGCCGCGCCTATATTCGCCATCTGCTGCGGGCTGAGGAGATGCTTGGCGCGCGGCTGGCGACGATCCACAATGTCCGCTTTCTGATCCGTCTGATGGAAGGCGCGCGTCAGGCGATCTGTGAGGGTCGCTATGCGGCCTACCGCGATAGCTTTTTGCAGCAGTTTCAGCCCGTGCCGGATTCCGTGCGCGCGGAGCAGCGCGCGCTGTATGGTCGCCGGAAGGAGCGCTCGTAGGCGATGCTAAAGACCGAACGTCCAGCGACTCATTCCCCTGCCCGCGCGACGAAGCGCCCGGAACGCGTTGCCTGGCTGGTGCTGTTGTCGTCGTTTGTGCTGTTCTGCCTGCTGTTCTCCACGACTGGCGTGTACGCCTACCGTTGGTGGTCGCAGCCGACGGTAGGCGTGCTGACGGCTGAGGTCGATCAGCCGCTGGCCGTGCAGGTCCAGCCGGCCGGGCTGGTCCAGTCGATCGTGTTGCAGCCGGGCCGGCTCAACCAGGGCGACCGCGTGATTGTGGGCAAAGAGGCAACGCCCGGCCCGGCGACGACGCTGCACTTCGACTCGGCGACGATCGCGCTGTGGCCCGGCTCGAATATGCAGATCGGGCGCTTTGGGCGGCAGTGGAACGATTCGACCGACGCGCGCTTCCAGCTGGAGAGCGGCCAGATGCTGGTCGAGCTAACCGGCGACGAGCTGCGGCTGGAGGTCGAGACCGGCCTGGCGAATACGCCGGTTGTGCTGCAAAGTCCCGGCCGCTATCGTATCCGCATCCTGGACAACGACACGCCGACGACGGCGGTGGCGGAGCGCGTCGAGCAGCGCACGCTTGAGGTTGCGGCCGAACGTGGCGCGGCGCTGGTTGGCCAGACGCTGGTGAGTCGCGGCTATCGGCTGCTGCAAACCGCCGATGGCCAGCAAGATCTCAAGCTGACGAGCTGGGAGCTGTTGCGCGACGGCAATTTTCAAGAGCTGGTTGATTCGGTTTTTGGCAGCACGCCGGGGGCTCAGCTGCCCTGGATCTACACCGTCAAGCCGACGGCTGAGGGCGCTGCCGACAGCGGGCTGGTGATTCCGGCCCAGGAGTGCGCCGATCCGATCGGCCGGACCGGCTGCCAGGAGCCGTATGTGCGTCTGGTGCGGCGCGGCGGCAACGATAAGGGCTTTCTCACCGCGATCGCGCAGCAGGTTCAGGCCGATGTTGCCTCGTATCAGCAGCTGCGCTTGAAAGCCGATCTCAAGATCGTGTATCAGTCGTTGAGCAGAGCCGGCCAGTCAGGCACCGAGTGTCCGCTGCTGATCCGGGTGGTCTACACCAACCATGTGGCGGCAAACCTGCATAAAGATTTTTGCTACTGGGCGTTTGACTATCCTGACAGGCCCGGCGTGATCTCCAACGAGCCTCAGATCGAGACGGCCGAGCTTGTGCCGAATACCTGGCGCTCGATCGACATCGATCTCAAGCAGGAATTGGAACATCTGGTTAAAATTCAAGAGATTTCGTTTCAGGCCAACGGCCATGATTACGAGTCGCATGTTCGCGGCGCTCGGCTGGTCGGCGAGGGGCTGACCGATATTAACACCCGCTAGGTGGTGGTTGGGCCACAGCCTGGTATTATTCTCGATAGTTGATTTGTTAATGGCGGAGCGTCGTCCTTTAATCACCGGTTAATCGAATCTTGATCTCCTTTGATCAGGAGCGTAACCAAGCTGCGATTCTCGACGTTTAGCCTAATATACTCAACCCACATGCAGGAGGGGATTCGTGAAGAAGATTTGTGTCGTCGGCACCGGCTACGTTGGTCTGGTGACTGGCGTTTGTTTTGCAGATTTAGGTAACGATGTAACGTGTATTGAGATCGATCAGCGCAAGCTCGATACGCTCCGCTCGGGCAAAACGCCGATCTACGAGCCGGGCCTGGAAGAGCTGCTCAAGCGCAGCCTCGATGCCGGCCGTCTGCACTTTACCGATAACTACGATCTGGGCGTTCCCGAGGCCGATTATGTGTTTATTACGGTCGGCACGCCCATGAACCACGACGGATCGGCGGATATGCAGTATGTCGAGTCTGCCGCCAAGTCGATCGGCAAGGCATTGCGCAAGCCCACGATCATTATCGACAAATCTACGGTTCCGGTCGGCACGGGCGATTGGGTTACGGATCTGATCGCTCAGGAGGCGGGCGATATTTCGTTCTCCGTGGTATCGAATCCTGAGTTCCTGCGCGAAGGCTCGGCCGTCAGCGATTTCAATAAGCCGGATCGCATCGTGCTGGGCTCGCTCAATCGCGAGGCCGCCGAGCAGGTCGCCGTGCTGCACGAGCCGCTTCAGGCCTCGATCATCATCACCGATCTGCGCACTGCCGAGATGATCAAGTACGCCTCGAACGCGTTCCTGGCCACCCGTATCAGCTTCATCAACGAGATCGCGTCGATCTGCGAGCAGCTGGGCGCGGATGTCAAAGAAGTTGCGCGCGGCATGGGCGCCGACAAGCGCATCGGCCCACACTTCCTGGATGCGGGCATCGGCTACGGCGGCTCCTGCTTCCCGAAGGATGTGCTGGCGCTGCATCACATGGCCGCGTCGGCCGGCTGCCATCCGCAGCTGCTCCAGGCGGTGATGGACATCAACGAGGATGCTCGCCGCAGCTTCATCAAGAAGCTGGAAGAGGTGCTCGGCGATGTCAGCGGCAAGACGATCGGTGTGCTCGGCCTGTCGTTCAAGCCCAACACCGATGATATGCGCGAGGCTGCCTCGGTGACGATTATTGAGTCTCTGATGGAGCGCGGCGCGCATATCCGCGCCTACGATCCGGTGGCGATGCATGTTGCCGAGACGCATATGCCCGACGTGCTCTACTGCGCGACGGCCTACGATGTCGCCAAGCACGCCGACGCGCTGCTGGTCGTGACGGAGTGGAACGAGTTCAAGCAGCTCGACTTCGACAAGATCAAGCGTTTGATGAACCAGCCGATCGTGCTCGACGGCCGCAACATCTACGATCCGGCCGATATGGCCGAGCGCGGCTTCATCTATCGCGGCGTTGGCCGTGGCGTTCCCAGGCCGGAGCGAGCCAGCACCAACGGTCATGTCAGCCATGAAGTGCTGGAAGCGTCGATCTAGCACGACGGTACGGACTCAAGCAATGAGCGGAGGGGCGATCGATCGCCCCTTTGCCGTTTAACCACAATGGCAACGCTATGCTATACACGGGCGTGGATATTGTCGAGATCGGGCGAATCGAGCAGGCGGTGGCGCGCTGGGGCGAGCGCTTTCTGAGCCGGGTATTTACCCCAGGTGAGCGTCGCGACAGCGGAGAGCGCCCGCGATCGCTGGCGGCGCGCTGGGCCGCGAAAGAGGCGGCGGCCAAAGCGCTGGGGATCGGGCTGCAAGGCTTTGGCGCGGCGGCGACGGTTGGTGCCGGCAAGGCAGTGCGCTGGCTGGATCTAGAGGTGCAGCGCGCGCCTACAGGTCAGCCCACGCTGCTCTTGCATGGCGGCGCTGCGGAGCGAGCCGCCGCGCTGGGCTGGCGATCGGTGGCGCTGTCGCTCTCCCACGGCCACGACTATGCGATCGCGCTGGTGGTGGCGGAAGGGGCGTAAGCACCAAGAACCAAGAACCAAGAACCAGAGAACAAAGCAGTATCACTACTCCCCTTCTCCTGTCGCAACGGGAGAAGGGGAAGCCCGCAGGGCGGGGGATGAGGGCCTGATCAAGAATCGGGGTGAGGGCCCGCCCGTGCTCAGCTTTTCAGCGGAAGCCTGATGCTAAATGTTGTTCCTTGCTCCGGCATGCTTTGTACGTCGATCGTGCCGCCGTGGAGCGTGACTAATTCCTTCACAATATAGAGGCCAATACCCAGGCCGCTGATCTGCTGCGCGGAAACGTTGGTCGCGCGGTAGAAGCGATCGAACAGAAACGGCAGATCTTCTGAGCGAATGCCGATGCCGCTATCGCTAACGCGCAGGAGCGCCTGCTGCTCCTCGGCGCGCAGCTCGATCATGATCGCGCCGCCGTTGGGGCTGTACTTGACGGCATTCTGAAGCAGATTATAGAAAATCTGCTCGATCCGCAGCTCATCACCTTCGATGATCAGGGGGCCTGGCGGCAGATCGAGGTTGAGATGGTGGTACTCGGCCAGCAGCGCGAAACTATCGATAACGCGCTTAGCAACGTCTCGCAGATCAACTTTTTGTCGCTGAATCGTTAATTTTCCCTGTTCCATCCAGGACATATCGAGCAGCGTGGTTGTCAGTCGCTCAAGACGCTGAGCCTGGCTGATCACAGCCTGGATTGGACGCTCCATGCGCTCGACGCTCAAATTTCCCTGCTCCAGCCGCCGCTTAAGCAGCTCGGTATAGCCTACCAGCGCAGTGATTGGCGTGCGCAGCTCGTGGGCAGTCGCCAGCAAAAATTCGTCTCGTACCTGCAAAAGCAGCTCGGCTTGAGTTCGTGCTGCTCGCTCTCGCTCCAGCTGAAGCTGGCTCTCATGTAATCGCTCGCGCTCTTCTTCCGCCCGCTTGCGCTCGGTCATATCGCGGGTGACTTTGGCAAAACCACGCAGCTTTTTATGCTCATCAAAGACAGCTGTGATCAGTACAAGCGCCCAGAAGAGCGTACCATCCTTGCGCACGCGCCAGCCTTCTTCTTGATACTGGCCTTCTGCGGTCGCGATGACAAGCTCACGGGCCGGCTTGCCGTCTTCCAGGTCTTCGGGCGTATAAAAGATCGAGAAGTGCTTGCCGATGATTTCGTGGGCACTATAGCCTTTGATGTGCTGGGCTCCAGCGTTCCAGCTCAGAATGTGCCCATTGACATCCAGCATGAAAATTGCGTAATCCTTGACAGCCGCAACCAGGAGCCGAAATCGTTCTTCACTTTCCCGAAGCGCTTGCTCGGCGTTGATATAGCGGTTCAAGAGATCCTCCGTTTCATCGACGGCGCGACGAAGAGATCGTAGGCGCGTGCGTAATAGCTCGATTTCGCTCTGCTGCTGACGTTCCTTG